>CALAQS010000230.1 GCA_937888435.1 uncultured Acidobacteriota bacterium
GCTTCGGATTGCGGTCGTCGACGACGATGAGGCGATTCGCGAACTGATTCGCGCCTCCCTCGAGCGCGTGGGCGCGACCGTCGACCTCTTCCCCGGTCTTTGACCACGGAACCGACGTTTAGTCGCCTGCATCGAGCCGGCGTCAGACGGTACCGGCGTGCCCCCTGTACCAGTCGATCGTCCGGCGGAGGCCATCGGTCAGCGAGACACGCGAATGCCAGCCGAAGAGCTGTTCCGCCCGCGTCACGTCCAGCTTCCGCCGCGGCTGGCCGTTCGGCCGCGAGGAATCCCATCGGACGGCGCCGCCGAATCCGGTTTCCCGGGCGACGAGCGCCGCGAGATCCCGGATGGAGATCTCGTCCCCCGAGCCGAGGTTGACCGGATCGGCGCCGTCATACCGCTCCGCGGCCGCGAGAATTCCTTCGGCGGCGTCCTCTACGTAAAGGAATTCGCGCGTCGGCGAGCCGTCGCCCCACAGGACGACCTCGCGCGCGCCGCTCTCGTGCGCCTCGAGGAACTTGCGGATCATCGCGGGGATCACGTGCGAGCTCTCGAGGTCGAAATGGTCCCCGGGGCCGTACAGGTTCACCGGAAGAAGGTAGATCCCCGGAAAACCGTACTCCTCGCGGTACGCCTGAAGCTGGACGAGGAGCATCTTCTTCGCGAGGCCATACGGCGCGTTCGTCTCCTCCGGATAGCCGTTCCACAGATCCTCTTCCTTAAACGGCACGGGCGTGAGTCGGGGGTACGCGCAGATCGTCCCGAGGCAGACGAGTTTCCCGATCCCCGCGCGCCGCGCTTCCTCGATGAGCTGGACGCCCATGATCGCGTTTTCGAAAAAGAAGAGGCCCGGGTGCGCTAGGTTCGCGCCGATGCCGCCGACGACCGCGGCCAGATGGACGATGAGGTCCGGCTTCTCGTGCGCGAGATACGCGCGCACGGAGTCGCGCTCGCGCAAATCGAGCCGGGCGGAGGTCGGCGCGAGGAGGGCGCCGGGGCCGCGCGCTTCGAGCGCGTGAACGAGCGAGCGCCCGAGAAAGCCGCCCGCTCCGGTGACGAGAACGCGGCGACTTTCCCAGAATTCCACGCGGAAAGTGTAACCGCACGTGATCTTCGTTTCAGCGCTCGCGCTCCTCCCACCGGCATTGGATCGGCTTCTTGTCCGTCCGGAGCCCGAGGAACGAAGGCTGCCGCAGCTTCTCGTCGCCCGTCCACTCGGAGTAAGCCACCTGCGCGACGAGCTTCGGCGCGACCCACGTCGCGTCCTTCACCTCGCGTGGGACGGGCGCGAACGGGCAGGCGTCCCGCTGGAGCGGGTGGAGCTTCTCGAGGAGCCCGAGAAGGACCTCGTCAGAGAAGCCCGTCCCGACGGAGCCGCAGTAGCGGAGCACCTTCCCATCGAACAGCCCGACGAGGAGCGCCCCGAAGTGCAGGCGCGAGCCCTTCGGGAGCGTGAAGCCGCCGATCACGAGCTCGGCCTCGCGACGCGCCTTCACCTTCAGCCAGCGCAGCGAACGCCGGCCGGCCTCGTAGCGCGCCGCGAGGTCCTTGCCGACGACGCCCTCCCAGCCCTTCTTCACGGCCTTCGCGAAAGCGGCGATTCCGTCGCTCCCGAGGCGCGCCGCGAGCGCGAGCGGCGGGCGCGGCTTCTTCCCGAGGAGCGCCTCGAGCACGGCCCGGCGCTCGGAGAGCGGGCGCGAGAAGAGGGAGCCTCCGTCCGCCTCGAGGCAGTCGAAGAGCACGAGCAGAGGCCGCTTCGCGCCGGGCTCGTTCCGCTCCTGCAGGAGCCGGAAGCTCGAGACGCCGCGCGTGTCGAGGACGACCATCTCGCCGTCCACGACGAGGTCCCCGCCCGGGAGCGCCGCGACGGCCCGCGCGATCTCCGGCTGCTCGCCCGCGAGGTCGAGACCCCCGCGCGTGAGGAGCGACACCCGGCCGCGGCGGCGCGCGGCGACGACGCGCCAGCCGTCGTACTTCGGCTCGAAGACCCAGCCGGGCCGCGTGAACGGCACGTCCACGCGCGTCGCGAGCATCGGGGCGGGCGCGGTCACGGACGCAAAATTCTATCTTCTCGCGGGCGACGCCGCCTCGAGGGTCACGCGAAGCGGCTCTTGACGTTGTACCCTACGCACCAGACCGCCCTCCCGGCGCGAACGCATGAACCTGGAACGCCTCCGCCAACGCTTTTTCGAGGGACTGACGCGCTACCGATGGCAGGAGACCGTCGGCCGCGGCGGCATGGGGATCGTCTTCAAGGCGCAGGATCTGGACCTCGACGACGTCGTCGCCATCAAGGTCCTGTCTCCCGACTGGGAGACCGACGACCAGCAGCTCCTCCAGCGCTTCAAGCGCGAGATCAATCTCAACCGGAAGATCAAGCACCCGAACGTGGCGCGCATTCACGATTTCGGAACGAGCAACGATTTCCCCTACATCACGATGGAATACGTCCCGGGCAAGGACCTCAGGACGATCATCCAGATCGAGGGAAAGCTGCCGCAGGCGCGCGCGATCTCGATTCTTCGGCAGATCGCCCTCGGAACCGAGGCCGCGCACAAGCTCGGCATCATCCATCGTGACCTCAAGTCTCAGAACGTCATGGTCGAGGACAGCGGGGCCGTCGCCATTCTCGACTTCGGCCTCGCGCGCGGGAAGACGACCGAGCAGCTCACGCTCGACAGCGTGATGGTGGGGACACCCCACTACATGTCGCCCGAGCAGGCGCTCGGACGCCCGACGGACGCGCGCAGCGACGTCTACTCCATCGGCGTCATGGCCTACGAGATCCTGACGGGCAATGTCCCTTTCGACGGCGAGTCGCCGCTCGTGATCGCGATGAAGCACGTCTCGGAGCCGCCGCCCAACGACCTGCGCAAGGCGACGGACGTCACGCCCGAGCTCATCGCGATCACCTACAAGGCCCTTGCAAAGGAACCGTCGTCCCGGTTCGCCTCCGCGGCCGATCTCGAGGCCGAGCTCGCGATGCTTCGCCCCTTCGAGTCCGGCGCCGTGTCGGTGGTGTCGGCGCCGCACCCGGCCATTCCGGCCGTCACGTTCCCGAGCGCTCCGGGGATGCCGATCGAGACGCCCGCGAGCCGGGGAACGCATCCCGAGCTCGCTTCGATGCCGACGCCCGCCATGCCGCCGTCCGCACTGCACGCCACCTCGGGCGCGATGCCCGTCGAGGCGAAGAACCGCCCGCCCGTCGTCCTCCTCGTCGAAGGCGACGTGAAAGAGCGCAAGCGCCTCGCCGACGTGCTCGGCCGGCACGGCTGCCGCACGCTCGAGGCCAAGGACGGTCCCGAGGCGCTCGGGCGGCTGCTCAAGGACACCGTCGACCTCGTCCTCATGGACATCTCGCTTCCGGGAATGGACGGCTTCGACGTCACGCGCGTGATCAAGGCCCAGCCCGCCACGCTCGCGTTGCCCGTCGTCCTCACGTCGGCGCGCATCGACCGCAGCCACTTCGCCTTCGCGATCCAGACGGGAGCGACCGACGTCATGGCCAAGCCTCTGCAGTCCGAGGCCGTCGTCGGGCGGCTGTGGCACATCCTCACGCACCACGGCTTCCAGCCGCCCGCGGGTAACGAGCCCGTGCTCGCCGCGATGAAGAAGACGCTTCCCTCCGCGATGACGCCGCCCTCGGCCCCGGGTAAGAGCAGCCGGTAGCGGGCCGCACCCTAGAACAGCGGCTTGAGGTCGGCGAGCCGCGTCACGAAGACCACGGGCTCGGGCGCCCCCTTGCCATGGCGGTCGAAGAAGATCGGAAACCAGCCCGCCTCCTTCGCTCCGACGACGTCCGTCGCGAAGGAATCTCCCACGTACACCCGGCGCCGCACCTCTCCGCCCGCGGCCTTCCAGGCGGCGTCGAAGATCGCCCGCGACGGCTTCATGGCCCCGACGTCCTCCGACAAGATCACGTGCCGTGCCCAGCGGTCGAGACCGAAGCGCGCGATCTTCGCCCGCTGCGTCTGGCGGAAGCCGTTCGAGAGGATGCCCACGACGCCCAGCTCCGCGGCGTGCGCGAGCACGCCCTCGGCGCCCTCGATCAACCGCCAGTTGCGGTTGTAGGCGCCGATGTAGAAGGCGCTCACCGCGGCGCCTCCCGCGATGTCGAGGCCGAGATCGGCGAGCGGCAGCGCGAAGCGCCGCGTCGCGAGTGTCGGCCGGTCGATCTCGCCCTTCCCGTACTCGTGCCAGAGCCGCAGGTTGTTCCGGCGATACGCGGCGAGCCAGTCGTCGAATGCGACGCCCGAAAAGAGCGACGCGTGGGATGCATGCGTCTCGCGGTGAGCGTCCTCCTCGGCGGCGTGATGGTCGACGAGCGTGTCGTCCAGATCGAAGAAGAAAAGCGGAGGCGCGCTCACGGCTGGACCCCGGGAAGGTTGAAGGGCCCGTACGTGGCGAGGACGAGCACCGCCGCGCCGAGGAGCGCGGTCAGATACGTGACGCGGTCGCGGGTCGCGAAGAGCACCGGATCCTCGTCCATCTCGCCCCGGTTGACGAGGACCCAGATCCTGCTGATCCAGTAGAGGAAGACGGGCACGAGGAGCCAGAGCCACGCCGGGCTCGCGTAGAAGCGCCTCACGGTGTCGCTCTGCAGGTAGAGCGCGAGGACGATCGCGGCCAGGTACGCGCTCGTGATGCCGCACGTCTGCACGACAAGGTGATCCCACGTGAAGTACGCACGCCCATGGGCCTCGATCGCCTCGGATCTCTTCAGCCGGACGAGCTCGGAGGCTCGCTTGCAGAACGCGAGACTCAGGAACGTGAAGACCGAGAACGCGAGAAACCACGGCGAGAGGAGAAGACCCGTGGCGGCGCCTCCGAGCAGGACGCGAAGGGTATAGAGGAACGACAACGTGAAGACGTCGAGGAGCACCCGTCTCTTCAGAGACAGGGAGTACGCGGTCGTCGCGACGAGGTAAACGCCGATGAGCTTCACGGCGTCGACCGGAAGATACAGCGAGATCGCGAAACCCGACGCCATCAGGACCAGTGACAGGACGACGGCGTACGGGATCGGCAGCCTGCCGCTCGCGATCGGCCGGCCGTGTTTTTTCGGGTGCTTTCGGTCGGAATCCAGGTCCAGGAGATCGTTGAGCAGATAAATGCCCGACGCGCAGAGCGACATGGCCGCGAACGCGAGAGCCCCCGCCGCGAGGATCGCTCCGTCCTGAAGCTTGTGGGCGGTGACGATCGGGATGAAGACGAGAAGATTCTTCACCCACTGGCGCATCCGGATCGCCTCGACGAGCGTCTTCGCCGTCAGAGGAACGGACGGGAACGACTCCGCCAGATTCCCATCCTGCCTCAGGCCGTTCTCGATCGCGGGCGGCGCGTTCACGGCGATGGCGCGCCGCGCTTTCTTCCAGACGGGAAGGTCCGCCGGGCCGTTTCCCGCGTAGTCGAATCCCCGGTCGCCGAAGCGCTCTACGAGCGCGCGCGCCTTCGTCTCGCCCACGAGGTTCGTCGAGCCGTCGCTTCCCATTACCTCGTCGAAGAGCTCGAGGTGCGCGGCCACCTGCTCGGCCCACCGCCGGTCGGAGGCGGTGACGAGGACGAGACGTCGCCCGCGTCTCTTCTCCCCGCGCAGGAATTCGATCAGGCGCTCGTCGTAAGGGAGCGAGGAAGGTTCGAGCGCCACCCGGTTCGCGACCTCTCTCTTGAAGCCCGCCTTCCCCCTCGAGAGCCAGAAAGGGGCCTGAATCAGGGGGACGAGCCCTCTTTTCGAAAGCCGCGCGAGCGCCTCGTAAAGGAGATCGCCCCTGATCAGGGTCCCGTCGAGATCGACACAGAGGGGAATGCCGGCACTCGAGGAGTCCTCGGGCTCCTGGCCTTCCGTCACTCCGGTTCCTCCCGAACTAAGCCTCGCCGCCAAGCGAAGATTCTATGCCTGCCGTTCACGCGGCACCGGCCTGGGGCGCTAGACTTCGCGCGCTGGTCATCGCGGCGGGATCACGGTTAGGGCCCTATGAGGTGACTTCTGCCCTTGGCGCGGGCGGCATGGGAGAGGTCTATCGGGCGACCGACACGCGCGTCGACCGGCTGGTCGCCCTGAAAGTCCTGCCGGAGGAACTTTTCGAAGACGAAGACAGACGCGCGCGCTTCGAGCGCGAGGCGCGCACGCTCGCGAGCCTGAATCATCCGGGAATCGCCATCCTCTATTCATTCGAAGAAGTCTCCGGGCGCCACCTCCTCGCGATGGAGCTCGTCGAGGGCGAAGGTCTCGACCAGAAGATCGCCACCGGTTTTCTTCCGCTCGACGAATCTCTCTCGTTCGCAAAGCAGATCGCCGAGGCACTTGAAGCCGCGCACGAGAGGGGCATCGTCCACCGCGACCTCAAGCCCGCCAACGTCAAGGTCACCGAGGACGGGCGCGTCAAGCTGCTGGACTTCGGCCTCGCAAAGGCTTTCGAGGGGGAGAAAGTTTCTTCAAAAGGGGGCTCGGCGGGAGGCCTCACGCAGTCCCCCACGCTCACGGCACGTGCGACAGCCGCGGGAATGATCCTCGGCACGGCCGCCTACATGAGTCCCGAGCAGGCACGCGGCAAGTCGCTCGACAAGCGGGCCGACGTCTGGGCGTTCGGGTGCGTGCTATTCGAGATGCTCACGGGGAAGAGGGCCTTCGAGGGCGAGACGGTCAGCGACACGCTCGCCGCGATTCTTCGAGGTGAAGCGGACTTCGCGCTCCTGCCGCCCGCCACGCCGCCACGCGTGGTCTCCCTCCTTCGAAGGACTCTTCAGAAGGACCCGAAGCAGCGCCTCCACGACATCGCCGACGCGCGCCTCGACCTCGAAGAGATTGCCGCCGCAAGCGCATCCGGCCAATTACCCTTCGAAGAAAAGACCGCATCGCCCAACCCCACTGTAGGTCGGAGCGCTTCGGCGGTGTCCGCGCGAGGGAGCAAGAAGGTTCTCTATTTCTCCTGGGCGATTGCGGCCGCGTTCGCAGCCGCGGCGGGTGTGACTGGAGTCCTCGCGCTGCGCGCTCGCGGCCCGGCTCCCCTGCCCCTCCTCGTCCGGGCGCTGACCGACTCGGGCAGGGACTGGTTTCCCGCGGCCTCCCCGGACGGGAAGCTCGTCGCCTTCGTCTCCGACCGCGACGGCCGGCAGCGCATCTGGCTCAAGCAGATGCCGGACGGCGACGAACAGCCGCTGACGTCGGGTCCGGACGACCGGCCGCGTTTCTCGCCGGACGGAAGCTCTCTTCTGTTCGTCAGGCGCGAAGGCGGCGGCTCCTCGCTCTACAGGGTGGGCGTCCTCGGGGGGGAGCCGCGGCGGCTCGTCGCCAACGCCGCCGACGGAACCTATTCGTGCGACGGACAGCGGCTCGCGTGGGTCCGCGAAGCGAAGGAGGACGGGCGCCAGGTCTGGACGCTCACGGTGGGTTTGGCCGACGGAGGGGCAGGCCGTGAGATCTACCGAAACACGACCGTGCCGTTCGACTGGCCGTCCTGGTCGCCGGACGGAAAGTGGATCGTCTGCTTCCCCCACGCCCTGGGCGCCACCTCCTTCTACGCCGGACCGATCCTGGTGGCCGCCGACGGAAGCGGGACGCGCGATCTTGGAGTCGGTCGCGCCGCGGAGCTGGCCTCGCCCGTCTGGATCGGGGCGGGACGCGAGATCCTGCTGGCGCGTGCGTCTCCAGTCCTGAGCCTGTTCGATGCCGCCGCCTGCACGATCGAGCGGATCGATTCCGAGACGGGCGCTCACGCCTCCGTGCTCGAGAGTCCGAGCCGCGTCTCGGCAATCGACGTGCTGGGCTCCGGCCGACTCGTCTTCGACGTCAACTCGAATCGCGTCAATCTCCGCGAGCTTTCGACGGCGGGCGTCGCCGCGCCGGGCGCCTGGCTCACTCGCGGCCTGGGGATGAACCGCCAGCCCCGGTACTCTCCTGACGGCGAGTGGATCCTCTATTCGGCGCTTCGCGGCGGCAACGTCGACGTCTGGAGCCTCCAGCCGCGGACCGGCGCCGTCCGACGCCTCACCGACAGCCCCGCGGTGGACTACGACCCCGCCTTCACGCCGGACGGCAAGCATCTGATCTTCAGCTCGGATCGTTCGGGTCACTTCGAGATCTGGATGGCCGACGCCGACGGCAGCGGGGCGCGGCAGGTCACGCACGACGGCTTCGACGCGGAAAACGCGACGGCCGCGCCCGATGGAAAGTGGATCGTCTACGCGTCGGGGAATCAGAAGAAATTCGGCATCTGGAAGGTCCGGCCTGACGGCGCCGAGGAGACGATGCTCTTCTCCGGCCTCGGGGAATGGCCCGAGGTCTCGCCAGACGGCCAGTACGCCCTCTTCACGTTCGCGCGCCAGACGGAGGACAGCGCGGTCAAGGTGGTCCGGATCTCCGACGGGACGCTCGTGCCGTTCTCGATCCGCCTGGGAGCCACCACGCGACGCGCGGAGCAGAACTCCGGGCGCGCGCGCTGGATGCCCGACGGAAAGGCCATCGCCTTCGCTTCCGTCGACGGAAAAGGCCGCCTGGGGATCTTCGTCCAGGGATTCCTGCCTGGCCGGGACACGGCGGCGACGCGCCGGCCGCTCGCCGGCTTCGACCCGGACTGGGCCGCCGAGACCTTCGCCATCTCGCCCGACGGAAAGAAGATCTGCCTCGCGGAATGGGAGCAGGTCTCCAGCCTCATGACGGCCGAGGGGGTCCCGGGCGTCGACCGTGCGAGGTGCGCGCGATGAGGAGAGCTGCTTGACGCTCGCCGCCGGCGCCCGCCTCGGCCCGTACGAGATCCTCGCGCCGCTCGGCGCAGGTGGCATGGGAGAGGTGTACCGGGCGAAGGACACGAAGCTCGGGAGAGACGTAGCGCTGAAGGTGCTGCCGGAAGAATTCTTCGAAAACAAAGAGAGCATCACGCGCTTCGAACGTGAGGCGAAATCGCTGGCGGCAGTAAGCCATCCGAACATCGCCCACCTTTACTCATTCGAAGAAATCCCCGGTTCTCCCGGTTCCCCGGCGCGGCATCTCCTCATCATGGAACTGGCCGACGGGCAAACCCTGGCGGAGCGTCTGCTCGAGGGTCCGATGGCGCTCGATCAGCTCTTGAAGACATCAGTCGAGATCGCCTCGGCCCTCGATGCCGCCCATCGGTCGGGCATCGTTCACCGGGATCTGAAGCCCGGCAACGTCATGCTGACCCAGTCGGGAGTCAAGCTCCTCGACTTCGGTCTTGCGAAGTCGGCTCCCCTGTCGATCCAGGCGTCGTCGTCCACCTCTCTCCCCACAGAAGTTCCGAAGAACCTCACCCAGAAGGGAACGATTCTCGGGACGGTCCAGTACATGGCGCCGGAGACACTCGAGGGCAGGGAGGCCGACCCGCGCTCGGACATTTTTTCATTCGGGGCGGTGCTCTACGAGATGGCGACGGGGCGGAAGGCGTTCGAGGGAAA
The DNA here is from genome assembly GCA_937888435.1 of uncultured Acidobacteriota bacterium. Lineage (GTDB taxonomy): Bacteria > Acidobacteriota > Thermoanaerobaculia > UBA5066 > UBA5066 > Fen-183. The sequence goes on from CALAQS010000230.1 coordinate 9,412, forward strand.
GAGTCACGCCTCGCTCATCTCGGCGATCATGCGGGACGAGCCGAAGCCGATCTCGCAGGTGCAGCCGATGACGCCGACCGTCCTGGATCGGCTCGTTCTTAAGTGCCTGGCCAAGGACCCCGAAGAACGCTGGCAGAGTGCGCGGGACGTCGCCAGCGAGCTCGCCTGGATCCGGGAGAGCGGATCGGAAGGCATTTCCTTGGTGCGGGCGCGTCGCCCGAAACGCGAGGTGGTCGCATGGGTCGTCGCGGCCGCCCTCGGGCTTGCTCTCGCTGCAGTCTGGAGCCTCGGCTCGCGGGCATCGCGACCGGCTCTCGACGGCGCGATCCGATTCGAGGTCCCGCCCCCTAACGGATCGGCATTCGGCGTCCACCGGCTGGACCCCTTTTTCGGATTGAACCCGGTTGGCGCGACGTTCTCCCTCTCGCCAGACGGCAGGGAGCTCGCGTTCGTCGCCTCTTCCGCTTCCGGGGCCAATCAGATTTTCGTGCGGGCCCTCGATTCAACGGATCCGATCCGCATCGCGGGTAGCGAAGAAGCCAGCTCTCCGTTCTGGTCACCCGATGGGGCCTTCCTCGCGTTCTTTGCCGACGGGAAATTGAAAAAGATCTCTCTTTCGGGGGGCCCGCCGATCGCGATCTGCGACGTGGCGCGCGGAGGCACGGGAACGTGGGGCTCGGATGGGACGATCGTCTTTTCCGAATGGGGAGATGCGTGTGCCCTCCGCCGCGTCCCGGCATCCGGTGGAGAGGCGAGCGCCGCGACCCGGCTCGACGCCTCCCGGCGGGAGACCTGGCACTTCTGGCCTGTCTTCCTTCCGGATGGACGTCGCTTTCTCTTTCTCAACATGGCGGGTGACGCGTGGCCGAAGGGTCGTCGCGGAATCTACCTCGGCACGCTCGGCTCTCTTGATGTCCGGTTCGTCGCCGCGGCCGAGTCCGAGTTTGCGTACGCCCCGCCGGGCTTTCTTCTCCTCGCGCGCGAAGGCGCTCTTTTTGCGCAGCGCTTCGATCCCGACCGAGCGCTCACCCGCGGTGATCCGTTCGTAGTCGTGCCGGAGATCGAGACGTACGCGCCCACGGCGGTCGCCTCGGTCTCGGCCGCGGGACGCGCTCCCGTGATCGCCTTCTCCGCGCGAGCGCCGGCCTCGCGTCTGGTCTGGTTCGACAGGACGGGCCGGGAACTCGGGTTCGTTCGAGGTCTGGACGCCTACACGACCGTGCGGCTCTCGCCGGACGGGAAACACCTGGCGGTGGCGCTGATCGATCCGCGCCTCGGAACAACCGACATCTGGGTCCACGACCTCGAGCGGGGCACGGCCGCTCGCGTGACCTTCGATCCCGCGAGCGAAATGCACCCGGTCTGGTCCCCGGACGGCCGCCTTCTGTTTTTCTCGGGAGATCCCGGAGGGGAGATGCCGGACCTCTTCCGAACGGATCTGACCGCCACGAAGACCGAATTGTTCCTCCACACCGGCTCCGTGAAGGCCCCCGCGGACGTCTCTCCCGATGGTCGGTTTCTGCTCTACATCGAGCAGCATGGGAACCAGCGCGACATCGCGGTCCTGCCTCTGACCGGAGAGAGGAAGCCCTATGCGTTTCTGGCTACGCCATTCGACGAGACCGATCCACGGTTCTCTCCGGACGGCCGGTTCGTGGCCTACGTCTCGTCGGAGTCCGGGAGCCCGGAGGTCTATGTTCGTCCCTTTGACGGCTCGGGAGAGCGGCGGCAGGTGTCGAGGTCGGGCGGTAGCGCGCCGCGCTGGAGTCGAAATAGCAGGGAACTCTACTTCTTCGCGGAGGGCCGGCTCATGGCATCCGCCGTTCGATTCGATCACGGTTTCGACGCCGGACCGCCCGTCGCTCTCTTCTCTGTCGATTTCATCGGCGATCCGGATTACGAAGTGGGTCCGGACGGGCGCTTTCTGATTCGAAGCGCCGGTCCGGGCTCACACCAGCATGGAATCCATATCGTCGCGAACTGGGCGTCAAAGCTGAAGCCGTGACACTGTCGGACCTCCTCCTCCTGGAGGGATCGGAATAAATCGTTCGCCGAACGATCAGGCCGCCGCCGCCCTGACTGGGACGATGTCGCCGAGC
>CALAQS010000231.1 GCA_937888435.1 uncultured Acidobacteriota bacterium
GACACGCTCAAGGCCATCGCGAAACAGGTCCTGATGGAGCTGCGGAAGAAGTAGTCAGCGCTTCGAGACCTTCGAAGCCGCCTTCAGCACGCGGACCTCGATCTCTTTCACGCGTGCGAGTCGGCGGTCGGTCGTGACAAACTCCGCCGCCTCGGCCGCAACGGCTGTTGCGAGGTGAATTGCGTCGGGCGTCCGAAGCCCGTAGGCGGCGCGAAGTCGAGCAGCATGCCTCGCGACCTCGAGAGTGACCGGCACGACGGTCGATCCGTCAAGACCCGTGAGAACCTCCTCGGCACGCCTCGCCAGAAGCTCGTCACCTCTCAGAAGCGCACCCGTAAGGATCTCGATGAGCCCGACCGACGACGTGACCACTCGCACGCGCCCTGATTTCAGGCTCTCGAAGAGTGGGTTGACGTCGGCAAGGAAGGCCGACTTCTGCTCGATGAACGCGATCCAGACCGGGGTGTCGAGAGCAACGAGGCGAGCCGCGCTCACCAGGAGTCACGCTCGCGATCTATCCACTTTTCGACGTCGACGCCTTTCCAGGGGCCCGCCAGGCCCTTGAGGTCGTCGACAGTGTATTTTCTGGGGCGATTCAGATTCCGGGCCAGAAGCTGAGTCACCTCGGATGAAACCGATCGCCCTTCCTGTTTCGCGCGCTTCTTCAGCTTCGAGTAGAGGTCGTCGGGGAAGTTCTTTACGTTGAGCGTGGCCATGTCTCCTCCACAACTCCTCCATTCTACCTCCCTTTGCTCCTGGCCCTTGGGGTTGACCCAGGACCCTTGAAAAGGTCAAAATGGTCAGAGAGGTCTTATGAGCGCCAAACCCGTTCATCCGATATCCGAGGCCAAGGCCCGCTTTTCGCAGGTCGTGCGCGAGGCCGAAGCGGGCGGGATCGTCGTGATTCGCAGGCACGGGCGGGACGTGGCGGCGGTGGTCTCCTCGGGCGACGTCGAGCGGCTGCGCCGCCTCAGGGCGGTGGGGCCCGAGAAAGGTCTCGCGAGCGTCTCGGGGGGCTGGAAGGGCTCAGAGGATCTGGCGGACCGGGTCGACGCCGTCCGCCGGACACCGCCTCGCCGGCGGGCTCGTCTCAGCCGGGATTGAGTGGCGTTTCTCTTCGACACGGACGCGATTTCGGAGGTGCTTCGGAAGCGCCCCGCAGAAGCCTACGTACGGTGGCTGGGCACGGTGCCGCGCGAGGATCAATTCACGAGCGCCGTCGTCGTGGCCCAGCTCTACAAGGGGGCGTTCGGCTCCGAGCGCGCGTCGGTTCACGTCTCGAACATCGAGACGCGTGTCCTTCCGAGCCTGACGATCCTGCCGTTCGACGTCGCGATCGCACGCGTCTACGGGCAGATCGAGTCGACGCTTAGGAAAGGTGGCCGGCCGCTGGCCGACGCGGATCTCCAGATTGCGGCGACGGCGCTCCATCACGGTCTCGAGCTCGTGACGGGCAACGTCCGCCATTTCGAGAGGGTGCCGGGTCTCTCCCTGAACCGGAATCTGGTCGACAGTTGCAGGGTATGAGACCTCGAGGAAAGAGGTTTCGTGCCCCGAGGTTCATGTGCTACCATGTGCGTCATGGATGACCCCGTGAACGTTCGCGACCTGCGGCAGAACCTGAGCGTCCATCTGCGCCTCGTCAAGGCCGGGCGGACCCTGAGGGTGCTCGAGCGCGGTCGCCCGATCGCGCTACTCACGCCGCTTCCGGGGCACGGCAGCGCCCTGGAAAGGCTCGTGTCGTCCGGCCGCGCCGCGCCGCCGAGGCTGGATCTCGCCGAGCTGCCTTCTCCGCGAGCGGTGGGCGGGAGACTGACGGCGAGCGAGGCGCTTCGTCGGCAACGCGACGAGCGGTGAAGGCGGAGCTCGTCTATCTCGACTCGTCGGCGCTCGTGAAGCTCGTCGTGCGCGAGGCGGAGAGTGCTGCGCTGCGCGCCTGGGTGACGGCGCACCCGGCGGCCGTCACGTCCGCGCTCGCCGTGACGGAGGTGCGCCGGGCGGTCGGCCGCCTCTCGCCGCGCAGCGGCCTCTCGGATCACGCGCGGCTCGTTCTGGACGGCGTCGCGTTGCTCGCCGTGGACCAGGACGTCCTCGAAAGAGCCGCGCGACTCGCGCCCAAGGAGCTTCGGACGCTGGATGCGATTCACATCGCGTCCGCGCTCTCCCTCGGGGCCGACCTTCTCGCGTTCGTGTCGTACGACGACCGCCAGAGGGCGGCCGCGCGCAAAGCGGGCCTCCCTCTCGTCCAGCCCGGCGCATGAGGAGGGTTCCGGTCATCTCGGCGAGGGTGGATTCGCACGCGTCTACGGGCAGATCGAGGCGACCCTGAGGAAGGGCGGCCGGCCGCTGGCCGACGCGGATCTCTAGATCGCCGCGACGGCGCTCCATCACGGCCTCGAGCTCGTGACGGGCAACGTCCGCCATTTCGAGAGGGTGCCGGGTCTCTCGCTGAACCGGATCCTGGCCGATTCCCGCCGGGTCTGAGGCTTCGAACTCTTTGCGGAAATGCCGGCGCACCCTCCCGGTCCTTGGAATTCTTCTCCCCGTCCTGCTCTCGGCCTGCGCGCGCGAGGCGGCGCCGCCGCGCGCAAACGCAGCCGAGTCGATCTCGGCGGGCGTCACGCATCGGACGATCGTGCGATCTCAGCCGTCGCCCCTCGTGATGCACGTCGTGGAGATCGATCTCACGAAGGCGCCGGGCGTATTGAAGCTGGTTGCGAATCAATCGGCCCCGGACGGCTGGCTGATCGCCACGACCGTCAGCCAGCTTGCGGCGAAAGCCGGTTTTTCCGTCGCCGTGAACGCGAGCTTCTTCCGGGTGCCCGCCAGCCGGTATCCGGAGGCGGGCGAGCGCGCGGAGGCCGTCGGGGGGTTGATCCTCGAGGGCCGGACGATCTCGCCGAAGGGCCCGGGGCTCGGCCTGAGCAACGCGGGGCTCTGCGTTGAGGGGCGGAACGTGCGCGTCGAGAAGGGCTTCGAGTGTCGCGGCGCGACGTACGGCCTCGCCTCGGGCCCTCTCCTCCTCTGGCAGGGGCGGCCGGTCGACACGGAGTTCGCGGACAAGATCTTCAAGTCCCCGCGCCATCCGCGCACGGCTGTCGGCGTCGACTCTGCGCATCAGAAGGTCTGGTTGATCGTCGCAGACGGGCGGCAGGAGGGCGTGAGCGAAGGCGTGACGCTGGACGAGCTGAAGCAGTCGCTGAAGGAGCTCGGGGCCGTCGACGCGCTCAACCTCGATGGCGGCGGTTCCTCCACCCTCGTCGTCCGCGTGAACGGCGGCCTTCGCGTCCTTAACGTCCCATCCACGAAAGGGTCCCTGGCCGCGAACGGCCGGTCGTGTCGGCGCTGGGGATGACGAGCGGGGACTGAGAACGCGTCGGCGTCTAGCCCCGGCTGCCTGCAACGAGTCTCGCGGAAGGAGGCGCTCGCAAGAGTCGCAGTACTTCTCCGGGACCTCGTCGGGCCGCGTGATCGCAATAAATGGAAGCCAATTCGGCCCCCATCTTCCGGGATCGTCGTACCCGAGTCGGTGAGCGCATACCGGGCAGTAGCAGAGATGCGTATCGGTATAGGCGAGGGCCATTTCCGTTGGAGTTCTGTCGTGAACCCTGCGGACATCGGGCATCCCCCACCCCCGGAGAAGAGCCTAGCCTGGTGTCTTGAGATCCGTGGAAGTCAGCCCGCGGCTACCTTCGCTTCGCGGTAGAAGTCGGCCGGCATCGGGCGGCGGAGGCGCCACGTGATCGCCATCGGTCGCTCTCCCCGGTGCTCGACGTAATCAACCGCGCCTAGGAAGGTATAGGCGGCCGTGCGGTTACCGTCCTTCCTCCGACGTCTCACGAACAGGAGAACATTTGAGCCGCTTTCCCGGTGGTGAATGTAGCGCTGTCCGGTATCGCCAGCTTCACGCGTCATGTTCTGAGATTCCCAATGGAAGAGATCCGGGGAAATCGCATAGTCCCGATAGAGAGTTGTCGGCGAGTAGTGGCGCTCACTCTTCTCGAGGGTGACGAAGAAGAGGTCGGAGTTCGAGCCGCGATCCCAGAGCACTCCAGCTTGAAGGTTGGGAGGCCGGTTCTCGAGACCAGACCGCCCGATAGCGATCTGAATTTCATCGAGCGTATAGCGGCTGTGGAGCGTGAGTGGAACAGAAGGGAGAATCGCGACCTGTTCCGCTATTGGGATGGCAATGTGGGTCGCCGCGGACTCGAGCAGAGGAAGAAGTTGACGAAGCTCAAGAAGGATGGATCGATGCCGACGAAGCGCTTCCATCGCGTCCGGTAGAGAACGGGGGCACGTATCGCCCAAGATCGTAAGCAGAAGTGCCTCAAGTGCTCGACGATCCGCTTCCTCGAGGTGTGTGTCAGCGGGGAACGCGGAATCACGAGTAACCGTGCGGGCGATACGGATCCAGGAAGGGTCGTCTATATGAAGGAGTCGCGAGAGCCCCTTGGTTAGCTCCCGTTCACCCTCCGCGGCGGCCGGCCAAGGTAGCTGGGCGTCGCGTCGAAGCGTGGTCCAGGAGCGCCCTCCCCGATAGAGCTCATCGACCGTGTGTTCGGTGTCCTTCAGGTATGTTGCAAGGTCCACGTCGCGCTTGAGCTCGATGAGGTCACGAGTCAGATTTGCCCAGTCATGGCCGATCGCCTGTGAAATATTCTCGAGGACGATGTCCTGAGCGACGCGGTCGAGTTGGATGGAGCAGCCGGCGGGCAATGAAGGGAAGCGCTGGTTAATCTGCTCCTTGAGCTGGGCGCGCGAAGCCCCCGTAAGAGCCCGATAGCGTAGCTCGAAGCGGAAGCGACGATTCGCCCTCCCGATGAAGTCGAGAACCGTCAAGCAGTCCTTCCCCTCGGATTGGCGTAGCCCACGGCCGAGCTGCTGCAAGAAGACGGTTGCACTCTCCGTTGGCCGGAGGAAGAGCACCGTGTCGATCTCTGGGAGGTCGAAGCCCTCGTTGAAGAGGTCGACCGAGAACAAGACGTTTACGTCCCGCTCTATGAGCCTCCGGCGCGCCGCATCTCGGATGCCGCTCGCCGTATTTCCCGTGACCGCAAGGGCGGGAAGGCCATGTTCCGAAAACCTCTTTGCCATGAACTCTGCGTGCTGCACCGTTGCGCAGAAGCCGAGCGCACGCATGCGGGAGGGGTTCAGGATTCGCCTTCGAATCTCCTCCAGGACCAACCTGACCCGGTAGTCGTTCGCGGTATAGAGATTCTCGAGCGCCGAGTCGTCATAACGGCCGCGGGTCCAAGCCACGCTCGACAGGTCGACGTCGTCGTGAATCCCGAAGTACTGGAAGGGACAGAGGATGTCTTCTTCGAGGGCTTCCCAGAGCCGAAGTTCGAATGCCAGCCGGCCTTCGAATCGACCAAGAATATCGAGGGTGTCGGTCCTCTCCGGCGTGGCCGTGAGGCCCAAGAGCTCGTCCGGCCGGAGGTGGTCGAGTAGGCGTCGATAGGTCGCAGCGGCCGCGCGATGAAATTCGTCGACTATCACGATCCTGAAGTAGTTCGGAGTGATGTCTTCCAGGCTCCTCTGGCTGAGGGACTGAATCGAGGCAAACACATGGCGCCCTTCTTCCGGGCGTCTCCCGTCTACATAGAGCTCCCCGAAACTGCCGTCCCGCAGAACCGCCCGGAACACATGCAGGCTCTGCTCGAGAATCTCTTTCCGATGTGCGACGAAGAGGAGTGGCGGTCGAACGCCATCACGACATAAGTGACGATAGTCGAGTGCGGCGACGTATGTCTTGCCGGTTCCCGTCGCGGCGACGAGAAGATTTCGATGGTGCCCATGTCTCTCGCGCTCTGTTTGGAGAGCCTGCAACATCTCGACCTGGTGGTTCTTCGGTATGACGTCGATCCCGACGAACGTGGCCGTCGTTTTGCCGCGCCCCCGTTGAATCGCCTCGTCGAAACGTTCTGCGTCGACGCCCGGTCGATAAGTCTCGAAGACAGGCTTAGCCCAATACGAGTCGAAGGACGCTCGGAACTTCGAAAGAACTGCTGGCGTCTGTACCTCAGAGAGGCGGACATTCCATTCTTGACCGACCACCAGAGCGGAATGGGAGAGATTTGAGGATCCGACGTATGCCGTTGAAAATCCTGATTCGCGATGAAAGAGCCATGCTTTCGCGTGGAGGCGGGTGCCCGCTGTGTCGTAGGAAACCTTGATCTCGGCGCCCAGATCGACCAGCCGATCGAGTGCTTCTCGTTCGGTCGAGCCTGTATAGACCGTGGTCAGAATCCGAAATGACCGCCCGGCGCTAAGGAATTCACGCAGAGGGCCTTCCAGAATGCGTATGCCAGACCATCGGATGAACGCGCATATGAGATCGATTCGATCTGACGAGGGGACCTCGTCTTCAAGGAGATGTCCGAATCCCGGCTCCCCCGTCGCATTTATCAGCAGATCACTCTCTGAGAGTGAAAGGGAGGGACGCCTCGGAAGACCTCCGTGACCTATCGCCGATGTCTGCTCCGAGATAGCAAGAAGGATTTCGGGCGGGTCCTGAGGAAAGTCGTCATCTTCCACAACCCCGGCGCTCAGTCGTTGGAGCTCGACGAGAACCTTTCGACAGGTTCTTAATTGGTTTGCAAGCGCGCTATCGCCCTTCTGTTCGCGAAGAGCTCTCTGCAAGAGGAGGGACGAAAACGCTGAGAGTCGAACGTGTGCGTCCGCGGGATCGACAGATTCCTTCTGTATGAGAAAACCGGATCCTTCGAGCACAGCCAGCTCGCGGGCAAGGCCGATCGAGATCAGCTCGTCGTAGACGCCGGGCCGACGCCCCACGCTTCCCTAGCTCCCCTTCTTGTACAGGTACGCCGCCTCCAGCGTCCTCACGCCGTCGTTGTCGCCGACGACGTACTTGCTGCCGCTCCAGATGGCG
>CALAQS010000232.1 GCA_937888435.1 uncultured Acidobacteriota bacterium
GCGAGGATGCCGCCGAGAGCGCCCACGCCCAGCGAGCCCCCGACGGTGCGAAAGAACGGCACGAGGCTCGTCGCGACGCCCCGGCGGCCCTCGTCCACGACGTTCTGGATCGCGAGAACCTGCGAGAGCGACGACGGCCCGAGGCCCGCGCCGATAAGGCCGCACGCCGCGCTGATGGCGAAAACGGGCGCGTCGAGCCGGGCCGCGACGAGCAGGCTGATGAAGCCCGCGAGGATCAGGAGAGCCCCCGCCTGAGCCGTCTTCCGGAAGCCGAACCGGAGGATGACGCGGGCGGCGGCCGCCGCCGAAAGCGCCCAGAAAAGGACGAGCGGCGTGATGACCGCCCCGGCCGCTCCCGCGGTTCCGCCGCGCGCGCCCTGCACGAAAAGGGGGACGAACGTGTCGACGCCGTAGATCGTCGTGCCCAGAAGAACGCCGCCCACGTATGGAGCCGCGGTCCGCGCGTGGCGGAAAAGGTCCGGCGGGACGAGCGGATGCTCCCGCCTCTCCTGCAGGCGGGCGAAGACGGCGAGGAGAACGAGCCCTGAGGCTCCGAGGACGAGCCGCACGCCGGCCCCGAGAGTTCCGGCCCCGGCTCTCTGGAGCACCGCGAAAAGGAGCGCGGCGATGCCGAGCGCCAGCGTCACGGCGCCCGCGACGTCCAGCGGGTCGGACCCTGGCTTGCGCGACTCGATCATCTTCGTCGCGACGAGGGCGAACGCGATGATGCCGAGCGGCACGTTGATCGTGAAGATGGAGCGCCACCCGAACGTGACCGTCAGGAATGCTCCCAGGAGCGGGCCCACGAGGCTCGCGAATCCCCAGACCCCGCTGAAAAAGGCCTGCACGCGCGCCCGCTCCTCGAGGGAGTAGAGATCGCCGGAAACGGTGAGCGCGATCGGGATTAGGCCGCCGGCCCCGAGGCCCTGAAGGCCGCGCGCCACGATGAGCTGCGGCATCGAGCGTGCCAGCGCGCACGTGACCGCGCCGGTGAGGAAGATGGCCGTGGCCGTCATCAGGATGCGGCGCCTCCCGTAGACGTCCGCGAGGCGCCCGTAAATCGGCATCGTGACGGTGGACGTGAGGAGGTAGATCGAGAAGACCCAGGAATAGAGGGGCAGGCCATGGAGCTCGCCGATGATCGTGGGCATCGCGGTCGAGACGATCGTCGACTCGAAAGACGCGAGCGCCGTGACGAGAAGCAGGGCGATCGTCACCGCCCGCCGCCGCGCGGGGTCGAAGCGGGGCGCGACCGAGGCGGACATGGGCGAGAAAGAGTAGCAGGCGGCCTGGAGAGAGGCGCGCGGCCTACGGCCGAAGCATTCGCCGCCGGCGGGCCGAGGACGCGTAGAGAGCTGCGCCGCCGGCGACCAGAACGAGCGTCAGGAGGACGATCTTCGCCGCGGCGAAGACTTTGTTCGGCTCGTCGCCGGGCGGCACGAAGGCGAGGAGGAGAGAGACGGCCGTCGTGAGAAAGCCCAAGGCTGCGAGGGCGACGGTAACGGGCCGGCCGCCCGGGATGCGGATCGCGTCCTCGGGAAGCGGCGCCTTCGACAGCCGGATCGTGGAGGCGAAGAGAAAGAGGAACGGCACGAAGTACGAGATCACGCTCATGGCGACGAGGGCGTCGTAGGCGCCCTTCACTCCCGTCCCCGCCTGGCTGAGCAGCACGAAGAGCGCCGAAAGAGCCGACTGGACGAGGATGGCGACGGCCGGCGTGCCCCACTTCGGGTGGATCTTCCCGAACGCGGGCGGCAGGAAGCGGTCGAGGCCGCCGACGAACGGAAGGCGTGAGGCCGTCGCCAGCCAGGCGCCCGTCACGCCGACTCCGGAGAGCGTGATGAGGAGCGCGGCCAGCGTTCCCATCGCCGGCAGTCCCGCTTTCGCCGACGCCGCCGCGATCCCCTTCGTGATGCCCGTCAGGCCGCTGGCCTCGCTCGCGGGCAGAGCCACGAGAAGGCTCGCCGTCCCCGCGAGATAGGCAGCCGTGATGAGCGCGCCCACGACGAGGAGGGCGCGCGGCAGGTTTCGCCGCGGATCCCGGATCTCGTCGCCGAGGAACGAGGCCGCTTCGATTCCGCCGAACGCGAACGCGATCGTGGAGAAAAAGAGGGCGTCCTTGAGGCCCGCCGAGGGGATGAGATGCGCCGCGGAAAAGGACGTCGCCGAGCCGAACCGCGCGAACACCACGGCGCCGCAGACGACGAGGAGGATCGCCGGGATCCAGGTGGCGACGGCGGCGGCGTTGTGCAGCCACGTGCCGTACTTCAGGCCTCTCGCGTTCACCGCGGTCGCGATGGCGATCCCTCCGAGCGAGAAGGCGAGGAAGAACGCGCGATTCTCTTGAAGCGCGGCGCCCTTTGCGCCCCCGAGGAAGAGCGCGTTCGCGGCCGTGAAGTAGAGGAGAGCCGGGAAGAACGGCAGGTTGCTCGCCCAGTAGAGGAATCCCGCGATGAAGCCCGGGAAGTCTCCAAAGGCCCGGCGCGTCCACACGTAGAGCCCACCCTCCTCCGGATGGCGCGAGGAGAGCTCCAGGACCGACGCCACGAGCGGCACGAAGAGCCCGAAAGCCGCGAGGACCCAGACCACGAGAGAGGACGGCCCGGCTTCGGCGGCCGTCGCTATCCACCGGAGGCTGAAGCACGTCAGCGTGTAGAAGAAGACGAGGTCCCGGAAGCCGAGGACCCGCCGGAGCTCCATCAGCGCTCCGGGACGCGCGGAGGCTCCATCGCCGCGGCCTTCTCCGCAGCGAGAACCGCGGGATCCGTATACAGCGGCGCCGGAAGCGTCGCGGCTCTCGCGAGTCGCTCGTCGACGGAGGAGTCCATCGGGGCCGACTCCAAGGTACCATCCCGAACCCCGCAGAGGCTCTAGAATCCTGCCCGGAGGCGCCGATGGAGCTCGAGGGCCGGGTCGTTCTCGTCACGGGCGCCGGACGCGGCATCGGCCGCGCGTTGGCGCATGCCTTCGCGGGGGCCGGAGCGAAAGTCGCTCTTCTCGGGAAAACGAAGAAAAACCTCCTCGAGGTCCAGAAGGAGCTGAAGGATTCGGGCGCCTCGTCGTTCGTCGTGGTGGCGGACGTCGCGGACGAGGGCGCCGTCTCGCGCGCCGTGGCGGCCGTCGAGCAGCAGCTCGGGCCCGTGGACGTCCTCGTGAACAACGCCGGAATCTTCGCGGCCGCCCCCGTCGAGAAGATGGACGCGGTCGTCTTCGACCGCGTCCTCGCCGTCAACCTGCGCGGGCCGTTCCTCATGTCGCGCGCCGTCCTGCCCGGGATGAAGTCGAAAAAGCGCGGGCACATCGTGAACATCGCCTCGACCGCGGGCCACCGCGGGTTTGCGGGCGGCGGAGCGTATTGCGCGTCGAAGTTCGGCCTCGCCGGACTTTCCGAGGTCCTGCTCTACGAGGCGCGGACGTCGAACGTGCGCGTCACGTGCGTCTTCCCGTCGACCGTGAGCACCGATCTCGTGAAGAAGTCCGGACTCCCCTTCGAGCCCGCACGCGCGATCCAGCCGGAAGACGTGGCGGAAGCGGTCGTCTCTCTCGTCGCGACCGACGATCGCGCCCTGACGAAGAGCCTCGAGATCTGGCAGACGAACCCGTGACGGCGGAAAAGGCGAAAGAAAACCCGCCCCCGCACACGACCGCGTCGCCGCCGCACGCGAAGGGCACGTCCCGCCCCCGGCCCCGCCACCACCACGTGGAGGCGCACTTCTCGGGGTCCGAGGTCGTGCGCGACGTCGTCCTCGGGATGTCCGACGGCCTCACCGTCCCCTTCGCGCTCGCGGCCGGCCTCTCCGGCGCCGTCACGAACGCGCGCGTCATCCTCATCGCGGGCGTCGCGGAGCTGGCCGCCGGCGCCATCGCGATGGGACTCGGCGGCTACCTCGCCGCCAAGAGCGAAGCCGACACCTGGGCCAGCGAGCGGAAGCGCGAGCGCGAGGAGGTCGCCGAGGTTCCGAGCGAGGAGCAGGAGGAGGTCCGCAAAGTCTTCCGGGGATGGGGCCTCGAGGGCGACACGCTGGAGAAGGCCACGCACGCCGTCTGCGCGGATCACACGCGCTGGGTCGATTTCATGATGCGCGAGGAGCTGAACCTCATGGAGCCCGATCCGAAGCGTGCACGCATCTCGGCGTTCACCATCGGAGGCTCGTACGTCGCTGGCGGGGCGATCCCGCTCGCCCCCTATCTCCTCGCGATCCCCGTCCCGTCCGCGCTCGCGGTGTCGGTGGGCGTCACGCTGGCCGCGCTCGCCGTCTTTGGCGGCGTGAAGGGCCGCCTGACCGGTCGGCCGCCCGCGCAGGAGGCCCTCCGCACCGTTCTCGTCGGCGCTCTCGCTTCGGGAGCGGCGTACGCGTTGGCGCGGCTGATTTCGGGCTGAGACGCAGCCTCAACGGGTGATCCGTTTGCACCATTGAGGCGGCCCTCGTCCACACGCACTCTGGCGCGCACCCGAAGGACCCTCCGGCGAGTCGGCGATCCGTTCGGAGAAGGCGAGGCCACCATGCCGAAACGAGATCTCACCGTCGCCATGGTCGGCGCCGGCGGCGACGGAATTGTCACGATGGGCGACGTCCTTGCGCAGGCCGCCGCGCGCGAAGGGCTCAACGTCCTGAAGACCGAGGCCTACGGCCCGCAGATCCGTGGCGGCGAGTCGTCCTGCGTCGTCCGGCTCAGCGCCGACCCGATCTACGAGTCCGGCGACGCCATCGACGTCGTCGTCGTCTTCAGCTGGGCCGACTTCGCCCGCTTCAAGGGCGAGGTCATGCCAGCCAAGAACACCGTCGTCCTGTCCGACGAGGCCGATCCCGTCGCCCGCAACCCCGAGGACCTCGGCCTCGGCGCCGAAGCGGTCTGGATCAAGCTGCCGTTCGCGAAGCTGTCCACGGACTCCGGTGCGAAGGGATCCAAGAACCTCGTCGGCCTCGGCGTCCTCACGGCCCTCTTCGGTCTGCCGCTGGCCACGCTGCGCCGCGCGATCGTCCACCGCTTCGGCCGGAAGAAGGCAGCTGTCGGCGAGGGTGCGCTGAAAGCCTTCGAGGCCGGCCACGCCCTCGGCCAGACGCTCCCCCCGATGCCCGAGCGCCAGCTCGGGTACACGCCGGGACCGCCCAAGCTCCTGATGTCGGGCAACGAGGCCACGGCGATCGGCGCCCTGCACGCGGGCTGCCGCTATTTCGCGGGCTACCCGATCACGCCTTCGACGGAGATTCTCCAGTTCCTCGACGAGTGGCTGCCGAAGATGGGCGGCGCGGCCGTCCAGACGGAGGACGAGCTCTCCGCGATCGGCGCCGTCCTCGGCGCGTCCTTCGCGGGCCAGAAGGCGATGACGGCCACGTCCGGACCGGGGCTCGCGCTCATGACCGAGATGCTCGGCCTCGCCTCCATGGCCGAGCTGCCGTGCGTCATCGTGGACGTGCAGCGTGGCGGCCCTTCCACCGGCCTCCCCACGAAGAGCGAGCAATCGGACCTGTGGCAGGCGCTCTACGGCACGCACGGCGACGCGCCGCGTGTCGTGATCGCTCCCTCGGACGTGGAAGACTGCTTCCACACGACGGTCGACGCCTTCAACATCGCCGAGGAATTCCAGATCCCCGTCATCGTCCTCTCCGACCAGCTCGTCGGGCAGCGGCGCGAGACGCTCGATCCCGCCTCGCTCGTCCATGCTGTGCGTGAGCGCCGGCTCCCGACCGGCGAGGAGCTGACGAACTATTCGCGCTACAAGGAAACCCCTGATGGCGTCTCGCCCATGGCGCGGCCCGGCACGCCCGGCGGGATCTACCAGACGAACGGCCTGGAGCACGACGAGTCCGGCCGGCCCGCCTCGCTGCACGTCCTCCACGAACGGATGAACGCGAAGCGCTATCGCAAGCTCCGCCCCATCCGCGACGGCTACACGTTCCACCGGCGCTACGGCCCCGAGGACGCCGAAGTCGGCATCCTCTGCTGGGGCTCGTCGAAGGGCGTCGTCCGCGAGGCCGTGCGGCGCGCTAACGCGCGCGGCCAGAAGGTCGCCGCCTTCGTGCCGCAAGTCCTCTATCCCTTCCCGAAGAACGAGTTCGAGACCTTCCTGAAGGGCCTCAAGCGCATTCTCGTCATCGAGCTTTCGTACTCGGCCCAGTTCTACAAATACCTGCGCACGTTCCTCGACCTGCCCCACGAGCGCACGCACATCTTCAAGAGATCGGGTGGCAAGAGCCTGACCCTCGAAGAAGTCGACGCCGAGATCACGGCGCTCTTCGAGGCCGAGCGTGCCGGGGAAAGGGTGTCCGCATGAGCGAGACCGTGACGCTTCCCGAGTTCAAGCCCGCCGATTACAAAACCGACCTCAAGCCCGTCTGGTGCGCCGGCTGCGGCGACTTCGGCGCCCTGACCGGGCTGTACCGAGCGCTCACCGAGCTGCAGGTCAAGCCGTGGGAGACCGTCGTCGTCTCGGGCATCGGCTGCTCCTCGCGCCTTCCCGGTTACGTCGAGACCTACGGCTTCAACGGCGTCCACGGCCGCGCGCTGACGATCGCGGCGGGCGTCAAGGTGTCCCGCCCCGATCTCAAGGTCATCGCGGTGGGCGGCGACGGCGACGGCCTCGCCATCGGCGGCAACCATTTCATGCACGCCGCGCGGCGCAACCTCGACATCGCGTACTTCATGATGGACAACGAGATCTACGGCCTCACGAAGGGCCAGACCGCGCCCACGACTCCGACGGGCGACAAGACGAAGTCCACGCACTACGGCAACCCCGAGCCCGCCGTGGACCCCTGCGAGCTCGCGATCTCGTTCGGCGCGACGTGGGTCGGCCGCGCGTTCTCGGGCGATCTCAAGGGCACCGTCGAGCTCATGGTGAAGGCGCTTTCACACAGGGGCTTCGCGTTCCTGAACGTCATGTCCCCGTGCGTCACGTGGCGCGGCGACGACCAGTTCAAGACGCTCAAGGCGAAGCAGAGGCAGCTCCCGGAAGATCACGACCCCACCTCGCGCCCGGCCGCGCTCGCGTACACGCGCGAGAGGGAGTTCGTGACGACCGGCGTCCTGTACGAAGTCGCCGAGCCCTCGTTCCTGGACCGCCTCGCCGCCGTCAAGGTGACCGCGCTCGCCGGGATGCCGGCCCCGACCGTCGCGGACGTCATCAAGACTTTCCAGCCGTCGTTCTGACGGCTTTCGTCCACGGGTGCCTCGGGCCGCGTTCGCGCGGCCCTATTTTTTTCATCTCAAGGCAGACCGGTCAGGGCGCAAGCAGTGTTCCCTTTTCGAAGCGATAGAGGTGCACGTCGTCGGCTTCATCGATGATCGCCCATGGTGACGTCGTCCGCAGGAACGCGTCGATCTCTGCCGGCACATTGCGGTAATGGGGGGCGCGTGCCACCCATCCGTCGGGCGACGTTGCAACCTTCGCTTGAAGCTCCGCGACGGAGCCCGTAAGCGTCACGTCTCGCGGGTCCTGCCGCCGTGTCATCTGAGCGCGCAGGCAGAAATAGGCCCAGCCGTCGGCGGCGAGGATCTCGCCGCGCCGACCCTTCCCGGCTTCGAATTCGAGGTATCCCGCCGCCCGACGCCAGTCCACTCGCCCGCTCTCTCTGTTTTCGGCGAGTGCGGGGGCCTGAACGAGAATGATCGTCCCGGCCAGGGCCGCCGCCGCGGCCTCGCGGACACGTGCGGGAGTCAGGTCGGCCGTCCACCCGAATGCCTCGCCGATACCGCGCGAGAGGGGAAGCAAGGCGACGACGAGGTAGCGGACGCTCCACCAGTGGTGGGCGCACCACAATGCCGCCAAAACGCCCACGGTCAATGCGGCAAGGTCGAGCCCGAGTCGCCACCTCTCCTCGCCCTCGGCTCTCACGAGGCCCGCCATCCACACGAACCAGATGAGAGCGGCGCTCGCCTGGCGGCCGGGGTTCTCGTCGCGGCCGGCAGCGAGGCCCACGAGCTCGGCCCAGATCGCGCCGAGCGTGAGCTGCGGGGCCTCGCCGGGCGGCTGATGGAGACCGTGGCGAATAGCCCAGAGCCATGGCAGGTACAGGACGATCGTACAGGCGGCGACCGCGAGAGCCGCGCGCAGACGTGCCGGATCCTCCCGTCGCCGGCGCCATGCCAGCGCAGTCTCGACGAGGAGCATCGTCGCGAGGGCGACGATCGCGATGTACAGCGTGTAGGCCGCGAGGACGCTGGACGACACCCAGATGCCGAACGCGAGTCGCGATCGTGTCTCACGCCAGGTGACGCGAGCCGCGTCCGCCATCGCGACGAAGCACAGCGCCATCGAATAGGGGCGCACCTCCTGACCGTAATGGACCGCTAGCGGCATGACGGCGAACGCCAGCGCGGCGCCTAGGCTGACGGCGGCGCGGCGACGGCCTCCGCACCGCACGAAAATCGCGAGAGTCGTCGCGACGCCGAAAACAACCGAGGGAAGTCGGAGCGCCGCGTCCGACTCCGAGACCCTGCGGACTGCGTAGATAACGAGGTAGTGCGCGGGAGGGTGGTTGCCGTCGAGGATCAGGATCTCCCAGAGTCCGCGAAGGCCGCGCCGGGTGTAGTCGAGCGTCATGGCTTCGTCCAGCCACAGACTCCAGTGGCCCCAGCCGAGAATGCGGAGGACTGCCGCGATCAACGCAATGAGGGCGAGGCCAGCCGCGCACGCGACGCCTTCCTCCGGAGAGGGCGCGTAACCCCGCCCGGCACCCGCGCTCACTGCGCGACCTCGACCTTTACGAGGGAGACGACGCCTGCCTCAGCGCCCCCGCATCTCGTAGACGAAGCCCATGCCGGGCGTCTTCTTCGCCTCGAGGTCGGCGCGGAACGCGCGCGCGGCGTCCACGTCGGCGAACTCGCCCATCACGACGCGGTACCAGATCCCCTTTTCGCCGAGATCCACCTCGACGGCATGTCCGGGAGCGCCGAGCGCGGCGCCGAGCTTCTGCGCCTCTTTCGTCGCGCTTTCGCGATCCTTGTGCGACGAGAAGTGGATGACGTAGACAACCGGCTTTCCCGCCCAGTCGGGCGTCAGGAGCGCCGCCGCGCGGCCCTTCGGGACCGCGGTGCCCGAGGAAGGACCGGCCGCCGCCCTCTTCACCGGAACGGCAACAGCCTTCGGCGGCGGAGCCGCCGGCTTCGCGACGAGAGCTGGCGCGGCCGTGGGCGCCGGCGCGGGTGCCGCGCTGGCGGGAGGCGCCACTTCGGGACTCTTCCGCGCGGTAGGCGCGACGCTCCTGACGAGCTCGCCCCTGAAGACGCCCTCGCGCACGGCCCAAGTCAGGGCCGCTCCGATCACGAGGACGCCCACGAGCGCGACGAGCCAGCTCTTGCGGCTCGAGCGGGCGGGTGTCGGGGCCGGACGCTCCGCCGCCTTGAACCTGAACTCCTCCATGGCCGGCTGGGTGCTGTCGTGGTCTTCGAAAATCTCGCTCCGAGGCCGGGAGGCGGCCTCGGGGACCTCGGGCTCGCGCGGATTCACGAGCGGGATGGCGGGCGCGGACACGACTGCGGGGCGCGGCATCGGTTTCTCGGGTGCGGGTTCGGGAGGCGCGGGCCTCGGCTTCGGCTCCAGCCGCTCGGGTGCCGCTGGCGCCGGCGGCGGCAGAGCGAAATCCGGCTTCGGCTTCGGCTTCGGCTTCGGCGCGGAGGATGGTTCCAGCTCCAGCTCCGGAGCGGCCTTTGGCGGAGCGTCGATCGGCGCCGAAATCTCGAATGGCCCGCGCGCCTTGTGCGGGATGGGAATGATCGCGGATCGGAAGGGTGCGTCCTCGGGCTGGATCGGGATCTCCTTTTCCCAGTTCAGCTCCGCACGGGACGCCACGTCCTGAAAGGGATCGTCCGGAGCCGGCCGCTTCGCGGAGACACCGCTCGCAGGCCGCGCCGAAAAGACGGGCATGGGCGGAGGCGTGGGGTCGGAGACGGGCGTCGCCTCTCCGTCCCTTTCCAGCTGCAGGCGCGCCCGCTTGACCAGGATCTCGAGCGGCGCCGCCTCGAAACCCTGCTTCACCTTCGCGAGCTCTTCGGCGACCGCGCTCCGCGCGCCCTTGAACAGTACCGCCGGGTCCGCGGAGAGGACCTTGGCGAGCTCGCGCACGACGTCGGTCACCGACGGGAGCATCCGCTTCTTCGCCCCGGAATCGCGCGGAAAGCCGCTGTCGACCGGGCTCATGCCGAGAGCGGCTCCCAGTCGCCTTCCGGCGCGTCCAGCGCGATGGCGAGGCCGCCATTCGACCCCGCGAAGACGGGGTCCTCGACGGCGCGCACGCGGCCCCCGCCCAGCTCGGCGAGCGTCTTCTCGAGCTCGGCCGCGAGGCCGGGCATCTGGGAGCCGCCGCCTGCGAGCACGACGTTGCGCTGCACCTTCTCCTGGTACTCGGGCTCGACCTTCGAGAGCAGGTCGAGCATCGTCTCGGCGATCGGGCCGACGACGCTCTCACAGGCCTTCTTCATCTCGGCGGTGATCTCCACGTCGGCCGGCTTGCCTTTCACGGGGAAACGCACGATGACCGGCCCCGGCGCGTTGCCGACGAAGCTGTTCTTCTCCTTCCACTCGCGCACCATGTGGATCGAGAAGCGGCCGTCCGGGTACTTCGTCTTCACGAGCGCCATGAGCTGTTCGTCGATGGAGTCGCCCGCGTGCGTCAGAGTGCGCTGGTCGTCCTCGGTCGGGTAGCGGCCGTTCATGACGCAGAAATCCGTCGTGCCCGCACCGATGTCGATGATCATCGTGTGTAAGAGCGCGTCCATCCCGAAGGCCACCGCGAACGGCTCGGACACGATGAGGAGCGCGTCGGCGATCCCCTTGACGGCGCCGCGCAGGTGCAGCCGCGAAACGCGGAGCGCCTCGGCCGGCACGCCCACGACGGCGTGGACGGACTGGCCGTCCTTTTTCCCGGCCAGCGAGATGAGGTGCTTCAGGAGCTCGTGCACGGCCTCCTCGTCCTTCGCCGATCCCTGCTTGATGAGGCCGCGCTCGAGTGGGCGGTGCAGGTCGAGCATCGGCCGGTTCTCGAGCGCCTCGGCGCCGAAGAGAATCGACTTTTTCACGACCTTCTTCGCCACCATGTCCAGGGGCCAGCCCACGTAGCTCGCGACGACGTGATGCACGCCGTTCGACCCCGTGATCGCGCTGCGCGACGTGCCGAGGTCGATGCCGACGTGGAGAACGTCCTTCTTCCCGCTCATGTCAACTCCGTTTGGAGGGCGGATGGTTCCGCGACTCCGCGTACGCGAGGATCCCGTTCGAAAGGGCCCGTGCTATCTGCTGACGATACCCGGGGTCCCCGAGATGGCGTGCCTCGTCCTCGTTCGAGACCGTCGACACCTCCGCGAGGATGCCCGGCATCTCCGTGGCGATGAGGACGACGAAGGGCGCGCTTCGGACGCCACGATCCTCCAGCCGGGGCACGACCGGGCGGAGCGAGGTCACGAGCCCCCCCTGCACGGCCTCGGCGAATTTCCGCGACTCGCCCTGCCGCGAGTCCGCGAGGACGCCCTCGAGAAGACGCCGGAAATCGGCCATCGTGTAGCCCGAGGCACGGTTCTCGTCGAGAGCGAGCCGCTGCACGTGCGGGTCGGTCGTCGTGCCGAGAAAATACGTCTCGACGCCGCGCTTCTCCTTCACGGCCGGAAGCGAGTTCACGTGGATCGACACGAAAAGGTCGGCCTTCTTCGAGTTCGCCAGGACGACGCGGTCCCGCAGCGACAGCGTCGTGTCCCCTTCGCGCGTGAGCGACACGGCAACTTTCTGGGCGACGAGGAGCTCCCGCAGGCGCCGCGCCACATCGAGCGTCACGTCTTTTTCCGCCACGCCGGAGGCCGTCGCACCCGGATCCGCGCCACCGTGCCCCGGGTCGATCACGACGGAGCGCACCTCGAGGTGGAAGAGCGAGGGCTCGAGGCCGTTCGGAGGGTTGATGACGCTCGCAGGCGCCGCAGGCGCCGCAGACGGAGAAGACACGACGAGGACGTCCGTGCGCTCGCCGCGGCCCGTCGTCAGCGCGTTGATGGAGAGGAAAAGGGCGAGCGGCACGACGACGAAGACCGACGCCCGGAAGAGGAGCCGCCGCCAGCGGTCGGAGCGCCTCAGCCCTCTGGGCAGGCGTCTTTCGATGACGTCCACGTTTTCGCGGATCGCGTCCTTGAGGATCGACTGTCTGAGGCGCCTTGCGGTGGCCATGAGCTCCTAAAAAGGGTAGCACTTGGGGGCATCCGGGAGGCGTTTTCGGCCCGCTCAGAGGGGCGGAGCCTCACCCCTCACCGACAAGGCCTTCTTCCCTTTCGACTGCAGGAGCTGCACCGTGGCGGGATGCCTTGGATGCACGAGGACCTCACTCGGCGGACCGTCCTCCACGACGGCGCCGCCTGCAAGGACCACGACGCGCGTGGCGTAGTCCCGCGCGAAATCTTCGTCGTGGGTCGCCAAGAGAAGCGTCCGCCCCTGGGTGGTCAGCGTCTCCAGCGAGTCTCCGAGCTCGTTCCGGCGCGCCGGATCGAGCGATGCGGTGGGCTCGTCCATCAGGAGAAGCGGTGGGTCGACGGCAAGGGCCCGCGCGATCGCGACGCGCTGCGCCTCGCCGCCGGAGAGCTCGCGGGGCCGCAAACGCGAGCGAGCGGCGACGCCGAGGCCCTCGAGCAGCGCGAGCGCCCGCGCTTCCGCCTCGGCGCGCGAATGGCGCAGTGCGTGGATGGGAGCGAGGGTGACGTTGTCGAGCGCGGACAGGTGGTCGAAGAGGCAATGGAGCTGGAAGACGAGCCCCACCTTGCGGCGCAGCTCCGAGAGCGCGCCTTCGCGAGGCATCGGCCCCGGGTGGAGAGGCACCCCGTCCACATGGATCGCACCGGCCTGGAATGGTTCGAGCGCTGCAACCGCGCGCAGGATCGTCGTCTTTCCGCAGCCCGAAAGACCCATGAGCGCGACGAGCTCGCCGCGCTCGAGCGCCAGGTCCACGCCCTTCAGGACCTCCATCGCTCCGCGCCAGAGGCGGAGGCCGCTGATCGACAGCACGGGCGGGCTCAGGCCGAGGGCGCGTTCCACCGTTCCTCCAGACGCCGCGCGAGGCGCGAGAGCGGAAGAGACATCGCGAGATACAGCGCCGCGCACAGGGCGCCGGGGAGCGCCCAGCTTCCGATGTTCGTCGCGAAGATCGCCGTCTGCTTCGTGAGCTCGACGACGGTCACCACCGACACGAGAGAGGAGTCTTTCAGCAGCGCGACGAAGTCATTCGTCATGGGCGCGAGCGCGAGTCGGAAGGCCTGCGGCCCGCGCACGAGACGCAGCACCTGCCCTTCCGTGAGCCCGAGCGTGCGCGCGGCCTCGAGCTGCCCCCTCGGCACGGCCTCGAGAGCGCCGCGATAGATCTCGCTCTCGTACGCTGCGTAGTTCAGGCCGAGGCCGAGGAGCGCGGCGACGAAGGCCGGCAGGCGCACGACGGACGACAGGCCGTAGTAGAGAACGAAGAGCTGTAGAAGCACCGGGGTGCCGCGGACGAGCTCCACATAGCCCGTAAGCACGGCGCGCGCGAGACCGCCCCCGTAAATGCGGCCGCTCGCGATTCCAATCCCGAGGGCGACCGCGAGGGCCATGGACACGCAGGACAGGACGATCGTCACGAGGGCGGCCCGGAAGAGAGAGGGAAAGTAAGAAAGAACGAGCGCAAGAGAAGATTTCTTAGAAGGGGAAGAGGGGAAGGCCAAGGCGTCCGAATGCGGCCTGAGCGTTTGTTCCTGGAACGCCGCCTGCTCCTCGTCCCAGACGTTCCACTTCTCGAAGATCTTCCGCAGGGTCCCGTCCCGCATCATTTCCTTCAGCAGGCCGTCGATTGAGTCCCTCAGCGCGGCGTTCTCCTTCGCGAGGACGCCCACGTAGCGCCCGGTCGCGACCGCGCCGGGCAGGATCGCGAGGCCAGGGACGCGCTTGAGAGAACGCACGGCGAGGACGTGGTCGAGGAGAACCGCGTCGAGGCGTCCGCGGGCGAGGTCCTCGTACGGGTGGACGTCGTCGTCGTACGACACGGTGACGAGAGCGTGTGCAGCCTCGGCGGCGCGAAGCGCGTCGTACGCGATCGTGCCGGAGAGAGTCCCGACCTTGCGGCCCCTGAAGTCGGCGAGCGTGCGGAACCGGCCCGCGTCGGAAGCGCGCACGGCGAGGACCTCGCGAAACTCGAAGTACGGCACCGTCACCGAGAGCGCGGCGCGGCGGGCCGGCGTGTCCTCCATGCCCGACAGTCCGATGTCGAAATCGCCGCGCTCCACGGACTGGTCGATCGACTGGTAGGCCACCTGCACGAACCGCGGCGTTCGTCCGAGGCCTGCCGCGAGCGCCTCGGCGATCTCCACGTCGAAGCCGCGCACGGCCGCGGGATCCGCCGGGTCCGCCTCGACGAACGGCGCGCCGCCCTCCGCGTCGCCGCCCCAGCGCAGCGTGCCGCCGGGCGCGGCGGCGAGCGGAGAGACGGCGGCGAGCACCGCCAGCACAGCGGCGTGTCCGGCTGTTCGGACGGCGGAACGTTTCAACGTTGGCGGGGAGAGTTTAGGGCATCGGTTCGGTGAATCCCCCGAGCCGCTCCCCCACCTTCACCGGCCCGAGGCCGCGTGTCAGATCCCACGCGTCCGCCTTCTCACCCCCGACGAGGAGGACCACCGTCGAGCCGAGCTCGAACGCGCCGAGGTCATCGCCGCTCGCACACGGGAGATTCGCCACCTCGAGCCGGCCGTGGCGCGGCAGGACGCGGCCCGAGAGCCAGCGTGGGTCCACGACGACGCCGCCCACGTGCGTCGCCGCCACCATGACAACGGCCACCGCGAGGCCGTCGGCTTCTCGCGCGCCGCGCGCGATCCAGTAAGCGCGGCGGTTCCTTTCGTAAAGGCGCGGCGTCGAGGCCGTGGACGCGGCATTCACCGGCCAGAGCTCGCCTTCCACGCGTCCCACCGCGATGCAAGAACCCGCGAAAGGGACGTGGATGCGGTGATAGTCCTTCGGCGCGAGGTAGAGCGCCGTGTAGCGCGCGCGCGCGAATTCCGACGCGAGCGGATCCCCGTCCAGGAGCTCGCCGAGGCGGTATGGGAGCCCTTTGGCCTGGAGGAGCGTCCCCTCCTTCACGCGGCCCTCGGCGATCACGAGGCCGTCGACCGGCGAGTTGATCCCGCCCGGCACGGCGGGGGCCTGAGGCCTTGCGCCCGGTTTCAGCCGCCGCGTGAAGAAATCGAGGAACGAGACGTACGCGGCGAGGTCTTTCTGGGCCTCCTCGAGGTTCGCGCCGAAGGCGGCTGCGAACCGGCCGAGGAGCGGGCGGCGCAGACCTTCGGGAAGGCGCATCCGCGCAAGGGCTCCCACCGCGAGAGAGCCCACTTTCCTGGGGTAAAGGCGCACGAGCCGATGCACCTCATCACCGTAGCAGAAAACGCACGCGTGCTATTTTTCGGCTGCGCGCCGGCCGTGCGGCCGACGCCCCAGGAGTCCCATGAGCTCAGCGCTCGCGACCGGCATCGGCACCCCGCTTTCTCGGAACGCCCATCTTCTTTCCTGGATCGAGGAATGCGTTCGGCTCACGAAGCCGGATCGCGTGGTCTGGTGCGACGGATCGGCCGCCGAGAAGGACGCGCTGACGCGCGAAGCGGTACGCCTCGGAATCCTCATCCCGCTCAATCAGAAAAAGCTGCCGGGCTGCTACCTCCATCGCTCCAACCCGAACGACGTGGCACGCACCGAGCAGCTCACCTTCATCTGCACGAGAACGGTGAAGGAAGCAGGCCCCACGAACAACTGGATGTCGCCGGAAGACGCGTACCAGAAGCTTGGCCGGCTTTTCGACGGCTCGATGAGCGGCCGCACCCTCTACGTCGTGCCATACGTCATGGGGCCCTTCGGGTCGCCAATGGCGAAGATCGGCGTGGAGCTCACGGACAGCATCTACGTCGTCTTGAACATGGGGATCATGACGCGTATGGGCCAGGGCGCGCTCGATGCGCTCGGCGGCTCGAGCGACTTCAACCGGGGACTCCACTGCACGCTCGACGTGAATCCCGACCGCCGGTTCATCTGCCACTTCCCCGAGGACAACACCGTCTGGTCGATCGGCAGCGGATACGGCGGGAACGCCCTTCTCGGAAAGAAGTGTCTCGCCCTTCGCATCGGCTCGTATCTCGGCCGGCGCGAGGGCTGGATGGCCGAGCACATGATGATCGTCGGCGTCGAGGATCCGAACGGCGAGACGACGTATGTGGCCGCGGCGTTTCCGAGCGCCTGCGGCAAGACGAACTTCGCCATGCTCATCCCGCCGAAGCGCTTCCACGGCTGGAAGGTCTGGACGGTGGGCGACGACATCTGCTGGATGCGTCCCGGCCCGGACGGCCGGCTCTGGGCCATCAACCCCGAAGCGGGCTACTTCGGCGTGGCGCCCGGGACGAACCAGGCCACGAACCCTACCGCGATGCGCACCATCAGCAAAGACACGATCTACACGAACGTGGCGATGACCCCGGACGGCGACGTGTGGTGGGAGGGCAAGGACGGCGAGGTGCCCGAAGAGCTCGTCGACTGGCAAGGCCGCCCGTGGAAGAAGGGCTCTCCGGAGAAGGCGGCCCACGCGAACAGCCGCTTCACGTCGCCCATGACGAACAACCCGAACCTGTCGCCGCACGTGAACGATCCCGAGGGCGTGCCCATCGCGGCAATCGTCTTCGGCGGCCGCCGCTCCACGACGGTGCCCCTCGTCGTCCAGGCCTTCAATTGGGTGCACGGCGTCTACATGGGCGCGACGCTCGGCTCGGAGACGACCGCCGCCACCACGGGAAAAGTGGGCGTCGTGCGCCGCGACCCGATGGCGATGCTCCCGTTCTGCGGTTACGACATGGGGACGTACTTCGACCACTGGCTAGACATGCCGAAGTCCATCAGGGACCTGCCGAAACTTTTCCAGGTGAACTGGTTCCGCAGGGGCGACGACGGGCGTTTCCTGTGGCCCGGCTTCGGCGAGAACATGCGAGTCCTGAAGTGGATCATCGACCGCGCCCACCGCCGCACCGGGGGCTGGGAGACCGCCCTCGGCTGGGTCCCGCACCAGGCCGAGTTCGACCTTTCCGGCATGTCCGTGTCGCTGGAGGACGTGGACGAAGCCGAGTCCATCGACATCGAGGCCTGGAAGGTCGAGCTCGCGGATCAGGAAGAATTCTTCACGAAGCTCGCGGCCACGATGCCGAGGGAGCTCGTCCTGCAGCGCGAGCTCCTGATGGCCCGCCTCGACCGGGGATGATCCCTCTCTACTTCACGACGCTCGCCTTGAACGCCTCGGTCGCCTCGACGAGCGCACTCGCGATGCCGGGCTCGTCCGCCGCGTGGCCGGCCGCCGGCACGACGATGAGGCGCGCCTCGGGCCAGGCGGCCGCGAGCTCCCACGCGGACTGCATCGGACAGACGAGGTCGTAGCGTCCCTGGACGATGACCCCTTTGAGCGCGCGCAGGCGCCAGGCATCTCGCAGGAGCTGGTCGTCCGTCTCGAGGAACGATTCGTTCATGAAGTAGTGGGCTTCGATGCGCGCGAGCGCGATTTCGCGCTCGATGTCCTCCGCCGCGGGAGGCTTGAGGTCGCTCACGAGGTGGCTCGCGATCCCCTCGAAGGCGTTCCACGCGAGCGCGGCGGCCTTTCGGTCCGCCGGCTCCTCCGAGGTGAGGCGGCGGTAGTAGGCGCGCACGATGGACCCTCGTTCGCGCGGCGTCAGAGGTGCCACGAAAGCTTCCCACGCGTCGGGCCAGATGCGCCGCACCCCGTCCGTGAAGCTCCATTCGAGCTCGGACTTCCGAGCGAGAAAAATCCCACGAAGGATGAGCCCCGTGACGCGGGCGGGATGCCGCTCGGCGTAAGCGAGGCCGAGCGTCGAGCCCCACGACCCGCCGAACACGAGCCACTTCTCGATGCCGAGATGCGTCCGGATGCGCTCGGCGTCCTCCACGAGGTCTCCCGTCGTGTTCTCGCGCAGCTCGCCGAGAGGCGTCGACTTCCCCGAGCCGCGCTGATCGAACAGGACGACCCGCCAGAACGCGGGATCGAAGAACCGGCGGTGAAGGGGCGAGATGCCCGCGCCGGGACCTCCGTGAAAGAAAATGGCCGGTGGTCCCGATGGATTACCGGCTTCCTCGACGTGCAGTTCGTGGATCCCGGAGACGCGCAGACGGAAGGAGCGGAACGGCTCGACCTCGGGAAAAAGCGGCATCATGTCGAGATTATGAGCGAGGACCGGGGGGCGCTGCCTAAGCCGCCTCGCGCAGCAGCGACACGATCGGCCGGCGCGACAGGTTGAACGCCGGCACGAGGGACGCTCCGAGCCCGATCACTGCCGAAAGGCCGAGAACGAGCGCGACCGACGCGGCGTCGACCTGCAGGAGCGCGCCGAGCCCGGCCCACTGGGTGTCCTCGATGCCCGCGCCGACGAGGCGCGCGAAGGCGGCCATGAACCCGAGGCCGAGAGCTGCGCCCAAGGCCGCAAAAAGCGCGCCCTCGAGCAGCAGGAGGCGGACGACGGTCACGCGTGGAAAGCCGAGCACGCGAAGGAGCGCCGTCTCACTCCGGCGCTCGCGCGCCGACATCGCGAGGGTGTTGCTCGTGATGAGGAAGAGCGTGAACGCCGTCGCGAGGCCGATCCCGCCGAGCAGCGCCTGCACGTTTCCGAGCATCTCCATGAACTGGAGCTGCCACTGCTTCTCGCTCATCGCGCGAATCGGCACCGGGGCGTTCTCCAGCCGGCGCTCGATCTCGGCTGTGATCTTCGGGACGTCCTGACGTGTTTTCGCGAGGATCCAGAAGATCCCGGCCTGTCCCGTGTCCCCCGTGAGGTTCTCGAAGTACTTCCGGTGCAGGTAGACGCCGTTATCGACCTTGTATCCCATGATCCCGCGGATCGTGGTCTCGACGACGCCGCCCGGCACGGGCGCCTTGAGGACGATCCGATCGCCGACCTTCCAGCCGAAATGTTTCGTGAGGATCGGCCCCACGATCGAACCAGTCGGGTCCGCCTTCCACGCGGCTGCCTGCTCGGGCGGAACCTTCGCTTCGATGTAAACCTCTAGAAGCGCGTCGGCGGGCGCCGACTGGAGTGGAACCTGGTTCTCGGGACGGTTGTCCTTGTGAAAGGCCAGCACGAAGTCGAACGGGCAGACGCGCTTCACGCCCGGCACGTCTTCGATCTTCGCGAGGTACGCCATGGGAAGTCTCTCGAAGAATGACGTCTTGGCGACGACCATGACGCGCTTGCCCATGTTCTCCGACCAGTCGTTCCGGAGCGCCCCGTTCACGAGGACGAGGAAACCCACGAGGCCCACGGAGAGCCCGATGGCGGCGATCGTCAGCACGCTTCGGACTGGCCGGCTCGCGACATGGCGGATGACGAGGCGGACGGGGGTCATGCGGCGGACCCTATCGTGAGCTTCGAGCCGGCGATCGTCTCGATGAAGCGCGCCCCAAAGGCCTGGGACGGCGTGTGGACGCCGGGTGAAACGTCGCCCTCAAGGACGCGCTTGGCGATCGCCACGCTCGTCTCGGCCGTGAGCGCGTAGCCCTCGAGCGTTTCGAGGGTGCCGGTGACGGACCGCTCACCGTTCACGACGCGCCCCCAAAGGAAGGACCGCTCGCGTTTACGCTCCTCCTCCGTGGGGCCTTTCACGCGCTTTTCGATGCGCCGTATGAGGAACGACTGGACGAACGGAAGGCCGACGAGCGGCGCGAACCGGCGCATCCGCCGCGCGGTCGAGACCGCCGAGGGCGGGACGGCCATATAGACCTCGATGTTCGGAATGCCCGTCGAGCGGAAAGCCGTCGAAAGGTCGCCCCACGGGATCGTCATCGCGAGCCGCGGCTTGTCGGGAAACGGGATCTCCATCGTCTTTTGGGCCGCGGGCACGCGTACGAGCTTGCCGTCCACGCGCGCGAGCCCGCCCTTCGGAATGCTCTCGACCATCGTCTTCATCGTGCCCGCGCTCGTCTTGAAGCCGCGGAACGCGAGCGCCAGCGACGTGGCGCCGGGCAGCGCTTCGGACAGTGCCTTCGCCAGGCAGTCCGAAGGCACGACGTCGAAGCCGGTTCCGGGAAGAACCGCGATTCCCGACTTCTTCGCGTTCGCGTCGCGCGCAAAGACCGATTCGAAGACCTCCACCTCGCCCGTGATGTCGAGATACGCGGTCTTCGAGCGCAGGCAGGCCTCGAGAGCCGGAGCGCTGGTCCTCGAGAACGGCCCCGCCGCGAGGAGCAGGGCGGCGAAAGGCTCGAGCAGCTGCGACACGATGGCGGGGTCGTCCAGGGCGAAGCACAGGCTCGGGAGAGAGTGTGCCTTCGCGATCGGCTCGACGGCATCCGCGCGGCGACCGGCCAGGACGGGCCGCAGCCCTTCGCGGAGCGCCACGTCGAGGATGAGCTTCCCCGTGTAGCCGTTCGCGCCGTAAAGGAGCAAGCCGGACTTCGCCGTCACGCCGGGGCTCCACCGGCCGCCCCCGGCATTTCCGCGAGGCGCACGCCGCAGACGTTCGTGAGATCGCGACAAGCGTCCACCTCATCCTCGGCGCCCCGGGCCGCGTCGTCGGGAAGGACGTAGCGGAAGCCGTCGGCTCCTGGAAACACGATCCCGTTCTCGAGGACGTGGCGCGGCCCGCCGACGCCGAAAAGGCCCGAGTCCATCACGAGCCACATCCAGTCCGCTTCGCGCGCGACGCCGGCGTGGGTGAGAACGTCGCCGAGACGGAAGGCGGATCCCGGAGGCGCCGTGGCAGGAAGGAACGAGGAAGAGAAGATTTTCTTAGAAAGGTATTGCGACAGGGCTTCGAAGCCTCTTGGATCGTATGCGCGCATCGCGCCGGCGCCGTCTTCCAGCATCAGAAGTGGTGCATCGGCGGGCACGAGCGAATCCGCCAGCACTCTTTCCCATTCAAAGAAATCTTTCTCTTCCGGATCCTTGAGAATGACGTCCACGCGGCTGTCGCGCCTCCACGAAGTCTCCGCCGTCGTGAGGCGGCCGCCGGCGATCTCATGGACGCGCCAGCCGGCGGTCGTGTGAAAGAGGCCCTTCGCGCGCGCGACGCGGCCCTTCGTGAGTGCTCCGGCGCGCAGCGCCTCGAGCGCCGCGAGGAGGAGGTCCGCGTCGTAGACCCGTTCCGGGGGGTATGCGATGCCCTTTGCGACATGTCCTTCAAGGGGATTTCCATGAAGGTGGTGTGAGGCCGGGGCCCCGAGGAGAGTCGTTCCCGAGGGAGCCGGCTGCTGCTCGAGATCCCAAACCGCGTCGGGAAGAACTCCGTGAGACGCGCGAACCACGAGGAGCTTCGCCGGGACGAGCGCCCGGGCGAACTCTTCCACTCGAAGAATCTCTTCTTCCGAAGCGAGATCGCACCGATTGATGACGAGAACGTCGCCGGTGTCCACCTGATCGCGGAAAAGCGCGCTCTCGGCATACGCCTTCGGTAGGTCCTGCTGCGGATCGAGGAGCGTGATCACCGGTCTCACGTCGAACCGGGTCGCCCAGCGCGGGCCGCGCAGGAGGTCGACGAGCTCGGACGGCCTCGCGAGCCCCGTCGGCTCGAGGATGAAGCGGGTGGGCGCCACGAGGTCCGACACCTCCTCGAGCGAGGCCTCGAGATCGGCCATCGCGGTGCAGCACACGCAGCCGCCCGGCACCTCCCGGAGAATGCAGCTCGCGCAGTCCGACAGGAGCGCCCCATCCACGCCGAGCGTTCCGAACTCGTTCACCACGACCGCGATCCGCTCGCGTTCGGCCCGGCGCGCGAGAAGGTCCTTCACGGCGGTCGTCTTCCCGGCGCCGAGAAAACCGGACAGGACGTGAACGGGGACTTTCACCAAGGATCATCCTACCGCCGAAATTTTCGACACCATCCGGCCTTCCCTGCGTAAGATTCGCGCGATGTCCAGCAGCGCCACAGTCTCCCGGGGCTCGAGGGCCCCGAAACCTTCGCGCGTCCGCGTCCCCGAGAAGTTCGCCGAGGCCGAGAAGCTCTACGGCATCGAGAACTGGAGCAAGGGCTTCTTCTCCGTCTCGGATGACGGAAATCTCCTCGTCCACCCGACGCGCGAGAACCACCGCTTCGTGGATCTCAAGGCCGTCATCGACGACGTCGCGCTGCGCGGCATCTCGACGCCGGTCGTGATCCGGTTCCCGCAGATCCTCGACGCCGCCGTGAAGGAGCTCAACGAGGCCTTTCTGCGCGCCATCAAGGAGTACGAATACGACGGCGTCTTTCGCGGCGTATTTCCGATCAAGGTGAACCAGAAGAAAATCGTCGTGAAGGAGATCATCCAGTCCGGCCGCAAGTACGGCTACGGCCTCGAGGCCGGGAGCAAGCCCGAGCTTCTCGCGGCCCTTTCGCAGGACCTCGGCTCGGACTGCCTCATCACGACGAACGGCTACAAGGACGACTCGTTCATTCGGCTCGCGCTGAACGGCATCCGGATGGGCAAGACCGTGGTCCTCATCCTCGAGAAGGTCTCCGAGCTCGAGCGCATCCTCGACGTCGCCAAGAAGCGCGGCGTGAAGCCCCTGATCGGGATGCGCAGCAAGCTCTACGCACGCGGCTCGGGCAAGTGGGCGAAGTCGGGCGGCGAGGCCGCGAAATTCGGCCTCACGACGACCGAGATGCTCGAGGCCGTCGAGATCCTCCGCCACCGGAAGATGCTCGACAGCCTCGTCATGCTCCACTTCCACATCGGCTCGCAGATCACCGACATCCGCAAGGTCAAGAGCGCGATCAAGGAGGCGGGCCGCGTCTACGCGAAGCTGTACCGGTCGGGCGTGGAGGTGAAGTTTCTGAACCTCGGCGGCGGGCTCGGAGTGGACTACGACGGCAGCAAGACGGCGTTCGACTCCTCGATGAACTACACGGTGCAGGAGTACGCGAACGACATCGTCTACACGATCAAGTCGATCTGCGACGAGGAGAAGGTCCCGGTCCCGACGCTCGTCACGGAATCGGGCCGGGCGATCACGGCGTATCACTCGGTCCTCGTGACGAACGTCCTCGACGTGGCGGACCGCATCGAGCAGGGCCGCACCGTGAAGCTCGACGGCGACGAGAACCACGTCGTGCGCGAGATGTACGACGTCTGGCAGGGCGTCACCGCGAAAACCATGCGCGAGAGCTACCACGACGCGCTCCAGTACAAGGAAGAGCTTTTCACCCTCTTCAACCTCGGCTACGTGTCGCTCGAGGACCGGAGCAAAGGCGAGATCCTGTACTGGAACATCTGCGAGCGCATCCGGCGGTACCTCCACACGCTCAAGGACGTCCCCGAGGAGTTCGAGCAGCTCGAGGTCATGCTGGCCGACAAGTACGTCATGAACATGTCGGTCTTCCAGTCGCTGCCGGACGTCTGGGCGATCGACCAGCTCTTCCCCATCCTGCCGATCCACCGGCTGCGGGAAAGGCCGACTGAAAAGGGCACGCTCGCGGACATCACGTGCGATTCGGACGGCAAGATCGAGAAGTTCATCGACCTCAGGGACATCAAGGAAGCGCTGCCTCTCCACGAATTCCGGAAGGGCACGCCCTATTACATCGGCTTCTGCCTCGTCGGGGCGTATCAGGACGTTCTCGGCGATCTCCACAACCTCTTCGGCGAGGCGCACGAGGTGCTCGCGAGCGTGGACGAGGAGGGCCGCACGCGCATCCAGGACGTCCTCCCCGGCGAGTCGTGCGAACGCGTCCTCTCGTACATGAATTACGACCGCGACGAGCTGCTCGACGGCATCTGGCGCCAGCTTCGCCGTGCCACCGAGCGCAAGAAGGT
>CALAQS010000233.1 GCA_937888435.1 uncultured Acidobacteriota bacterium
AGGTGAAACGGCCCCTTCGGAAGCGCGCCGCCTTTCGCGCCTTCGAGCCACACGACCGCGTTCGCGAGACCCCTGTCCTTCGCGAGGACGAGCGCCGGCGAGAGCCTGTCGGCCTTGCCGCAGATCGCGACGTCGGCGTTCACGGGTCGCGGCGCGAGCTTCGGGACGGGACCGGAGAGAGTAACTTTGCCAAAGACCCCGCTCGCGGGCGCTGACGGCGCACTGCCTGCTGCCGGTTCGGCTCGTGTATCGGCACTTTTCTTAGAAGGTGAAGAGGAAGAAATTCCTTTCAAAGAAAAAACAAGCGATCCGGCGAGCATGAACGCCTGCACGAGGCGCGAGGGTCTTTGGCTCACGGCCCTAGTTTGCCGCGACGACCGCCGGCGCTTTCACCTTGTTCGGCGCCTTCGGCGCCGGCGACGCCGTGAGGAAGTCGTTGCCGAGCGACCAGATGTGGTCGCGCAGGGCCTTCGTGACGCGGTCGGGATCGCCGATGTAGGCTTTCGCCTCGGCCTCGGAGCCCCAGATCGCGACGAGGTCCTTCTTGAGCCCCGCGAACGCGGGCGCGTCGAGCGCCGGCGCGAGAGGCGAGAAGCGCTTCGCGGGCTTGCCCGGCCCCTCGTCGATCTTCGGGAAGTTCGTGGGCATGCGCGTGCCCGGCATCCACTCTTCGGGCCGCTTGATCCAGTCCGCGATCCAGTCGTACCGCAAGCGCGTGTGCGCCGCCGCCAGAATGGGCGCGAGATCCGCCGGCGTCTTGCCGGCCCGGAGCGCGAGTTGGAATGCGTCCTGCGACGTCGGATGGCACTGGGCGCACTTCAGCGCGTCGAACGTCTTCGCCCCCGCCGCGCGCGAGCGCGCGTCGAGCGCCTCGACGCGATTCTCGAAGGGATATCGCGCCCTGTCGAGAGACGCGAAGTACGACGTGAGACCGTTGAGCTGGTCCGGGTTGAATTCGAAGGTCGGCATGCGGACCTTCAGCCACGGCCGGATCTGGCCCGAGCGCGGCGCGCCGAGGAACGAGAAGAGCCAGTCGCTCTGCACCTTGGCGCCCTCGCCGCGGATGATTGGCGGCGCCAGCGCGAGGTCGATCTTGTTCGCCGTCATGGCCTCGCGGATCGCTCCGCCCTTGTCCTCCAGGATGTGGCAGCCCTGGCAGTTGTAGTCCTTCACGATGCGGCGCCCGGCCTCCACCGCGCCATGCGAGCCGGCGGCCTTCACGACGAGCGCATCGGACATGTCGTCCCTCTGCATCCCGAGGATCGCCGTCTGGACGGCTTCGATCTCCGCGGGCGAGAGCGAGAACTGCGGCATCTTGAGCTTCTCCTGGAAGCTCTTGACCTTCTCGCGGTCGAAGGAGCGCGGCTGCCCCGCCTTCTGCGCGAGCCAGTCCGCGCGCGTGTGCGGCAGGTGCACAAACCCGAAATCGAGGAGATGGACCGGCTTGTTTCCCCACTCGGACAGCTCGACGCCGATCGGCTTGGCCTTCTCGAAGCCGGGAATCACGTGACAGGAATAGCAGCCGTAGTGGGCGATGATCTTCTCGCCCACGAAAAGGTTCTTCTCCCTGAGCGTCATCCTCGCGACGTCGGCCTTCGCCTCCACGACGGACTTCGTCTGCGTGAGGTAGTCGTAGACGAGCGCGTCGCGCTCCTTCTCGTCCGCCTTCGGCGGGCGGCTGCGCGCGAACTCGGGCTGCGCCGGCCGGCTCATGAGGTACGCGACGAGGTCGGCGATCTCGTCGTTCGCGAGACGCAGGTTCGGCATCCGCGTCCCGGGGTTGTAGGCCTTCGGATTCTTCAGCCAGGCGGCGAGCCACTCGGGCGCCACTTTCTGCGAGAGGCCGATCAGGTTCGGGCCGTGCTGGCGCCAGCCGTCCATCACGTGGCGTTCGGCCCCCACCTCGGAGATGTGGCAGCCCTGGCAACCCACGTTCTCGAAGAGCTGCTTGCCGCGCGCCGCGTCTCCCGCCGCGACCGCGGGCCACGACACCTTCTCCGACTTCTCGAAGAGGTAGGCCGTGACGCCGGCGATCATCGTGTCCGTGAGACGGTGCCCCGCTTCTCCCTCGAAGTTCTCGAGGTAGAAAAAGCGCGGCATCTTCGTGTTGTTCCGGAAGGCGCGCGGGTTCACGAGCCAGCGCTCCGCCCACTCCGGCGTCGTCTTGGACGCGATCCGGGAGAGATTCGGCCCGACGCGCGGCAGATCCTCGAAGCCTTTCATCTTGTGGCAGCTCCAGCAGCCGAGCTGCTCGACGAGCTTGCGGCCCTGGTCGAGCTTGGCCGCCTTCGGGTGCCCGGCGTCGCTCCGGTGGCAGCGGAAGCAGCCGGCCTCCACGGCCTTCATCGGGTACATGGGCAGATCGTCGAACTTGTCGACTTCCCAGTCGTATTCCCTCATCCAGCGGCCCGTCTGCGTCTCGTCCATCGTCTCCCGCACCGCGTCGTCGTCCGTCGGCAGGCCCTTGTCGTCGTGCCCCTCCTCGAGCTGCGCCGCGAGGTGCTCGTATTGCCCGTAGTCGTTCGGCATGTGGCCGGCGCGCGTGAAGTCGGTCGCGCGGTCGCGCCCGCCGTGGCACGACGTGCAGCCGAAAGTCGCGTACGGATGCGGGGAGTTCGAGTCGACGAAAAGGTCGAGGCGCGGATGCGTCCTCAGGACGGACTGCGGGTACTTTTCCTTGTCTTCGAAGCCCCGGGTCTCGGCCGCGATGTGGCACGTCATGCAGCGGTCGACGCGCTGGCTCCTGAGGAAGTTCACGTCGTTGTAGAGGCCCTCGAGCTGGACCTGCTGGATCTTGAGGGACGGGGCGAGCATGTCCGCGATGGGCGCGTTGCGCACGAAGTAAAAAGTGTCGTTCTGCCGGAGGGTCCCGAGCTTCGCCTGGAACCGGTCGTAGTCGGCGTCGAGCTTGACGAGCGCTTCCTCGGCGTCCTTCTTCGTCCGCTCGAGCGCGTCGAGCTCGGCCTTCGCCGCGTCCCGTCGCACGCGCGCGGCCTGCTCGACGATCGTGCTCGCCTCGTATGCCGCCTTCAGGCGCGCGTAGTCATTCCGGGCCGACTCGGTGCCCGCCGATTTCGGGCTCTCCTTCTGGCGCGTCTCGAAGTTGTAGCGCGCGGTGTCCATCTCGGCCTTCTTGAAACGGAAGTCCTGGTCGGCTTCGTACCAGGCTCCTTCGGCCTTCTTCGTCCGGTCCTCCGCTTCCGAAACCGCCGTGCGATTGCGGCGCATCTCGCGCGCGCCCTCGCGTTTCTGCTCGAGGTACTTCTCCTCGGCCTCGGGATCGATCTTCTCGGAGGCCGCTCGGAGCGCCGCGCGCGTCCTCTTGCGGTCGTTCTCGACGAACTTCTTCTGCCAGAATTTCCAATCGCGCCCGTAGTCCTGCCACGTCATCCATCCGAATACCGGCAGCACGAGAATCGACGTGATCGCGAAGACCTTCGTCAGCCGCTTGATGTCGTAGTGGTGATCGATCGGTTCGGGGGGAGGAGCCTTGGCCATGTCAGATATTGAAAGAAAATTCCTGGATGTTGACGATGTACTTGAGGTTGAAGATCCACCGCAGGTACATCTTGATCGGCACCGCGAACATGATGAGAAACAGGTTCACGCCCACGAAGAAGCGCACCATTCCCATCTTTTCGTAGAAACGTCTGAAGAGCGTCTTCCCGAGGAGGCCCGGCAGCGCGCCGAGATAAAAGAGGACCAAAAGGATTCCCGGCAGCTCGCGCTTCAACCAGAACGTCGGAAGCGCCGTCTTCAGCCATTTGACCCAGAAGATCTCCGAGACGCTCACGTTGTTCAGCGGAACGAGCTTGTTCGGATCCCAGTACTCGTACGGGCCGAAGAAGTTCCAGTTCGGCCCGCGCAGGAACGTCCCGAGGATGATGAGGACGACCCACAGGATGATGAACCCGAAGCAGAACATGACGATCTCCCACTTCCTCTCGCGGAAGGAGAAGTAGCCGTTCCCGCGCGGGTTCGTGTCGATGTACGGGATCGCCATGAGGCCCACGATGATCAGTGTCGGCAGGACGACGCCGGCCATCCATGGATCGAAGTAGACGAGCAGCTCCTGCAGCCCGAGGAAGTACCACGGCGCCTTCGCCGGGTTCGGGGCCGCGCCGGGGTTCGCGGGCTCCTCGAGCGGCGCCTTGAGCACGATCGACCAGACGATCAGGACGATCGAGCAGATGATCAGCGAGACGAGCTCGACGTACACGAGGTCGGGCCACGAGAAAACCTTCTTGTCGCTGTCGTCCTTTTCGAGAGGCGGCAGGCCCACCGAAAGGCGCGCGTCGTTCAGGTGCGCCTGATACATGGCGTACCAGAAGAAGAACCCCACGAGGAACAGCATTCCGAGGATCGGGACGTTGTCGGGCATGGTCGCGACGATGCGGAAGTTCGGATCCGTGAAGCTGAACGCGAACCCGCCCACGAGCGTCGCGAAGAGCACGAGCCCGCCCTTTTTCGTCCAGATCGGCTTGTAGAACATCGCGCCGACGAGAGAGAGCATCGACAGTGTCACCGCGATGGCGGGCGATGCGAGCCAGTTGATGAATGACTTCAGGCCGTTCATAGCGGCCTGCTGATCCCCTCGCTCACATCAAAGAGGCCCACTGATTCCTCCATCTTTTCTTACTCGCCAGAAGTGGACGGCCATGAGGAAGGCGGCGACGAGCGGGATGAACACGCAGTGGAGGACGTAGAACCTGAGGAGCGCGTTCGCGCCCACGATGCGCCCGCCGAGGAGGCCGAAGCGCGCGTCGCTGCCCGCCGTCACGAGGTTCACGCCGTTCACGGCGAGCTGCGCGGCGAACGGCCCTTCGTTGCCCGCGAGCGGCGTCGCGCGCGCCATGTTCGAGCCGACCGTGATGGCCCAGATCGCGAGCTGGTCCCACGGGAGGAGGTAGCCCGTGAAGGAAAGGAGCAGCGTGAGGACGAGCAGGACGACGCCCACGTTCCAGTTGAACTCCCGCGGCGGCTTGTAGGAGCCGGTCATGAACACGCGGAACATGTGGATCCACACGGAGATCACCATCGCGTGCGCGCCCCAGCGGTGCATCTCTCGCATGATTCCGAAGGGCACCTGCTCGCGCAGGTCGAGCATGTCGCCGTAGGCGTACTCGATCGTCGGCCGGTAATAGAACATGAGGAGAAGGCCGGTGAACGTGAGCGTGAGGAACAGGAAGAACGTCATCCCGCCCGCGCACCACGTGTAGCGCATCTTGACGCCCGACTTGCGCGTCTTCACCGGGTGCAGGTGCAGCACGACGTTGCCGAGCATCGCGAGCACGCGCTTGCGGTTCGTGTTCGGAATGCCGACGCGAAAAATGGACTTCCAGATCTGCGTCTCGACGACCTGCTGCTGGATCTTTTTCCAGTGGCGCTCGAGGCTCATGCGCCGGCGGCTCCTCTTTCCCTTTCAGAAGACATCTCTTGGTCCCTCAATCCTTCTCCTACGTCGTCTTGATGAAGGCCGCCGGATCGGTCCACTGGCCCTTCTCGTAAAGGAACTTCCGCGCCTTGTCGATGAAGATCTGCCCGTCGTCGGGCGAGATGGAGATGGCCGCGCGCTCGAGCGGGCGCGGCGTGGGCCCCTCGAAGTTGATGCCCGAGCGGTAGTACCCCGAGCCGTGACACGGGCACTTGAACTTGTTCTGCGCCGGGAGCCAGTTCGGAATGCAGCCGAGG
This sequence comes from uncultured Acidobacteriota bacterium, assembly GCA_937888435.1. Lineage (GTDB taxonomy): Bacteria > Acidobacteriota > Thermoanaerobaculia > UBA5066 > UBA5066 > Fen-183. The sequence continues at coordinate 5,692 of CALAQS010000233.1, forward strand.
TGAGTGCACACGGTGATGAGCGCGTAGATCATCTCCGTGTTGCGCACGACCCAGATCTGGTACTTCTCCTTCCAGCGCTCGTCGACCTCGCCGACCTGGTAGTCGGCCGGATAGCCCGCCTTAAAGGACGACGGTGGCTCGAACAGGACGTTCGGAAACAGGAAACGCGCCATTGTGGTGACGAACGCGCCGACGCCGGCGGCGAACGCCAGCCAGCCGACGGCGAGCCAGTTGACGAAACTGCGGCGCGTGGGGGCAGCGGCCGCGTTTTCCGCGACGGCGACTCCCGCCGAACCCGTTTCCGTCATCCGCCCCCTCGAGAAAACACCTGAGACAAAGTCTCAAAAAATGCGGGCTCCGTCAAGGCGCGTCTTTCGGCCGTGGTGCCGCGGACGCCTTCTCTCCGAGGAGGATCCTTTTCGCCTCGCGCCTCACGCGCAGCGACGGGTCCGTGTCGGACATCTTCCCGCCGAGCGCCTTCGCCGCCGGGTCGTGCAGGAGAACGAGACCGCGAAGGCCGTTGAGGAGCGCGTCTTCCTGCTGGTCCGCGGAAAGCCCGGGCGTCGACCGCAGACGTTCGCGGTCGCACATGCCGACGAGGACGTCGCGCCCGGCGGGGTCGTCGAGCGTCGCGAGGGCGAGCGCCGCGTTCCAGCGGACGTCCGTGACGGAATCCGCGAGGAGCTTCTTCAGCGCCGGGACCGCCTCGCCGTCCTCCATGCGCCCCAGGGCATACGCCGCGGTCTTGCGGACTCCGGCGTCCTCGGACTCGAGCAGCGGCCGCACGCGTGGCGCCGAGGAAGGATCTCCGACGAGAGCGAGCGCCCACAGCGCATACAGGCGCGTCTCGGGGTCCTTGTCGTCGAGCGCTTTCTCGAGGAGCGGAACAGCCCGCGGGTCTCCGAGGCGGCCGAGGACGAGCGTCAGGTACCGCCTCACGCGCGGGTCATCGTTCTCGGCGCCCTCGAACGCGCGCAGAGCCGCGGCCGAGAATGCCGCGCGCTCTTTCGGATCCGTGAGGGCAGGCAGCTTCTTCGTGAGCTCGAAGGCCGACTGCCAGCGCTGGTTCCGGCTCCCCGTCCGCACGTCGTTCAGCAGCTCGGCGGCGTTCTTGCGGTCGACGGCGATGGCGCCGAAGAGCCAGAAAACGAATACCGCCACGCCGACGACGAACAGCGGGATGACGAAGAACTGGACGAGGAGTCGGCCAGCCGGGGTCGGGGAGGAAGAGGAAGATTCTTCGAAAGGGGGCTCGGGCGTTACATCACCCATTGATTAGAGGACCGGCAGGTACTGCTTGGCCTGCGTGACCGGGTTCGGGACGTAAATGGCGTCCTTGTCGCAGACCGTCTCGCAGAGGCGGCAGGACACGCACGGGGCCGCGTCCACCTCGGCCACCTTGTAGTGGAGGTTCGGAGCGAGCGGGTCGGCCACGAGGTGAATACAGTCGAACGGGCAGATGTCGATGCAGAACTCGCACGCCGTGCAGAGCTCGCGGTCCACGATCGCCTTCGGGATGTCCTTAGGCTTGACCTTCATCACGAGGTCGCCGTGCTGGTCCTGAATGCACGAGACGGGGCAGTAAACCGCGCACACGGAGCAGTCGATACACCGGTCCTGGTGGATCACGAACTTCTCGTTCTTGCCGCCCGTGATCGTGTGCGTCGGGCACTTGATCTCGCAGACACCGCACCCGATACACGTGTCGTGAATGAAATGAGGCATGGCCCGCCCTTCCATGAAAAGCTAGCATCGGCGGCGGGGAATGTCCATGCCGGAGGACGGCGGGAACCTTTTCCCTTCCGCCCTCGTTCCCCTCTCTGGAGCCGGAGGCCATCGTGAGCCAGCCTGTTGGAAAAGAGCTTCGATCCGTCGTCAACGCCCTGTTCCTGTTCGCCCTGTTCCTCCTCGCCTATTCGGCGCTCGTGCCGGGGCACACGCGCGGGAGCGTCCGAGGGCCCCGCTTCCTGAGGATGCAGGTTGAGGACCTCCGGAACGACCGGCATCGGGTCTCCTTTTCGGTCCCCTACGCCTTCGTCTCCGGCGCGCTGCGCTTCGCCTCTCTCGGGAAGGTGCGGCGCGAAATGGATCTCCACTTCGACCATTCCGTGGACGCCAGCGAGATCCGCACGATCGTGCAGGAGTTGAAAGACAAGCCGGACGGCACGGACGTCGTGCGCACCCATGAGGACGCCGAGATCCACGTCAAGAAGAACGGCGAACAGGTGACCCTGGAGGTCCAAAAGCACGGCCGCCCGGAGGAGACCGTGACCCTCCGGCTACCCTGGCGCATCGTGGACGCCGTGTCGACGGCCGACCGCGATCTCGACGTCGATGCCCTCGTCGGGCAGCTGAGAAACGCCGAGCGCGGCGACCTCGTGGAGATCAGCGCCCCCGACGCGCACGTGAGGATCTGGATCGACTGAGCCGACTTCGAGACGCTCTGACGCCCCTCGATCACTCGTCCTCGAACGGGTCTTTGCCCATCTCCTCGATGACGCGGTCGAGCCGGTACTGACTCGGCCCGAACACGAAGCGCATCTCCCCGTTCTCGCACACGACGTCCTTGACCTGCACGGAGAGCTCCGGCGGCATGACGCCGTTGAGGTTCACGACGACGATCCGCTCCTCGGGATAGAAGAACGCGCGCCCCTCGGGCTGCCTTTCGACGATCTTCGAGATGACCCAGTTCGGAATCGGCACCACCCCGAAGATGTGGAGGTCGGCGATCGTGAACCCGAGAAAGCCGTCCTTGAAGCGCAGGGACTCGAGATGGCCGCGGAAGGCCACCGGGATTCCCTTCTTGATATAGCGGACCGACAGGCCGAGCCGCCCGTCTTCGGGCTCGATGAGGATCTCCCGCACCTCGGGCACTTTCCGGGTGGCCTTGCGGGCGATCGTGTTCAGGGTCGTGGCGTCGATCGCGACTACGAGGCCCTCCCACCGCACCGTGAGGGCCGGCAGGTCGGGCGAGGGGATGGAATAAGCGGGCTCGGCCACAGTCTTCCCGATCCTACGCTCGCGAGCCGGGTTCACAAAAGGCGCTCTCATAAGAGGTAAGCCGCCGCGAAGCCGATTTGCGCCAGCATGAGCATGAGGTACATGTGAGTCCACGACGGATGGTTCTCGGTCGTGCCGAGCTCGTCCGGATTCTTCCTCAAGAGGTGCACCGTGTAGGCGCCCCAGGCGGCGAGGAGGAGGCCGAGCGCCGTGAGGAGGGCCGGGTTGCCGCTCAGAAGCCGGTGCGCTCTCGCCGCGGGATCGGGTGTGCGGGCGAGCACCGGCAGGAGCAGCCACGGCAGGACGAAGAAGGGCGAGATGATCGCGACCGCCTTACGGTTCCCGTACTTCACGGGCAGCGTCATGCAGCCGCCCGCGCGGTCTCCCTCGGCGTCGGAGAAATCCTTCGTCGAGGTGGCGCCGAGGAGAAAGAGCCCGAAGATCGACCCGATCGCCCAGGGCTCCGCGGAGAACGCGGACGCGACGAGCGTCCAGCCCGCGACCTTGAGAAGGCACCCGCGGGGAATCGCGATCGTCACGTTCGCCCATATTCCGAGGCGCTTCGTCCTCCCGAACGAGGGGGTCGAATAGATCAGCGTCGCCACGAGGCCGGCGAGGAACAGAAAGAAGCACTGGTGGTCGGCGAGCGGGGCGGCGGCCCGCGCAAGGAGTCCGGGAGGCCTCGGCACGACGATCCACCACGTCGGAACGAGGGCGAGAAAGTACAGAGTCCAGGTCAGGCGCCACGCCGCCGCCAGGGACACCTCGCCGGTGACCAGAGGCCGGTCGGGTTTGTTGACGCGATCCACCTCGAGGTCGGTGATCTGGTTGAGCACGTTCGAGGCCGCGTTGAGGAGCGACGCGCAGAGCGATCCCAGCGCGACGATCCCGAGAAGCTCCCCCGTCACGCGCCGCGCGGGATCGGGGTTGTGCACGCTGCCGAACGCACACACGGCTCCTGACAGGATCCCGAGGAGAGGAGGCAGAAGCGTGAACGGGCGGGCGAGGCGCATCGCCTGGCGTACGTTCACGAGAGGCTCCCGAGGGCCCGCAGAAGCGCGGGCGCGGCGACGGCTCCCGCCAGCGTGTTCACGAAGTTCAGGACGTGGCCGTTCGAGACGCGCCAGGGCGCTCCCGCCCTGCCGAGAAGGCTCTCGAGGACCGTGCCGAGGCAGGCCGCGAGCACGACGGCCACGGCGCCGAGCGCCGTGAGAAGGGTCGTCGCTAACCCAGCCGCCGCGAGGACCGCGGCCGCCGCGAGACCTGCCAGCGTGCCCGCCACGGAAACGGCACCGTCCGTGCCCGGCGAAACCCGCCGGAGATCCGGCAGGAGGGCCGTCGGCGACGCGATGGCCTGGCCGACCTCGGTGCCGACCGTGTCCATGAGGGCCGTCGCGAGTGCGGCCGCGGCCGCGAGCCGGAAGACGTCGCCGCTCGGTACAAGGCCCGCCACGAGCGCGCAGAACGCCGCGACGGACACGTTCGCGAGGACGTTCGCCGCGCCCCGCCGCCCGCTCTCCTCCTCCGCCTTCCCGATCGCCTCCTTGCGCGCCCTGTGAAAGCGCGTGGCGAGCGTCCCGACGCCGAAGAAGACCCAGAGGGAAAGATAGAGAGGCGCGCCGCCGAACGCGAGGACGACAGTTCCGAGGAGCGCCCCAAGGAGCGCGCCGGACGGGCGGACGAGCCGGAGGGCGAGGGCGGTCGTGGAGACCGCGACGTTGATCCCGAGGGCGACGAGCCCACCGCGGAGCGCTCCCGGCTCGAGAACGTCCGACCAGCCTGCCCGTGTGAAGAGCAAACACGCGAGAACCGCGGCTCCCACGAGCGGCGGCAGGACGTTGTCGTCCAGCTCGGACGGAAGGCTCTCGATGGCTGCGCCCGCGAACGCTGCCGCGAAGAGGCAGATCAGCTCGGAGGAAGAGGGAACCCGGGAGGAGACGAATCCATAGAGACAGGACGCTCCGAAAAAGCCAAAGACGACATAGCCGAGGAAGCCGGAAAAGGTCTTCCCCGAGTTCCATGGAAGCCGCCGTCCGCCAATTGCCATTCCCGCGAGCGAAGCAAAACCATCTCCAAACGCCAAGTATCCCCATCCCGCGGCGGCGACAGGAAGATTTCTGCGAAAAAGGAGAAGAAGAGCAAACACGACGAGCGGATAGAGCGTGATCCCGACCGAAAAGCCCCTGTCCCCCTCTTCCTTTCTAAGAAAATACGGGGTCACCCGGGGCAAGAGGAATGCATTGAAGAGAACGGTGAATCCCGCAGCCGCCAATGCCGCTCCCCACGAGAGCGAAGGCAGGAGCAGCGCGAAGAGAGCCATCCCGATGTGCAGCGCCTTTCGCGCCGCCTCGGACCTCGTCAACGTCATGGGGCGGGGCGCGCGGGCGCGGCGGCACGGCGCTCGGCGAGGTAATCCCCGAGAGCCTCTCGCCAGGAGCGCGGCGCGCCGCCCGTGATGCGCTCGTAGAGCGACGTGTCGAGGACCGACCAGCGGGGGCGCCGCGCGGGCCGGGGAAACTCGGACGTGGAAACCGCCTTCACGCGGACGTCCGCGTGACCCTCTCGCGCAATCGCCTCCGAGGCGAGCTCGTGCCACGTGGCTTCTCCCGCGTTCGCAAAGTGCACGACACCCGTGACCCGCTTTTCGAGGAGCTGGCGGATTGCCCGCGCGACATCGGCCGCGTACGCGGGCCGCGCGACCTGGTCGTTCACGACCGAGAGGTCGCGCGCGCCGCTCTCGACCTTCTTCAGGATCGTGTCCACGAAGTTCACGCCGCCCATGCCGAAGACCCACGAGGTCCGGAGGACGAGCACCTCGTCGCCTTCCTCGAACGCGCGCCGCTCCCCCATGAGCTTGGCGCGGCCGTACGCGTTGATGGGGTCGACGGGATCGTCTTCGCGATAGGGACGGATTCCCTTTCCGGAGAAGACGTAATCGGTCGAGACGTGCACGAGCGTCGCGTCCAGCTTGCGGCAGAGAGCCGCGAGCGCTCCCACCGCGACGACGTTGACCACGACGTGGTGCGGGTCGGTTTCCGCGGCGTCGACGCGCGTGTCAGCCGCGGCGTTCAGGACGAGGCGCGTGTCCGGGGCGAGAGCCCCGCGAAGGGCGACGCCATCGGTGATGTCGAGGGCCGCCCGGGTGAAGCGCTCGGCCTCCGGGAACTCGCGTCCGAGCGCCCGCCCGAGCATTCCACCGGCTCCGAGGATGACCGTCTGCACGAACGAGGAAGTCTACACGGGCGACGGCGCCCCCTACTTGCGCAGCGGCACCGCGAAGGGGTCGTTCGTGCCGGCCGCCGTGTTCCCGTCGACCACGTAGGCGGTCCCGGCAACGGTGCAGCCTGTCGTCACGTTTTTCACGAGGACGGACGCATCCCGCACGTCGGCCGCGAACCCGAACGTGTCCTTGAGCCGGTTTTTCTGGATCATCGTGTGCGGCGGGACCGTGAACGTTCGGGCGTCACCCAGCAGGTTCCCGCCACCGTCCAACACCTCGGACTGGACGGCACAGGGGGACATCGACGTGTTGACGAACGCGAGATTCGTCCGCGTTGACGCGTCCTCGCGCATGGCGATGAACCGCCCCGTCTCGCCGTAGGCGAGCGCGAGGGGCAGCGAGGTGCCAGAGGAGACGTCGACCGCCTCGGTGAACTGGCCGAAGGAGCCGACCCCCGCGGGAGCCGGTGTCGCGGTCCGGGCCCCGATGAGCAGCCGGTTCGTCGACTGGACGAGGATCGCCCCGTAGTCCGAGGAGATCGAAAAGAGCCCGGAAAGGATGTCCACGAACTCGCGCGAGCCCAAGGCCCCTATGCTCTGCGGGCTCGAAACGGGCTGAAGCGGCGGCACGTTCTGGTCGCCGTCGTTTCCGTGCCCGAGGTACTGGATGACGAACTGGCCGTCCGCCGCTTCCGCGTTCGTGACGTTGACGTCGCTCGTGTAGCCGCCCGTGCGCGCGACCGACGTTACGACGTAAGCGTAGGCGTATCCGACCGCCACGCGGGAGACGTTCAGCTGGAGGACGCCGCCCTTCGAGGGCTCGAACAGGCCCGTGAAGCCATCGGGCTGTCCGATCCCGCCGACGGCGATCGTGTACGTCGTGCCCGCCTCCAGGAGGAGCGTCACCGACGACTGGAGCGATCCGGGCGCGTCGTCGGGAAAAAAGCCGTTCTGGCGGCAGATTCCCGAGACGGGATTGAGCGATCCGCAGGAGCCCGTGTTCACGCCGAGGATCGTGTCGTAGTCGGCCGCGGGCGCCGTGCCGATCGTGTCGATCCGGTAGGTGTCCGAGACCGTGGGCGTGAAGGAGAACCAGACGATGTGCGACGGAGGCGCCTGCCCGCCCGACGGAAGCTGTCCCTTGGTGTAACAGGGAAAGACCGGAGGATTCCCGTCACCGGGAATGTCGGTGGTGTCGATGCCCGCCGAGGACCAGGGGAGCGCTCTCGGGTCGATGACGAGCGCCGAGGCACAGGTCGCGTTCGTCACCGCCGCGTCGCCCCGAAGCGCAGAACACGGGAGAAGGAGAAGGAGAAGGAGAAGGCCGAGAAACGTCCGGATTCGTCCCACGGTGGGAGTGTCGCGACGGGGCAGAATCTCTCTCGCGGCGAAAAGGGTCACGGAAGGCTCCCGGTGAAGTCGAGAAAGCTGCCCACGTTTTTCAGGGTCAGCGCCACCCGGAAATCCCTCGAAGGCACGATTCCGGTGCGCAAATCCCGGTATTCCGCGAGTATTTTGAAGCATGCTGCCTGAAGGGTCAACAGACTCCGGGATTCGAGCATGCGCCCTTTCGTCAGATCGTAGTTCGCTTCCACGTCGAATCTGAGCTTCTTGGGGAGGATCGGCACCCCGCCCGAGACGCGCAGCTGGGCCGAGGCGCCGGGGTCCAGCGAGGCCGGAATGATCACGGGGTGGCTGTCGAAGAGCGAGAGCGCGAGGGTACGCTCGGCTCCCGACAGGACGGCCGTCATACTCGCGGCCGTGATCTGGTTCGCGTGAGGGTCCCAGGTCGTCCTCGCGTCCAGGTTCAGGGCCGATGTCGCGTTGACGCGGAGAATGAAGTCCAGAGGCGAGTTCTTCTGGACGCTGGGGTCGAGCGGAAAGGCCGTACTCTCGCCCGGGAGCCTCACGAAATAGCTGCGTGCGATCTCGAACGAGGCGATCTCGCGCGAGCCGCCCTGGTCTCCCTTGGCGAGGAAATGCTGGAGCAGCGAGTAGCGGACCACGTTCGTGGGAATGAGGGAGTCGACCTCGTCGAAGAGCGGCGTCGGCGCGAAGTCGTCCCGCCCCGCGAGGTAGTCCCAGATGATGCGCGGCTCGATCACGTGCTTGAACTTCGTGAACGGCCCCAGCTTTCCCTCGAAGAGGCGCGAGAAGGCGGGGCCCGTCAGGGAGACTTCCGTCGACAGCGCCTCGCGGTCGTAGGGCTTGTCCACCAGGGTAATGCCGTCCGCCGCGAGGGACTTGCCGTAACTCGTGATCCTGACGCCCGCCGTGCCCTCGAGCGACAGCCAGGGGAACAGCGAGAGCGGCACGTTCACCTTCGGGAAGAAATCGAGCCGGTCGTATGTGCCGGCCGGCAGGCCGTCGCCCCGGTCGGTGCTCAGAAAGCCGGCCTGCCCCGACGCCTCGACGAACACCGCCTGCCCGAAGAATGGCGTGGGGCGCATGTTCGCCTCGAGCACGGGCAGGCGTTCAGTCACGATGTTGCCGGTGCCGTACCCGAGCGCCTCGTCGCGCGTTATCCGGAGATTCAGGGCGAACGGGTCGGGGCTCCAGGTGACGAAAGCTTCGCTCCCGATGGTCCGCGCCGAGGAGAGGCTGAAATTCGCGTTGAAGCTCTGGAAGAACGTCGGGTCCGAAAAGTCGAGCCAGGTGACCACGGCGCGCAGCTTCGGCCCGAGGTCGTTCGAAACGAGCGTCCCGATCGTCTGCCACTGCCAGTGCTGCACCGTGGGGTCGTAAATCGTGTAGTACGTGCCCTCGAAGCGCGTGCCTTCGGATGGGCGCGCCCGGAGCTCGGTGCCGAGGCCGTAGTACCCCTTCGTGTAGAAGTCGCCCGAGAACGTGGCGTCGGCGGAGCGCGAGATCGCCCAGTAATACGACGTGCCGAAATACCCGCCCCGGTTCGAGTTGTAGCCGAGACCCGGGATGAGGAAGCCCGAGGCCCGGTCCCTCAGCGCAGGCCAGATGAGATAGGGCGTCCAGAGGAGCGGAACGTCGCCCATCAGGAACGTCACGCCCTTGAGGCGCGCGAAATCCTCGAGCGTCACCCGGGCGCTCCTGACCCGGAACCTCCATGCCGGATCCTGGCCTTCGCAGATCTCACAGGAGGTGACGACGCCGTCCTGGAGCGTGAAGCTGCGCGGCCCGACCTTCGCGAGCGTCGCGCCCTTCAGATGGAGGCCGCCCTCGAGGTCGATGCGGCCGTCCGTGAGGACGCCCGTCTTCTGGACGAGGTCCAGCTCGAGCCTCAAGCCCTGCATCCGCGAAGCCCCCTGCTCGAACGTCACGTCGCCCTCGGCGACGACGGTCTTCTCCTTCAGGCTGCCATGGATGCTTCGCGCCCGGAGCTTCATGTCCTGGTACTCGATCGTGACGAATTTGCCGGGCGGCGCATCCGCGGTGAAGAGGTCCTCTTCGATGAACGTCTGCTTGCCCTGCGGCCCTCCGGGGTCGCCCGCGTCGATCGTGATACGGATCGACCCGCCTTTCTCGGGCAGCTTGAATTTCGGCTCGAACCCGCCCCGCTCCCGGAAGTGCGCCGCGAAGGGATCGGTGTCGAAGGAGGACTGGGAGAGGGCGGAGCCCGCGACCAGGAGCCCGACCAGACCGAGGCCGATTCGACACATCACGCGACGCGCCGCAAGACGGGGGCCAGTCAGACCTTCATCTCGGGCACGTCGCCGCTGATCTCGAGCGGCGGCTGGGTGGCGGCGCGGATCTCGTCCACCGAGACACCCGGCGCGCGCTCGACGAGGACGAGGCCTCCGCCCTTCTTCACGTCGAGGACGGCGAGGTCGGTGATGATGCGGTGGACGCAGCCCTTGCCCGTGAGAGGAAGCGTGCAGCGGTTCAGGATCTTCTTCTCGCCGTTTTTCGCGACGTGCTCCATCGTGACGACGATGCGCCGCGCCGCCGCGACGAGGTCCATCGCGCCGCCCATCCCCTTCACGAGCTTACCGGGGATCATCCAGTTCGCGATCGACCCCTCGGCGTCGACCTGCATCGCTCCCAAAATGCAGAGGTCGATGTGGCCGCCGCGGATCATCACGAAGGAGTCGGCCGACGAGAAGAATGCGGCGCCGGGAACGACCGTCACGGTCTCCTTCCCGGCGTTGATGAGGTCGGGGTCGACCTCGCTCTCGGTCGGGTACGGACCCATGCCGAGGATGCCGTTCTCGGACTGGAGGATGACCTCCATGCCCTTCGGGATGAAGTTCGAGACGAGCGTCGGCATGCCGATGCCGAGGTTCACGTACATCCCGTCGTTGAGCTCTCTGGCCGCGCGCCGGATGATGCCGTCCCGGTCGAGCTTCGCCATCCTCAGCCCTTCCGCACGGTGCGCCGTTCGATGCGCTTGACGCGCGGCGCCACGACGACGCGTTTGACGAAGATGCCGGGCGTGTCGATCTCGTCCGGATCGAGCGCGCCAGGCTCGACGAGCTCCTCGACCTCGGCGACCGTGATCCTCCCGGCCGTCGCGGCCATCGGATTGAAATTGCGCGCGGTCTTCCGGTAGACGAGGTTGCCGAGCCGGTCGGCCTTCCACGCGGCGACGAGCGCGAAGTCGCCCGTGAGGCCGCGCTCCAGAACGTATTCCCGGCCGTCGAAGACCTTCGTCTCCTTGCCCTCGGCCACGATCGTACCGGCGCCCGTCGGCGTGTAAAAGCCGGCGATGCCCGCCCCGCCCGCTCGCATCCGCTCGGCGAGCGTGCCCTGCGGGCAGAACTCCAGCTCGAGCTCGCCCGCGAGGTACTGCCTTTCGAACTCGGCGTTTTCGCCGACGTAGGACGAGATCATCCTCCGGATTTTTCTCTTCCCGAGGAGGATGCCGAGGCCCCAGTCGTCCACGCCGCAATTGTTCGAGACGCACGTGAGCCCGGTGACGTCGCTCGCCGCGAGCGCCGCGATGAGATTCTCGGGAATTCCGCAGAGGCCGAATCCGCCCACGACGAGGGTCGCGCCGGACGAGACGTCCTGGACGGCTTTCGCAGCCGCCTCCCGAGGCGAGGCCCCGCGAACGACCTTGTCGATCATCGGCCCGATTCTAGAGCGCTTCGACGACGACGGCCGTCGCTTCGCCGCCCCCGATGCAGATCGAGGCGAGGCCGAACTTCTTCTTGCGGGCGCGGAGCGCGTGGATGAGCGTCGTCACGATGCGCGAGCCCGACGAGCCGATCGGATGGCCAAGGGCCACGGCCCCGCCATTCACGTTCACTTTGTTCGGGTCGAGAGCGAGGTCCTCGATGAACGCCATCGCGACGACCGCGAACGCCTCGTTCACCTCGAAAAGGTCGATCTGGGAGAGCGGGATCCCGGCCTTTTCAGCCGCCTTCCGCGCGGCCGCGACGGGCGCCGTCGTGAACCATTCCGGCTCCTGGGCGTGCGACGCCTGCGCGACGATCCGGGCGATCGGCTTGCCATTCCCCAAGGCCGCCTCGGAGACGAGGACGAGCGCCGACGCGCCGTCGTTGAGCTTCGACGAATTCGCGGCGGTCACGGTGCCGTCCTTCTGGAAGGCCGGCTTGAGGGTCCCCATCTTCTCGAGCTTTTCGAGCGGCGTCGCGAACGGCTCCTCGTCGCGATCCACCGTGACGGGGCCCTTCTTGGCCTCGATCGTCACGGGAGCGAACTCGGCGTTGAAGTCGCCCGCTTCGTTCGCGCGGCGCGCGCGCTGGTAGCTCTCGAACGCGAACGCGTCCTGCGCTTCGCGCGTGAACGAGTACTTCGCCGCGCACAGCTCCGCGCAGTTGCCCATGTGGACGTTCTTGTATGGGTCCCAGAGGCCGTCCGAGATCATCGAGTCGAGGAGCTGGCCGTGGCCCATGCGCAGGCCGGAGCGGCCCTTGGGAAGGAGGTATGGAGCGTTCGACATGGACTCCATGCCGCCGGCCACGGCCACGTCGAATTCGCCCGTGCGCAGCGCGTTCGCGGCGTCCATCACCGACCGCATCCCGGACCCGCAGACCTTGTGAACCGTGATGCAGCCGGTGGAGAAAGGCAGGCCCGCGGCGAGCGCCGCCTGCCGCGCGGGCGCCTGGCCCTGGCCCGCCTGCAGGACATTGCCCATCCACACCTGAGAGACCGAAGAAGCGGGAACTTCCGCGCGCTCGACCGCGGCTTTGATCGCGACCGCGCCGAGGCGCGAAGCCGAAAGAGGCGCGAGCGCGCCGAGAAACGTGCCGACCGGCGTCCGGGCGGCGGAGAGGACGAAGACGTCGTTCATGAGGATGTGCTCCCGCAGCCGGCTCCGGAGCGCGGACCGGCCAAGAGGGGAATTGTAGCCGGAGTGGACTTCGCCGAGGGGGCCTCCTACGATTCGGGTTGTGCGTGTCCTCGCAGTCGATTTCGGCGAGAAGCGGATCGGCCTCGCCGTCTCGGACGAGACCGGCCGGGTCGTCGTGCCTGTGGGCGTGGTGCCGCGCACGAGCGACGCGCAGGCCACGGCCGCCATCGCCGCCGCCGCGAAGGAACGCGACGTCCTCCGCATCGTCGTGGGCCACCCGGTGAGCGCGGACGGCAGCGAAGGCACGTGGGCGCGCCGCGTGCGGAACTTCGCCCGGCGCCTCCACGAGTCGTCGGGCCTGCCGGTGGACCTCCACGGAGAGGGTCTGACGACCGCCGCCGCCGAGCGAGCCCTCGTCGACGCCGGCCTTGGCGCGCGGCGCCGAAAGTCCGCCCGCGATGCGGAAGCGGCGGCCGTCCTCCTGCGCGACTACTTCTTCGAGCGCGACGAGGCGCGGGGCACGCGCTGAGGCGCCCGCCGAAGCCGCCCGTGCTCGAGCACCGCTCGTCCCACAGGCGCCACGTCACGCCCCTCCTCGCGTGGGTGCTCGCCCTCGTCGTCGTCGCGATCGCCGTGGGCCTCGCGCTCGTCTCCTTCCTCCTCCGGACGCCGTATCAGGGTTACCCGGGCGAGGAGGTCATCGTGTCGATCGCGCCCCGCACGCCGTCCGCGAGCGTCTTCGGGACGCTCGAGTCGAAAGGCGTTCTCCGCGACTGGCGGCTCGGCATGGTCGCCCTCAAGGTTTTTCATCAGGGCAAGACGCTCAAGGCGGGCGAATACCGCTTCGCGGGGCCCCGCACGCCCGAGCAGGTCGTCCTTTCGATCGTCGCGGGCGACGTCGTGACCTACCGGATCACCGTCCCCGAGGGGTTCACCGCCGACGAGGTCTTCACGCTGTTCTCGTCGCAGAGCTTTTCCACGCCGCGCGACTATCAGGCGCTCTTCCAGAGACCGGACGAGCTCGACGGAGTCCCGAAGGACGCGCCCACGCTCGAAGGGTTCCTCTTTCCGGACACGTACATCGTCACGCGCTCGATGGGCGCGCGCGAGATTCTCGGCGCGATGACGCGGCAGTTCGCCCGCCGGCTGCCCGACGGTTTCGAGCAGAAGGCGCGCGCGCAGGGGATGACGCTGCTTCAGGCCACGACCCTCGCTTCGCTCGTCGAGAAGGAAACGGCCGTCACCGCCGAACGGCCGATCGTTGCGGCGGTCTACCGGAACCGCCTGCGCAAAGGCATGCTCCTGCAATGCGATCCGACGACGATCTACGCCCTGAAACGGCTCGGGGTGTGGCGTGGCTCTCTCGCACGCTCCGAGCTGGCCGTGGACGAGCCCTATAACACGTATGTGAATCCGGGCCTGCCGCCGGGACCGATCTGCAACCCGGGGCTTGCGTCCCTGAGGGCGGCGATCGCCCCCGCGGACGTCTCGTTCCTCTACTTCGTGGCGGCGGGCGACGGGTCGCACTCTTTTTCCGCAGACTACGAAGACCAGCAGCGGAACGCGGCACGCTACCGCCAGACACGCCGGGCGGCGCAGGCCGCCGACCGCTAGCGCGCCGCGTGCTTCGCACGCGCCCGGGAAAGGCGCGCTAGCAACTGCGAGCGATGGGGGAAACACGGTCGTGTTTCCCCCTTGCCCCCTTCACCGGTCGAGGAAGGTCAGTTCCCTGCTACACTTTAGAGCCCACTTCCGAAAAGCTCATGAGCGCTTCCGCACCGAGCCCGCGGCCGTTCGGGCCTTATGTCCTGACTCACGCCCTTGGCACGGACGCCCTCGGTGAGGCCTGGCGGGCCGGAACGGCCAGGGCGCCCCGGCTGAAGCCGTTCCTTCTCGTGCGTACGTTCACGGCGGCCGCGATCGACCGATCCGCGCTCCTGTCCGCGATGGAAACGGCCGTGAACCTCGTCGACGACGTCCAGGGCCCCACGATCGCGCGCGGGACGGTGATGGGCGCAATCGACGACATCCCGTTCCTGGGCACTCTGTACGTCGAGGGGCGCACGCTCGACCACCTTCTCGCCGCGCGCCTCCTCGGGTCGCCCCTGCCGGTCGAGCACGGCCTCCTCATCGCCGAGAGGCTGCTCACTGCCCTCGAAGCTGGAGCGCCCGTCGAGCGCTTCACGGGTGCGGCACACGGTTTTCTCGTGCCACCATTTGTCTGCATCTCGAACGAGGGCGAGACGCGTGTCTTCGGCCACGGCCTCGGCGCGGGCCTTCTTCCGGCCCTGAAAAACGCGCGCACGCGACAGACGTTCGCACCCTACGTCGCCCCGGAAGTCCTCGCCGAGGGAAAACCGTCGACGCCCGGAGACTTGTATTCGGTGGGTGCGATTCTCTACGAGGCGCTCACGGGCCGGGCGCCGCCACCGGGTGTCGCCCTGGAGTCCGTCGAGGGCGCGAACCTCGCCGTGGACGGCACACCCGTGCCCGAGGACATCCGCCGCCTGCTTCGGCGCGCCCTGCATCCGGACCCGCGCATGAGGGATCGCCAGATCTCGTCTTTCCGAAGGGATCTTTCCGCGCTCCTTTATGGCGGCCCGTACGCGCCCTCCACGTTCAACCTCGCCTTTTTCCTCCAGAAGCACTTCGACAAGGCGATCCAGCGCGAGAAGCTCGAGCTGGCCGCCGAAGAGGAGATCGACCCGAAAACGCTCGCCGTCCCTCTTGTTCCCACATCCGCTCCCGCCGGCGAGCCCCTCCGCCGTCGCGCAGTCGAGGGGAGCGGCTCGCGCCGGCTCGAGTCCTCCACCGGCTCGCGCCGTCTGCCCGTGCCGCCCGCCCGGCCTCCGGAGCGCACGCCGCGCTCGGGGCCCGTTCCGGTACGGGCCGTCGCAGGACCCGCGCCCAAGAAATCGCTCGGCGGGGCGCCGCTGTGGGCCGTCGCCGGCGGAGCCGTCCTGCTCCTTGCGGCCGGCGCCTTCGTCGCGCTCAGGCCCTCGGCTCCGCCGCCCCTTCCGGTGCCGACGCCCGCGCCGGCGCCCACCCTCGCGCCGCCCACGCCGGCCCTCACGCCGGCTCCCGTCGTCGTCGGAAAGGAAGATCCGCTGTTCGTGGCCGCTGTCGAAAAGAAGCTCCAGGACGAGCTCAAGAAGCGCGAGGCGAAGGCCACGCGCGACCAGGAAGCCGCTGCGAAAAAGCGCCAAGCCGAGATCGACAAGACGTCCGAGGAGGCCGGCAAGTCGAAGGACAGCGAAGAAACTGCCCGTGCCCTGCGCGAGAAAGCAGACCGCGGGGAGGCATCGCGTCTCGCGCGCGAAGCCGTCGCGCGCCGCAAGTCCGAGGCACAGCGGGCGGCGGCCGCCGCGGCGGCGCCGGCCGTGAAGGACGGCGATCTCGTGGAGACCGAGCTGATCGACACGCTCCCCGTGTCCGTGCGGCAGGTCAACCCGCAGGCCACGCGCCTCGCGATCCAGCATCACACCTCGGGGACCGTCCTCCTGCGCGTCCTCGTGGACGAAAACGGGGAGCCCGCCAAGGTGGAAATCCTGCGCGACACGGCGCTGAAGGTGGGCCTGGGCGACGCGAGCAAGTCCGCCCTCGAGCAGTGGCGGTGGAAACCTGCCACGAAGGACGGCCACAAGGTCAAGACCTGGATCGTGGTCCAGGTGCCATTCAAAAATTAGAGGTCAGTGGCCGCCCGCGGCCGGCGTCTTTGCGGCGGGCGTCGGGAGGGGAAGGCCTCTCCCTCCGAGATACGTCTTCCTCAGGAACTCCTCCATGATGTTGTCGGCGAACCACGAGACGTAGACGCCGTCGATGAAGTAGGTCGGCGTCGAGCGCACGCGCATGGCCCAGCCTTCGGCCAGGTCGGCGTGGATTTTCTCGCTGGCCTTCGCCTGGAGGTAGCAGGCGCGAAACGTCCTCTCGTCGATGTCGTTCGCGACCGCGAAGTCCAGCGCGAAGGCGTCGACCTGCGGCACGGAAAGCTCGTCCTGCTTCGCGTAGACGTTCGACTTCCAGCGGAAGAAGAGGTCCGCTCCGCCCGGGCCGTCAAAAAGGCAGCGGCCCGCCGAGGAGGCCCGGAACGCCCACGGGTGCGCGCCCGTGAGCGGGAACGACTTGACGTAGCGGCGGATCCTGAGCTCCTTGCTCAGCTTCTCGACGAGGTTCTCGAAGTCGAGCGTCCGCTTCTTGCAGAAGCCGCACTGCATGTCGGAGTACTCGACGACGGTGACCCGCGCATCGGCCGGGCCCGTTGCGGGCGTTCCGGCGAGCTTGATGTACTCCTTCCGCTGCTCGACGACGGAACGCGCGCGATCCCACCACCGGCCGAGGACGAGGAGCGTCCCGTCATCCGCCTTCACCCAGCCGGCCATCGGGTAGCTCCCGTATCCGGTGTCGACCTTCACGATCACGGCCTTCCAGCCCTTGCGGTCGCTGGCGGGGTCCAAAGCCAGCGAGAACGCCCCGACGAGATACTGCTTGAGCCGGGCGCGCAGTCCGTCGAGATCGGCCTCCGTGCGGACCGGGGCCGGCTTTTTCGCGCGCTCCTCGTCATAGATGGCGTCCCCCACGAGCACCGTCTTCGCGCCGCCCTCCACGACGAGATAGGCCTGGTCGTTCATGCGCGCGTCGGCCGTGAAGGTCTTCCTGGCCACGACGAGGCGCGCGCCGCCGCCGAAGACGACCTGCGGCATCGTTTCGAGCGTGACCTTCCCTTCCCCCCACGCGAAAAACGCGTCGACCCATTCGAGGAGGGCGTCGTTCGAGGTGGGTCGGGCGGCCGCGGCGGCTGAAGACGCGGGAGCGGCCGGCTTCGAAGCCGCTGGTTGTCCCGCGGCGGAAGACGACGCCTCGTATCCGAGGGCGGCGGCGAGCAGGGCGATGACAGGAAGCGTGACGCGTGACTTCATGGGGCGAAGATTAACTTAACCTCGTTCGCCGCCGGCCTCGAACCGCACGAGCACGTCTCCCGCCGAGACGGCCTGCCCGGCGGCGGCTTCCACCGAGGCGACCACGCCGTCCCGCGGAGACTTCACCTCGTTCTCCATCTTCATCGCCTCGAGCACGAGGAGCGGCTGACCCTGCGTGACTTCTTCGCCCGGCGCGACGAGGACTCGAAGGACCCGGCCCGGCATCGCGGCCGCGGCGTGGGCGACACGGCGCGTCGACCCGCCTCCCGTCGCCGCCAGCGCCCGCGCCGTCAGCTCATCGAGGAGCTCGAATCCGAACAGGCAGCCCGCCGCGTAGGCGCGGACGGAGCCGTCGGTCTGGAACGCGATACTCACCTCGATCTGCCGGCCGTCCGGCCCGACGAGGGACCAAACGCCGTCGCGCACCGCGAGGGCGTCTCCGGACAGCGGCACGCCCTCCAGCGTCGCCTCGAACGAGGGGGCGCCGACCGTCACGTCGAGCGCGCGGCCCGCCTTGTCGTCGGAAAACCGGGTGCGAAACTTCATTCGCGCGATCCGAAGGACGCCCGCGCGGTTCTCCACGCCCCGGGTCCCGATCCGCAGCCCGGGGCGGCCGGGGGCCGGCGTTTCTTCGCCCCGTCCATCGACTCCAGAGCGGCCGCGACCATCGACGCCGCGGCGACGTCCTCCGCCGGACGCTTCGGCACGTACGTCCAGCCATCGAGAAACTGCGTGGAAATGCGGTTCGCCACGACGTCCGGATCGTCGAGGAGCGACAGGAAAAAGGGAATCGACGTTTCGATGCCGTCGACCCGTGACTCGGCGAGAGCGCGGCGCATGCGCCGGAGGGCCTCGTCGCGATCCTGTCCCCATGCGACGAACTTCGCGATCATCGGATCGTAGTCGAGCGGCACGATGTCGCCGCCCTCGACGCCGGAGTCGACGCGGATGCCGGGCCCCTGCGGCCTTCTGAGGCGCAGGATACGGCCGGGTGAGGGAGCAAAGCCGCGCGCGGGATCCTCCGCGTAGATGCGGCACTGGATTGCGTGGCCGCGCGGCGCCGGCTTCTCGCGCAGCGACATCGGCTCGCCGCGCGCGATCCGGATCATCTCCGCCACGAGGTCGACGCCGTACACCATCTCGGTCACGGGATGCTCGACCTGGATCCGGGTGTTCATCTCGAGGAAGAAGAAGCGTCCGTCTTTCGCGAGGAGGAACTCCACCGTCCCGGCGGACACGTAATCGACGGACTTCGCCGCCGCGACGGCGACGGACTCCATGCGCGCTCGGAGATCGGGACTGACCGCGGCCGAGGGACACTCCTCGAGGACTTTCTGGTGCCGCCTCTGGAGCGAGCACTCGCGCTCGCCCAAGGCGATGATGCGCCCGGTCGCGTCGCCGAGGACCTGGACCTCGACGTGCCGCGGGTGCTCGACGAAGAGCTCCGCATAAACGGCGTCGTCGGCGAAGTAGGAGCGGGCCTCGCTCCGGGCACGCGCGAAGGCTTCGGGAACCTCCTCCGCGCTCCTCACGACGCGCATCCCCTTCCCGCCGCCGCCGGCTGCGGCCTTGAGGAGCAGCGGGAAGCCGTTTTCCCGGCCGAATTCAGCGATCTCCTGGGCGGACCTGGCCGGCGCCGTCATGCCGGGCACGATGGGAACTCCGGCCTGAAGAACGCGCCGGCGCGACTCGGTCTTGTTCCCCATGGCCGCGATGGAATCCGGCGAGGGGCCGACCCACGTGAGGCCCGCCTCCACGACTCTCCGCGCGAAGGCCGCGTTCTCAGAGAGGAAGCCGTAGCCCGGGTGGAGCATCGTCGCACCGGTCTTCTTCGCCGCGTCGAGGAGCTTGTCCACGACGAGGTACGAATCGCGCGCGGGCGCCGGGCCGATCGGGACGGCCCAGTCCGCGAGCCGCACGTGGAGCGCGGCGCGGTCCGCCTCGGAGTAGACGGCGACCGGCGAGATTCCGAGGTCCCGGCAGGCGCGGATGACCCGGATGGCGATCTCGCCGCGGTTCGCGATCAGGAGGCGCGTCACAACGGAATGTTGCCGTGTTTTTTCGGCGGCATGACGTCGCGCTTGTTCGCCAGGAGGTCGAGCGCCCGGATGAGCCGCCGCCGCGTCGTGCGGGGCGCGATCACGTCGTCCACGTAGCCGCGCCGCGCCGCCACCCACGGGTTCGCGAAGGCGTCCTGGTATTCCTCGACCTTCCCGCGGCGCGTTTCGGCGGGATCGCTCGCGGCCGCGATCTCGCGCCCGTAGAGGATGTTGACGGCGCCTTCGGCCCCCATGACCGCGATTTCGGCCGTCGGAAACGCGAAGTTGAAGTCCGTCCGGATGTGCTTGGAGGACATGACGCAGTACGCGCCGCCATACGCCTTGCGCGTGATGACCGTGAGCTTCGGGACCGTGGCCTCGGCGAACGCGTAGAGAAGCTTGGCACCGTGGCGGATGATTCCGCCGAACTCCTGCTTGGTGCCCGGCAAAAAACCGGGCACGTCCTCGAACGTCACGAGCGGGACGTTGAACGCGTCGCAGAAGCGCACGAAGCGCGCGCCTTTCACGGAGGCGTCGATGTCGAGGACGCCCGCGAGATGGTCCGGCTGGTTCGCGACGATCCCGACGGGCTTGCCGCCGAGCCGCGCGAAGCCGACGACGATGTTCTTGGCGTAGTCGGCGTGAATCTGGAAGAGCTCGCCGTCGTCCACGACGTGCCGGACGAGCCCGATCATGTCGTAAGGCTGGTTCGGCGAGGACGGGACGAGATGGTCCAGCTCGGGATCCTCGCGGTCGGCCGGATCGGCGGTCTCGCGGCGCGGAGGGTCCTCGCGGTTGTTCGAGGGAAGGAACGAAAGGAGCGTGCGGATCTTCTGGAGGCAGTCCGCGTCCGAGTCGGCCACGATGTGCGCGACGCCCGAGACGGCCGCGTGCGTATCGGCGCCTCCGAGCGTTTCCTTCGTGACGTCTTCGTGCGTGACGGTCTTGATCACGTCCGGCCCGGTCACGAACATCGAGCTCGTGCCCCGCACCATGAGGACGAAGTCCGTGATCGCCGGCGAATACACGGCGCCGCCCGCGCAGGGACCGAGGACCGCCGAGATCTGCGGGACGACGCCGGAGGCGAGCGTGTTGCGCAGAAAGATGTCGGCGTAGCCCCCGAGCGAGACGACGCCTTCCTGGATGCGCGCGCCGCCCGAGTCGTTGAGGCCCACGACGGGCGCCCCCACTTTCATCGCGAGGTCCATGACCTTGCAGATCTTCGCGGCGTTCGTCTCCGACAGCGACCCGCCGAAGACCGTGAAGTCCTGGGCGAAGACGAAGGCCGGCCGGCCCTCGACACGCACGACGCCCGCGACCACGCCGTCGCCCGGAATCTCGTTCGCCTCCTCGTCCATCCCGAAGTCACGGCAGCGGTGCACGACGAAGGGATCGATCTCCTCGAACGAGCCGGGATCGCCGAGGAGCTCGACCCGCTCGAGGGCCGTGAGCTTGCCCGCCTTGTGCTGTTTCTCGCGGCGAGCGGCGCCGCCTCCGGCCCGCGCCCTCGCGCGAAGGGCCTCGAGGGCGAGCAGCCGGTTTTCGATCGAACGTGGCATGAGACTCCCGCTCAGAGGGGGATTTTCTTCTTCTGGGCGAGCATCCTCTTCGCCTTCCGGAACATCTCCGCGTAGTCGACGTTCGCGCCACGAATCGTCGCAGCGTTCTTCTCGAGGAGCTTCTTCACCTCTTCGTCGAGCGCCCGCTCCCGGTTGCGGTCCTCGACGAGCGCGGCCTCGAGGGCATGGCGCACGTCGGCCGCCGAGGCGGCCACGACCAGCCTCTCGGAGAGGAGCCGGCGGGCCACGAAAGCCGCCTGGGCCGAGAGGCGAACGTCGGAGAGGGCCATGAGCTCGCGAGGATATCCCACGATCTGACGCGATGCCCGCGAGATTTCCGCGCGCTCCTACAATCCCACTCGTTGAGCGACGTCGTCGAGGTTTTCCGCCAGGACGCCGAGGACGCGGTCCGGATCGTCTCGGGATTGCTGCGTCGGGGCGAGAGTGGCGAGGCCTTTCGCGAGAGGCGGCGACGCGTCTCGTGGACCGCGACGGAGGCCGGGCTTCTCGCACCGGCGTTCGCCGACGAGCGCGGCACCGCCGTGCGCCTCAGGCGCGGCCGCGAGTCGCTTCTCGTCGCCCGCGAAGGAGACGGGCCAGAGGCGCTTCGGGAAGCGGTGCGCGAAGCTTCGCGCCGAGCGGGCGGATCCCCGTTCCTGAAATCCCGGGGAGTCGCGCAGGCGCGCGCGGAGGCCGAAGCCTCCGCCCCTGACGAGGAGGAGCGCGCCGCCCAGCTCGGCGCCGCGCTTCACCGGGCGCTTCCCGATCCGCGCGGGCTTTCGCTCTCGCTCACGGTCGCGCGCGTAGCCGTCTCGCGCGCGGTCGTGACGGCGCGGGAGATCGTGGCGTGCGGAACGGTGCGGTGTCTCGAAGCAACGGGCGTCCTCAGGCGCGCGAGCGCGGCCCGGCCGTTCGCCTTCCAGACGTCGGCGCCGTGGGCCCCGGCGCTCGACGCCCTCGCGCGCGCCCTTTCGGAGGCCGCACGGCCCGTCCCCGCGCACCGGGCCGCGGGGGGGCGGGTGGACGTCGTCTTTTCGCCCGGCGCCGCGTCCGTGTTCTGGCACGAGGCGGTCGGCCATCCTCTGGAGGCGGAAGGCGGGGAGCGGGGCTCGGTCCTCACGCGCGTCGCGCGGGCCGCCGTTGCGCCCGCCGGCGTCTTCGTCACGGCGGATCCGACGCGCGGCGATCTCCCCGGCTCGTATCTCGCGGACGACGAGGGAACGCCCGCGCGCTCCGTCGCGCTCCTGACCGACGGGTGCGTGGACGGCCTCGTGACGGACCGGCGAACCGCCGGCCAAGCGTCGAACGGACACGCGCGCTGCGGTGATTTCCGCCGGCCGCCACGCCCGCGCCTTTCCAACGTCGTCGTCTCGCCGGGGCGCGCGAGCCGCGACGAGCTCCTCGAGGCGTGCGGAAACGGGCTCTACGTGCGGGAGATCTCGGCCGCTCACGCGGACCCGGAATCCGGCCGCTTCACGCTCTTCGTCGAAAGCGCCGACCTCGTGCGCCGGGGCGCTCTCGGCGCGCCCCTGGGCCCCTTCGCCCTCACGTCCGACGTCCTCTGGGCTCTGCGTCAACTCCACACGGAAGTCGGCGACGTCTCGCATCCCGCGAACGGGCTCGGCCTCTGCGTCAAGGGTGGCGAAGGTGTGGCCGTCGGCGGCGCGTCGCCCGCCATTCTCATCCGCGGCCTCACCGCGGTGCGAGGTCGCTCGTGAGCCCCGGACGCGACGGGCTGCTCGAGCGCCTGCTCGCGGGATCGCGGTGCGACGCGGCGGCGGGCGAGTCTGCAGAGGCTTACGAGCGCCGCGGGACGTCGATCGAGCTCGTCGAGGACGCGGACGGCACGCGGCTGTCGGTCGTCGCCGAGCGGGGCTTCGCGCTGCGCCTCTTCCGGTCGGGGCGCACCGCGTTCGCGGCTTCCCCGCCCGAGGCCGTGGACCGCCTTCCTTTCGAAGCGAGACTCGTCCTCGGCCGGGCACGGACGCGCCGCGGGGCCCGCGCGGCGGGGCCTGTCGTTCTAGACCGCGCCTCGGCGCTCACTCCGCCCCCGCCTCCAGACGAGGCGTCCGCGCGCGCTCTCCTCGCGTCTTTCCGGAGCGCGCTCCTTGCCGAGGGCGAGGGCGCCGTATCCCTGACCGAGGCGATCCTCACCGTCGGCGCGCGTAAAGAGCGCGTCGCGACGACGGCCGGACGCGACGTCGCCTTCGGCAGCGGAATCGCCACGCTCGTCGCGACCGTGACGGGACGGACCGCGGCCGGCAGCGTATCGGCACGCGTTCTCGCGTCGGCGTCGCGGCCCGAAGAGCTCTTCCTCGCACGCCTCGCGCACCAGGCGGTGGACCGCGCCCTCCTCCCTCTGCGCGGCCGGCCGCTCGCGCCCGCGCGCGGCGACCTGCTTCTGGACCCGAACGTCGCGGCGCCGGTCGTGGGCCGCCTCGCGCCCGCCTTTTTCGGCGACGAGGGAGACGCGCTCCTCGCGTCGCGCACGCGAGACGGACGCGACGCCTTCGGCTCGCCCGCTCTCTCCCTCGTCGACGACGCGTCGGCCCCCGGCGGCCCGGTGAAGGCGACGCACGACGGCGAGGGAACGCCCCATTCGCGCACCGTCCTCGTGTCGCGCGGGATCGCGGCCGGACGGCTCTCGGACTCCGCGGCGGCGATCCGCCTCGAAAAGCCCCCTACCGGCAACGCGATGCGGCGCGCTTACACCGACCCGCCCGCGATCGGTGTCACGAACTTCTTCGTGGATCCGTCGCGGGGCGTCGCGCCGCTCGAGCTTCTCCGGGCTCTCGCCCGCGGCTTCTACGCGGCTGTCCTTCTCTCGCGGCCCGAGGTGGACTTCGCCGCGGACCGCTTCCGCCTGCATGCCGCAGGTTACTGGGTGGAGAAAGGGCGGGTGGCCGAGGCCGTTTCCGAAACGCTCGTGGAAGGCCGCCTGTCGGAGCTCCTGCGCGCCGTCGAGGCCGTGGGAGACGATCTCAAGTTCGTGCCCTCGGGTTCGGGCGGCGCGGGCTCGCCGACGCTCTTCGTCCCGAAGTGGAAAGGCGCCTGACCCTCAGCCCACGCCGGGGCCGGGCGGACGGGGCGTCGGCGTCGGAACCGGAGCTGGAGCGTCCTCTTCTCCGCCCTGGCCCGGCTGCACGCGCCTGGGCGGCACGGGCCCGGCGGGGGACTGCTCGGGGAAGTCCGACGGAATCGGCTCGTTCGCGCGCGTGACGGTCGGTATGGCTGGCCGAGCGGAGACGCTCGATCCCGGTGGGGGCGCCGGGCGGCTCATGCCGACGGGGGGCACCGACGTGATGACCGGGCCGCCCGGCCCCAGTTTCGCGGCGCGATCTTCCGGGACCGGGGCGCCGGCCGGCACGGGCGCACCCGAGACGGCGAGAACCGCGACGTGCCCGTGCTGAAACGAGGTCACGAGGTCGGGCTGCGCCATCTGCTCCGCCGCGGGGAGAGCGAGGCGATACACCCGGGCATCGAGCGACTCGAGGAGGACACGTCCTTTCAGGCGCGTGCGCGCCGCGAACGGGTTGCGGCGCACGTCGAACAGCGACGTGTCCACGCGAAGCGACGTCTTGTACGCGGCGATCGCGGCGCCTTCGTTGCCGCGCTGCTCTTCGGCGAAGCCCAGCATCCACCATCCCGCCCAGTTGCCGGGCCCGCGCGAGACGGCCTTGCGGAAAGAGGATGCGGCGCTCCCCCATTCGCCGCGCATCGCGTGCACGAGGCCCGCGTTGTAAAGCGGGCGGCTGTCCGCCTTGTCGAGCTTCGCGGCGACGCCGAATTCGCGAAGGGCGTCACGCCAGAAGCCGTCCCGCGCGATGAGGCACGCGAGGTCGTTGTGGAGCGAGGCGTCGTTCGGCGTCTTCTCGAGGCGCTCGAGGAGATCGAGCGTCGCTCGGTGCTGGGGATTCCCCGGATCGAGGAAGCCCCGATAGACGTCCCGGGCGGCGAGCGGCCAGGCGAGGGCGGCGCACAGGGCGAGCGCGCCGGCGAAGCGGGCGCGGCGATCGACCTTCATGGTGTTCCTTTCGTCGAGGTCTGAAGAGAGCGGCCGACGAGGCGCACTTTCCCGTCCCGCGTCTGCACGTCGAAGGCGAGGCGCGTCGCGCCCGTCACTTTCCGGATCTCGGCGGCCTGTTTCTTCACGAGCTCCTCGAATCGATCGTAGCGGAGGCGCGAGGCGTCCTCGCCGAGAGCCGCGCGCGCCGCGCAGTACCGGTCGAAGAGAGACCTCAGGTCGCCCCGCCCGGAGCCTTTTACGGAGGCCGCCGCCCCCGCGTCGCCCGAAGGAGTTGCAGCCGGCTGCTCGGCCGGTCGCACGCGGATCGGCGGCCGGACCCGGCCGCGGCCCTCCTCCCTGGCCACGAGCCGCTTCTCCCACAGCTCCGAGAGCGCCGTGAAGCGGCTCTGGAGCGCCTGCAGCCGGAATCGCTCCTCCGCCTTGTCGAGGGAGGCGTTGCCGACCCGGCGGAGCACCTGCTCCACGCTCTTGCGGGCGGGCAGCGGAGGCACCTTCAGGTCGCCCGAAAAGAAGCGCTCGTAATCCAGCCTGAGCGACGCGATGCTCTTGTCGAGCAGATCGAGGTCGCGTGCGATCGAGACGGCCATCGGCGAAAAGTAGTCTACATTCGGCGCGCATGGATACCGAGCCCCCGCGCCCTCCCGCCATGGACCGCCTCCTCGAGAGCGCCTCCGGGAGAGCGCTGGCTGGCAGGCACGGACGAGCCCGCGCGAAGGAGGCCCTCCGCGAGGCGGCCGACCGGTGGCGCGCGGAGGGTCCCCGGGGGGACGACGCGGCCGAGTCGATTCTGGCCGCCGCCGCCCGGGCGCTCGAGGAGAGAGCCCCGGCCGGGCCCCGGCGCGTCGTGAATGCGACGGGCGTCCTCCTGCACACGAACCTCGGGCGCGCTCCGCTCGCCGCCCAGGCCGTCGCCGCGGCGGGCCGCGCGGCGGGTTTCTCGACGCTCGAATACGACCTCGTGGCCGGGACACGCGGGCGGCGCGGCGAGCACGTGAGGCCGCTCCTCCTCGCGCTCTTCGCGAAGGATAGGAACGACCTCGACGCCCTCGCGGTCACGAATGCGGCCGCGGCGCTCCTCCTCGCCCTCGACACGCTCGCGAACGGACGGAAAGTGGCGGTCTCGCGCGGAGAGCTCGTCGCGATCGGCGGAGATTTCCGCGTGCCCTCGATCCTCGCGAAAAGCGGCGCCACGCTCCATGAGGTGGGCACCACGAACAGGACGACGCCCCGAGACTACGAAGAGGCGCTCGAGGCCGGCGCCGGCGCGATTCTCAAGGTCCGGCCTTCGAACTACCGCATCGTGGGGTTCACCGAAGAGGTCTCTCTCTCCGCGCTCGCGGCGCTCGCGCACGCGCGCGGCGCGCCCGTGATCTTCGACGCCGGGGCGGGCGCTCCCGCGCGCTTCGCCGAGCCTTCTCTCGCGGACGAGCCCGTACCGCTCGAGGCCCTCGACGCGGGCGCGGACCTCGTCTGCTTCTCGGGCGACAAGATCCTCGGCGGCCCGCAGGCGGGAATCCTGATCGGCAAGAAGGACCTCGTCGCGCGCGCGGGGGCGAACCCGCTCGCCCGCGCGCTGCGCCCGGACAAGCTCGTCCTCGGCGCGCTCGCCGCCACGCTCGACCTGCATCTGTCCGGGCGGCGTCTCGAGATTCCCTTTTACCGGATGCTCGAAGCTTCTCTCGTCTCCCTGCGAGACCGTGCGGAGATGCTCGCGGCGGCCGCGCGCGCGGCGGGCTTCACCGCCGCGGCGGTCGACTCCATCGCGACGGCGGGCGGCGGCGCGGGCACCGAGTCCACGCTGCCCTCGAAGGCCGTCGCTCTCTCACGCCCCTCGTCCTCCGCCGACGCTCTCGCGGCGGCGCTCCGCACGGGAGAGCTGCCCGTCATCGCGCGGGTCGAGGGTGGCCGCGTCCTCCTCGACCTCCGGAGCGTCGCCGAATCCGAGGACGAAGAGATCGTCCGCGCCCTCGAGGCGCTCGGCGGCTAGATCCCCAGCTCCTTCATCCTTTGGGCGAGCTTTCTGAGCGGCACGCCGAGCTCCTCGGCGGAGCGCGTCTTGTCGCCTCCCGTGGCCTCGAGCGCACGCCGGATTCGCGCCGCCTCGCCCGCCCGCCGCCACCTTTCCGCCGTCTCTTCGAGCGTCCCGTCGAGCGAGGGGTATCGTGGCTGCGTCTCGCCCGGGATGCCGACGACGACGTCCGCCGGCCGGATGACCTCTGACGCCGCGAGGAGGACGGCCCGCTCGACGACATTGCGAAGCTCGCGCACGTTTCCCGGCCAGTCGTGCGCCGCGAGCCGCTCGAGCGCGGCCGGCGAGAACGAGGGCACCTTCTTCTTCACCTGGCGCGCCGCGGAGACCGCGAAGCCGTTCGCGAGCGCGGGGATGTCCTCCTTTCGAGCGCGGAGCGGCGGCAGGCGCACTGGGAAGACGTCGAGGCGATAGAAGAGGTCCTCACGGAATGCCCCGGCCTTGACGAGAGACGCGAGCTCGCGGTTCGTGGCCGCCACGATCCGCACGTCCACCGCGATCGGCACCGTGCCGCCCACGCGGAGAAACGTGCGCTCCTCGACTGCTCTCAGGAACTTGGCCTGCGCGCCGGCCGGCAGCTCGCCGATCTCGTCCAAAAAAAGCGTGCCCCCGTCGGCCAGCTCGAAGCGCCCCGCGCGCCGCTCGCTCGCGCCCGTGTACGCGCCGCGCTCGTGCCCGAAGAGCTCGTTCTCGACGAGGCTTTCCGGCAGGGCGGCGACGTTCACGGCGACGAACGGACCCGGCGCCCGCGGCGAGAGCGCGTGCATCGCGCGCGCGAAGAGCTCCTTGCCCGTGCCGGACTCGCCGGTCAGAAGGACGGTGACGTCCGAGGCGGCGGCCAGCCGGATCCGTTCCAGAGCCTCGGCGAGCGCCTGCGACGTGCCGACGATGTCGGGCATTCCCGTGAGGCCCGCCTCGGCGGCAAGGAGCCCGTGCGCGACGGCCGAGCGCCGCGCGCGCACGTGCCGCGCGACGAGGAGCAGCAGGAGGTCGGGGTCGACCGGCTTGCTCAGGAAGTCGGCCGCTCCCATCTTCATCGCCGTGACCGCCGTCTCGACGGTGCCGAATCCCGTGAGGACGACGACGGGGATGGCGGCGTCGGACGCCGTCGCCGCCCGGAGGACGGCGAGACCGTCGGCGCCCGGCATCTTGAAGTCCGTGAGGACGAGCGTGTAGCGACGGCCCTCGGCGAGACGGCGCAGCGCTTCGTCGCCGGTCGCGACCGCCTCCACGCTGTAGCCCTCTCGTGTCAGCGTCTCCGCGAGCATCGCGCGGAGAGATTCGCGGTCTTCGACGAGCAGAATCTCCGCGGGCATCAGAGTCCGAGAAGGCTAATCAGGTGCTCGGGGGGTTCGGTGAAGGCGTCGTCGTGTCGTTCTGCGGGATGAAAGTACCGTTCGCCGGATTTCCGGTCGGCGCGTTCGCCGCGGGCGGCGAAACGTCGGGTCGCGGAACCGGCACGAACGTTGGGGCCGGTGGCGGGGTCGGCGCGGGCGTCGGCCCGCCTTCGGCCTCGGGCTTCGAAGCAGCGCCTCCCGGCGCCTTCGCGTCGCCGGCCGTCTTGACCGGAATCCGAACCTGCCAGCGGGGCACATAGCGGTACGAGGCGGCATCGCCCTCCATCGACGTCGACGCGGTGAACGTCGATTTCTCGCCGGGTGAGAGCGTGTCCTTCGCGAGCTGCGCGAACGCGGACGAGAACGTCTTGCCGTCCTTGCCGACGACCTCGACCGTGACCGACACGCCGGAGACCTCCGACGCGCCGCCGTTGATCACCGAACCGGAAAAAGAGTAACCGTCCTTCGTCTTCGTGGCGGACGTGTTCGCGACATCGACCCGGCCCTCGCCCTCGCCTTCCTTCTGCTCGCCGCCTTCCTCTCCAATTCCGTGCGCCACGGAGTCGTCCGTGAGGACGACCGCGGCTCGGCGGCCGCTCTTCTGCTTCGCCGCTTCGACGGGCGTGAGGGGTTTCAGGACGCTCGCGGTCGGCACCGGCGTGGCCTCCGCGGCGCGCGCCTTCTCGGCGGCCGTCTTGGCGAGGTCGATCTCCGAAAGCGGGATGGACAGGAGAACCCCGTCCGTCGTCGTGAGCAGCGCGAGGCTGCCTTTCTGAACGAGCGGCTTTTTCGTCACGATCCGGCGACCGTCCTTGAGCCAGATCTCGTCGGCCCCCGCGATGCCGGCGAGACACGCGAGAACTACCACCACCAGGAGCCGTCGCATGGGACCTCCTTTCGAGGCTGATCGCTTCTCTATTTTACACCCGGAATGGGCTAGCGCGCCGCGGCGGGCCCGGCGCCGGGAGGAGAGATGACGACCTCTCGCGTCGTTCGCTCGAAAGGGATGCGCCGGCTCTCGTCGGAGCTCCATCCCACGGGCCCGACGCCGTGCAGCGAGTCGGGTGCGGGTGCGTTCAGGAGCGGCACGAAATCGACCGGCGGCTGGGGGCCGTCCCCGCGCACGTAACGGTGCTCCGCCTTCGCCGTCATCGCGACCTTCAGCGCACCGAGGAGCGGCTTTCCGGCTGGATCCACGAGGTCTTTCGCCTTCGGCGCCGGACTCCCGGCGACGCCGCCCCGCCACGTGAGCGCGTCTCGGGCGCCGGCGAGCCCCCAGGCGACCTGAAGCTCCTCGACGTCCTCCCCCACGCGCGTGACCTCCCAGCGGCCGTCTCCCGCGAAGGCCGCGACGGCCAGATACGGGTGCGGAAATCTCATCGACGGCGGATCGCTCGCCGCGTCGTAATCCGGAGGGCGCCCCTCCGGCCCCCGCGCGACGAACCACACGAGATCATCCAGAAGTCCCCCGGTCACGACCTCTCCGAGTGCGCGGGCGGCACCCGCCTCGCCGCCCGGGCTCAGGCTCACGGCGTCCGTATCCGTGAAGTCGAGGAAAAATTCCACGGTCCGAGCTGGAGCCGGAGAGGGATTCCACGCGTTGACGAGGGCGACGGCGTAACGGCCCGCGGAATCGGCGACGAGAAAGAACCGTTTCGGGCGCCGCGCCGGATCCCCGAGATGCTCGATCACGGACTGGAGGCTCTTCGCGCCGTCGGGGTCCTCGCGTGGCGGGCCTGCCCGAAGAGGCACGGAAGATGCGTTTCTCAGGATCCCTTCGGGGACGCCCGCCCCGTCCGGTTCCCGGCGAGGCTCGACGCCGAGCCGGGACGACCGGATCACCCCGCGAAGGCGGAGCTGGTCGGTGCCCGTTCGAACCGCGACCTCTCCTCCCGCGTCGCGGTAGGAAGTCACGCCCTCGGCGCTCGTGTTGTCCTCGACCGGGCGGATGGCCTCGGGAAGGGCCACGCCGCCGCGAAAAGCGCCTTCCAGGTCACGTGAGACGGAGCGGACCGCGACCTCCAGGACTCCGCCGAGTCCGGAAGCGTCCTTTTCGACGAGGAGGAGCTTCGTCCTGAGGTCGATCAGCCTGACCGCGACGGCGACGACGACGCCCACGAGAAGCAGCGTGAGAGTGAGCTCTCGCATGGAGAACCCCCTCTTCTCGAGGAACGGCCTCGCCCCCGCGACCACGCTCGGAGTCTAGCCGAAGCTTCCCTCTCGCCTCCTTGCGCTTACCTCTGCTCCTTCCACCACACGGGGCGGAAGTTCGGCGCGCCAGGCAGCGAGGGCTTGGGAATGTCGACCTTGACGAGCGTCGCCTGGTTCTTTCCGACGCCGCTCTGCCCGACGAACGCGCCGTTGTCCGTCACGACGAATCCAGACGCGGCACCCGCGCCCGCGGCGTAAACGGTCGTCGCGTTCGTCGCGCTGAAAACCGGCGCGGAGCCCCCGGAAATCTCGAACTCCACCTTGATGACGTACGAGTAGCCGTTGCAGCCGTAGTCGGGATCGAAGACGGTGAAGAAGACATCCTGCGTCGTCGAATTCACGTTCCCCACGAGCAGCGGCGAGGACGTGACCTGGGTGTGGATGCCGAGGCGCGTGTGGACACCCGCGACGTACGTCGGGTCGGTCACCTGGAGCGGGATTCCGGTCGTCTCGCCGCCGATGACCTTGCTGATGACGTGCGGCGCCATGGCTCCGGAGCCGAGCGGCACCGAGGCGAAGGCGGCGTCGGTGATCTTGTTGGGATTCGTCGCGACGAAGAGAGTCGGGACGAAGGGGGGAAGCGAGGTGTCGTAGCCCGAGCCCGAGGGTGGGTCTCCCACGCGGTTCACGTTCCAGCCCGAAACGGCCGGGCTCGTCTCGTAGAAGCTGCCGCTTGCGAGAGCGTAGACCTGGAAGCCAAGAACCCCGACCCCGTTCGCCGCCGGCGAGTAGTAGAGCGGCTGAGGAATAACCTGATCGGCACTCGTAGGAACTACGCCAGCGTTTCCCGCCGCCGCGTTCAGGTCGATGAGGACGCCCGAGGTCGGGCTCGCCCAGTTCCCCCAGAGCGCGTTGACGCGGCCGTTCTCGTCGCCCTGGAGCACGAGATTCGCTCGGTTGTCGTTCTGGAAGCCCGGGGCGTTCGTCTGGAAAAAGATCGAGTCGGTGAACGTCTGGAGGCCCACGAGAGGGCTCGGCGAGGCGAGAGGCGTGACCACGGTCGTGGACAGGAGTTTGCCCGGGATGACCGGGTCGGCCGGGTCGACCACGAAGATGTCCGCGTTCTTTTGATCGGCGGCTTTGTAGAGGCTCGTCGGGTTGATGCCGGCGCCGAACGTCAATTTGCTCGTGGTGAACGTGTCGTTCGCGACCGCGGGCACGCTCCAGCCGCCGAAGAGGCCCGCGTAGTTCGAAGAGTCCTTCGTCCAGAGGATCTCGACCGGCTTCGCCGGATCGTAGTTCGGGTCATGGGGAACGGCCGGGGTGCTGGCGCGGTCCGGATAGGGGTGCGTGATGTCGATCGCGGCGATGAGGCTGCCTCCCGGTCCCTCGGTCAGGAACCCGACCGTCTTGTAGGCGTTCGTCGGAGCGCCGAAATACACGTCCGCGAACCTCAGGGAGCTCGCGACCCCCCAGGTGTGCTCGTCGAACGTGAACCCTTCGTTCTGTCCGGTGTCCGTCGAAACCTGCGGGTCCGGGTCGAGGAAGGTGTTGTAGAGCGTGATCTGGCTCGCGATCAGGTTCGGGGGCAGGAGGCCGATCACTTCAGCGCCGTCGTCGAGATCGAACGCATGCAGGAATCCGTCGTCGGCGCCCAGCCACGCGAGCTTGCGCCGGGTCGCGTACGTGGCCTCGAAGGACTTATGATCCACGACGTTTCCCGCTTGGAAATACTGCTGCGCGGGGCCCACGATCGCGGGCGTCACGTTGATGGACGGACCCAGCAGCCAGGCGCGCGGGAGACCCTTGTTGGGGTTGGGAACCAATACGTTTCCCGGTCCAAGAATGAAATCCCGGGTATCGATTCCACGGATGAAATCGATGACCGTGGAATCGACGCCCGTGGGCGGGTTGAGTGCCACACAGGGGGCGCCGCAGAGGGCTTGGATCGTCCCGGCGTTGCCCGCGACGATCGCAATCAGGGCACCGGTGCCCGGATCCCACGTGTAGAGCTGCCGGGTCGCGGGCGTCGGCTGCCACGGCTTTGTCAAGTCCGGGTTCGTCAGGACGTCTCCCGCGTCCCAGAGGTCGACGATGGCGAGCGGGTTGGTCGTGTCCTTCGCCTTGATGTGGCCGTGCCAGAGCGGATACGTCGCCGAGGTCAGGACGACCGTGTTTCCGAGGCTCACGGACGCTCCCGAGACGGGAGAGCTCGTCGTGTAGTCGCCGCTCGCCGAACCCCGCACGATCGCGAGGAAGGCGTCATAGAGCGCCCGGGCGTCGCTCGCGAAGAAGGCGTAGTCGTTGTTGTCCGGCGACGCCTGGTCCGGGCCGAACCGGTTGACGGTTGGCAAAGTCACCGTCTGCAGGGGTGGGAACGGGGGGGGCATAGGGCCGGGGCACGCGGTCGTGCCGGGGGCGGCCGCCCCGCTATCGTCAGTCGGGACCGAGGTCCCGGCGGTCGGACCTTGATTAGTGGTCGGGTTGATGTGCGGCAGGCGGACGTCTCCGCGCAGGGCCGGCGGGTCGAAGCAATCGTAAAGGACGAACCCGGCATCCTTCTTCGCCGCACTCGCGTCGGTGCGGCCGCGATACGCTGTGCGGTTCAGCTCGCAACGTGAGACGTCGGGCGAGATTCCGATCGCGAACGTCCGGGCCCGCACGATGGCGTCTCCCGCCGCTGCCTGGCGCGCGTCCAGATACATCGCTTCCGCCTTACCCGGAGGGAAGTTCGTAAAATCGGTCCCGCCCGTGTCCAATTCGCACGCCGTCGGCGCAACGTCGTTGTCCCATTCCCAGTCCGGTCCCTTTGATGTGCCCGTATTGCAGGTGTTCGACTGGCCGTCCGTACACAGAATGACCCCGTAGGCCCGATTGCAGGCCTTCTTTGGATCCGCTCCCCAGGTGCTTTCCGTGCCGTCGGCTTTCATGCCGTCGGGTGGGAGGCCGAGGAGGGAGGTGTCCGCCGCGGCGATTCCGCTCCTCGTCGCAGTCCAATTGACCGTCGCGAGGCCGCCCAGGAACCTGAGT
>CALAQS010000234.1 GCA_937888435.1 uncultured Acidobacteriota bacterium
ATCTTGGGATGACCCGTTCGCGCGACGTTCTCCCCGGTCGTCGCGACTTCTTCGTACAGCTTCTCGCCCGGTCTCATGCCCGTGAAGACGATCTCGACGTCCTCTCCCGGCCGAAGTCCGGAAAGCGAGATCATGTCCCGCGCGAGATCCACGATCTTCACCGGCTCGCCCATGTCGAGGATGAAGATCTCCCCGCCTTTTCCCATCGCCCCGGCCTGCAGCACGAGCTGACTCGCCTCGGGAATCGTCATGAAGAAACGAACCATCTCCGGATGCGTGACCGTGACCGGCCCGCCCGCCCGGATCTGCTCGCGGAAGATCGGGATCACCGAGCCCGTCGAGCCCAGCACGTTTCCGAAACGGACCGCGAGGAACCGCGTGGGGAAGCGGCCGTCGAGATCCTGCACGACGAGCTCCGCGAGACGCTTGCTGGCGCCCATGACGGACGTCGGGCGAACGGCCTTGTCCGTGGAGATCAGGACGAACACCTCGGCGCCGCTCTCGCCCGCGATCCTCGCGAGCGTCCTGGTGGCCAGCGTGTTGTTGCGGATCGCCTCGCCGGGGTTTCCTTCCATGAGTGGGACGTGCTTGTGCGCCGCCGCGTGCAGGACGACCTCCGGCCGGTGCACCTCGAAGATCGAGCGCATGCGCGATTCGTCGCCAACGTCCCCAACGAGCGGAATCACGTTCAAGCCGGGCCACAGGCGCCGGATCTCGCGATCGACGTCGAACAACACGAACTCCGCGCGCTCCACGAGGAGGAGCGAGGCCGGCGCGAGGCGGGCGACCTGACGGCACAGCTCCGAGCCGATCGAGCCTCCGGCCCCGGTGACGAGCACGCGCCGGCCGGACAGGAACGCCCTCAACAGCTCCTCGTCGAGGTGCACCGGATCGCGGCCGAGGAGGTCCTCGATCTCCACGTCGCGGATGCTGCTGACCTTGACGTTCCCCTGAAGGATCTCCCAGATGCCGGGCATGATCCGCACCCGCACGGGGATCTCCTCGCAGATCCCCACCATGCGCCGGATCTCGCGCCGAGGGGCCTGCGCGATCGTGATGACGACCTCGTCGATCGCGAGGTGCTTCACGAGCCCTTTCAGGTCGGCGGTGGTTCCAAGCACGCGGAGTCCGAGGATGACCGAATCCTGCTTCAGCGGGTCGTCGTCGACGAATCCACGCACGTCGAGGCCCGAATCCTCGCGCCCGAGAATCTCCTTGGCGGCCAGGACGCCCGCGCGGCCCGCCCCCACCAGAAGCGCACGCTTCTTCTCCACGTCGGTGGCCTCGCGGCGGCCCCCTTTCTCGTAGCGTTCGAAAAAGAGCCGGCGGAGGACGCGCAGCCCCACGACCGCGCCGAACGCCAGGCAGGCGTCCAGCAGCAGGATCGAGAGCGGCACGCGGAAGTCGCGCAGACTCTCGGGAAACGCGAGTCGCATGGCGACGAGCGGCACGAGGGCCGTGACCGCCGCCCGGACGAAGGCTTTCAGCTCGGCCATTCCCACATAGCGCCAGATGAAGGCGTAGACGCCGAAGACCGAGAGCGCCGCGAACTGAAAGAGCACGACGAGCGGAAGCTGGCGCAGGCAGAGGGCGCGCATGTCGTGCGGCAGCGTGAATTCGAACCGGATCAGATAGGACAGGACGAAGGCCGCGCTGAGCGCGGCGACGTCGAGAAGGTATTGAACCGGGCGCCTCTTCAGCCGGGCGAGAAGGCCGGAGGACGGCACGCGCGGCGAGGGGTTCACTGCCGGATTATCCGCGTCGAACGGATCCGGCGGCGTTTCGCACGTGCGCGACGACGCGGGCGCGGTCCTCGTCGGTCAGGCTCGAGCCGCTGGGAAGGCAAAGTCCGTTGGCAAAAAGCGAGCCGGACACGCTCCCGCCGACGCTCCGGCAGCCCGCGAAGACCGGCTGCATGTGCATCGGTTTCCAGAGCGGCCGCGACTCGATGTTCTCGCGCTCGAGCGCGAGCCTCACGTCCTCGCGCGTCGCTCCGAAGGACTTCGGGTCGATGAGCACGCACGTCAGCCAGCGGTTCGCCGTGCCATAAGGCGCCTCGGGCATAAACGAAATGCCCGGCAGGTCACCCAGCGCCTCGGCGTAGAGCGTGAAGTTTCGGCGCCGCGCGGCGACCCGCTCGGGAAGGACGTGCAACTGGCCGCGGCCGATCGCGGCGAGGATGTTGCTCATCCGGTAGTTGAACCCGATCTCACGGTGCTCGTAGTGGGCGGCGGCTTCGCGCGCCTGCGTCGCCAGGAAACGGGCCTTCCTGACGAGCGGCTCCTCGTCGGACAGCAGCATGCCTCCGCCCGAGGTCGTGATGATCTTGTTCCCGTTGAACGAGAGAACGCCGAGGCGGCCGAAGCGGCC
>CALAQS010000235.1 GCA_937888435.1 uncultured Acidobacteriota bacterium
CCGGGAAGCGGAACTTGTAGATGCTGTTGCAGACCTTGATCTGGTCGAGGAGTCCCGGCGGGTAGTCGAGAAAGCTGGCGGCGGCGTCGAAGTTCTGGTTGACGGTCTCCAGGAATCCGATGGATGAGGTCATCGATCCTCCGAATCAGGCCAGTCTAAGCGATGCCCCGGAGGCGGTCGAGGCGCCCTGGGCCGCCGTGCGCTGCGCTCAAGCTCCCGAATCCGGTTTGAGAATGACCCCCTCGTTCCTTCGGCCGTTCATCTTGATGACGACGGGGTCGGGAAAGCTCAAGTGCCTCACGCACGACTTTTCGCTCACGACCGGCTGCGCTGAGAGCCAGGCCCAGTCGATGAAGCCGTCTCCCAGCTCGGGGTTGACGGTGAAGTAGCCGACGTTGTTCGCCGTCAGGTTCTGGAAGAAGTGCGTGCCCTGAGAGGGCGTCACCCGGAAGTCCTTGAAGCCGGTCTCGACGATGACGCGCGCGCCGGAGATCTGGTCCCACGTGACGGGAATCCCGAGGAACGGGTCCGCCGAGCCCCAGCGACCGACTCCGATGAGGACGTAGGGAGTCCCCCGGCTCGAGAGGTAGGCGTTGAAGTCGGCGACCTCGTCCGCCGCGACATGGCTCTTCGTGCGGTCGAAGCGGTCGTAGTCGACGACGACGAGGTCGCGCACGTCGTCGATACGGCCGTTTCCGAGCACGGTCGCGCTCTGGCAGACGAGATCTTTACGGTCCACCTCGCCGATCTGCAGTTCGGTCAGCTCTCTCGAGAGGGCCAGCGGACGGAGCTGCAGGAAGCCGAGCTCCTTCGGCGCGCTCTCCGGGCTCAGGAGGTCGACGGCGAACTCGATCTCCACCGGGGCGCCTGTGCCGCGGGTCGCGACCAAAAGCAGCGTGGCCAGGATCTCGGCCAGCGGAAACGTCTCGTGCTTGAGGATCGGAGCGAACGTGACGAGGCGGACGCCGGGGCGCGAAATGCCGTCGTAGACGGCCTCGTTCTCCGGGGAGTACGTGGAGCCCACGAGAGCCAGCGTCCCATCCTCTTCGGCGATCTCGAGGCCGTAGCGCTCGAGGACGAACTCGTGGAGAGCGGGCCGCGCCTGGGAGTCGTGTAGGTCCAGGGCGAAGAACTCCCGCTGCGAATTCTGGCGGATGTCGTCGACGGACGAGAACTGCACGAGGTGGCGGGGGTATTTCGGGCAGAACCTCACGCAGGCCTCGCCGTCCACGACGCTTTCCCCGAAGCCGAGGGCGACGGCCGCGATACCGTCCTCCGTCCGAATGGGCGGCGAGGGATAGAAGTTGTGCGACCGCGCCACGCCCGAGATCGACGGATAGAAGCGATCGCCGTGCGAGGCTCCTACGATCCGCTGGAGGACGACGGCCATCTTCTCCTCTTCGAGTCGGTAGGGCGTGGCGTCGAGGTAGGCCTTCGCGCGGTGCGAGAACGTGGAGGCGTAGACCCTCTTGATGGCCGCCAGGAGCTGGGAGAGGCGGATGGCGCGGCTGCCGTGGTTATTCGGCAGCATGTACGTGTCGTAGACGCCGGCAAAAGGCTGGTACTGCGAGTCCTCCAACAGGCTCGAGGAGCGCACGGCGAGCGGGTAAGGGGCCGCCTCGAGGTATGCGTCCAGGTCCTGCGCCGTGTCCTCGGGGAACACGGCCGCGTGGAAGCGGCGGCGGATGGCCGCGTCGTCGTCCGTCTCGATCGCGAAGTCGCGCAGGCCGTTCTCGTCGAGGAACCGGTCGAAGACGTCTGCACCGAGGACGACGGCGGACGGAACGGAGATGTTCACGTTCCGAAAACGGCTGCGGACCCGGTTGTCGTCCAAGAGCACGTTGACGAAAGCCAGGCCGCGGGCCTTGCCTCCGAGAGAGCCGCCGCCCAGGCGCCAGAACCCCGGGGAGCCGTCGAACGTGGCGCGGTCGAAATCTGCCACGATGCGCCGGCCCCTCTGGGCGCGGTACTCCTGGATCGCCTGGATGAGCTGCCGCCTCAGGTTTTCCAGGCCGCCGAAGTCGGCGACCGTGCGCGGCCGGAGGCTGTGGGCCAGGGCGAACTCGGTGCGCGCCTTCAGCCAGGTCGAAAAGTGGTTGCGCTCGCCGTGATAGGCGAGGCATTCCGCGGGGACCGTGTGGAGCATCTCCTCCAGCGTCTTGAGGTCGTGCGCGCGACCGAGGGCGGTGCCGTCGGGCAGCCGGAAGACGAAGTCGCCGAACCCGAAGTTCTCGGCGATGAAGTGCCGGAGCTGCTGGAGGAGCACCGGCGAGCCCTTGAGCTGGAAAGAGGCTCCCACCTCTTTGGCCAGCGCCTCGTTCTCGCTGCGGCTCGACTGCAGCATGATCGGGATGTCGGGCTGCTCTTCGCGCACGCGGCGCGAGAGCTCCACGCCGGCAAGCGGGGCGAGCTCGCCGTCGCGCGGGAACTCGATGTCGGAGATGATCCCGAGGATGTTCTCCCGATAGGTCTGGAAGAGCTCCCACGCCTCCTCGAAGGTGCGGCAGAGGAGGATCTTCGGCCTAGCCTGCAGGCGCATCAGCTTGTGCGAGAGGTTGACCCCTTCGGGTACGAGGTTGTGCGACTGGTTGATCACCTCGGTATAGAGCACCGGCAGGAAGGAGGAGGCGAACGGAACGCTGTCCTCGACGAGGATGATCGCCTGGACCCCCCTCACGCCCGTGTCGTGCGCGAGGTTCATGCGGTCCTCGATCGTCTTCACGATGGCCAGGACGATCCTCACGTCGCCGCGCCAGAGGAAAATCCCGTCGAGCACGGAGGCGTCGCGCTTTTCGAGGAACCGGGTCAGCTCGCGATGGTCGTAGGCCAGGAGGACCACGTGAGCCTTCAGGCCCTCGTCCTTCAGCCGCCGGGCCAGGCCGATGGCGTCCATGTCGCCCACGTGCATCGAGGTGATGACGAGGTTGAAGCGGGGCTCCTTGCGGGCGAGAGCGAGCGCCTCTTCGCCGGTCGACACCCGGGTGACACCCGGCACGTGCCGGAGGTTCAACTCGAGCGACTCCGAGAGGATCCGCTCGTTGAGCTGGCCGTCCTCCGCGAGGATGAAGGAATCGTAGAGGCTGGAGACGAGCAGAATGTCCTGGACCCGGTACTGCATCAGGTCGTGGAACCCGCCCCACGGGCTCTCCGAGCGGAGGGTCGGGCCGTCCGGGCCTCGTTCGGACATCGATTGCTCCCCGGGAGGCGGCTTGGAGGGAGATTCCTCCACGCCGCCTCCGGGGCCTAGGTTAGACGAGTCCCTGGTCGATCATCGAGTCGGCGACCTTGAGGAAGCCGGCGATGTTCGCCCCGTTGACGTAGTTGCCGGGTGTCCCGAACTGGTCGGCCGTCTCGCGGCAGGCCCTGTGAATGGATTTCATGATGAGGTGCAGCCGGTTGTCCACCTCCTCGCGGGTCCAGGACATGCGCATGCTGTTCTGCGACATCTCCAGCCCCGAGGTCGCGACGCCGCCCGCGTTCGCGGCCTTTCCGGGCCCGTAGAGAATGCCGGCGTCGAGGAAGACCTTCACGCCGTCGAGCGTCGTCGGCATGTTGGCGCCCTCGGCCACCGCGTAGACGCCGCCCCTCAGGAGGTGCGCCGCGTCGAAGCCGTTGATCTCGTTCTGGGTGGCGCTCGGGAAGGCGCACTGCGCCTTGTGGGTCCAGAGCGGGTTGTGGTCGAGCTTCGGGTCCACCGGCGTGTACACGGCGCCCTTGAACTTGTCGGCGTACTCCTTGATGCGGCTGCGGCGGACGTTCTTGAGGTCCATCACGAAGGCCAGCTTCTCGGCCGTGATTCCCGCCTCGTCGTAGATGTAGCCGCCCGAGTCGGAGAGGGTCACGGGCTTCGCCTTGAGCTGGATGAGCTTCTCGACCGTGTACTGCGAGACGTTGCCGCTGCCGGAGACGAGGCAGGTCTTTCCTTCCAGCGTCTGGCCCCTCGTGCCGAGCATCTCGGACGCGAAGTACACGGCACCGTAGCCGGTGGCCTCGGGGCGAATCAGCGAGCCGCCCCAGTTGAGACCCTTGCCTGTTAGGACGCCGGAGAACTCGTTTTTCAGCCTCCTGTACTGGCCGAAGAGGAAGCCGATCTCGCGTCCGCCCACGCCGATGTCACCGGCAGGGACGTCGGTGTCGGGTCCGATGTGGCGGAAAAGCTCCGTCATGAAGCTCTGACAGAAGCGCATGACCTCGCCGTCGCTCTTGCCTTTCGGGTCGAAGTCCGAACCACCCTTACCGCCGCCCATCGGCAGCGTCGTCAGCGAGTTCTTGAGGACCTGCTCGAAGGCGAGGAATTTCAGGATCCCGAGGTTGACCGAGGGGTGGAAGCGGAGCCCTCCCTTGTAGGGCCCGATGGCGCTGTTCATCTGGATCCTGAATCCCCTGTTGACCCTGTAAGTCCCCTGGTCGTCCTGCCAGGACACCCGGAACATGAGGACCCGCTCGGGCTCGATGATCCGCTCCAGGATCTTGGCGCTCCGGTATTCCGGCCGCTGCTCGAGGACGAGCTGAAGCGACTCGGCAACCTCCTCGACCGCCTGGTGGAACTCGGGCTCGGCCGGGTTCTTTGCCTTGACCTCGGCCATCAGATTCTTCACGTACACCGACTTGGAACCTCCTGTGGGGCCCGGCTTTTTCCCGGATGGGACCTCGACCTCGGCCTCGAGGGTTTTCAGAGTATCTGACATGAAACCTCCTGTCGGTCTATTGGGCCCGCCGGGTTTTCGCCGGACGGGATGTCGAACGGGGGGAACAGTGGAAAGGCAACCACTCTAATCATGGGTCCGGGCCGAGGCGGAAAGGCTGATGCATTTGCCCCAGTGGCCGCGCGAATCCCGGCGCCCTAACTTTTCCTCAAGGACCAGTTGACGGCGCCCGGCGAACCCGCGATAGGATGGGAAAAAGTTCGTCGGAGAGATCCTTTCATGACGCTGCCTTCACAGAATGTTTACACCCGACTGCAAGTCTGCGCTTCGTTTTCCTTTTCATTCATTTTCCAATTTCAGCAGAGGTGATTACATGACATTGCGCCCCCGTTTCGGACTTCCGTTCGCCTTCGCCGCGATCGCGGCCTTTCTCCTGTCGGCCGTCCCCGCGTTCGGCCAGCTGACCACCGGTGATCTCCTGGGGATCGTGACGATCAAGTCGGACAAGAGCCCTCTCCCCGGCGTCTCGGTGGATGCGGTTCACGTCCCCACCGGCACCCGCTACACGGCCGTGACTTCGGCCGGCGGACGGTTCGCCATGCTGAATGTCCGCGTGGGTGGACCCTATACGGTGACGGCGACGATCAGCGGCTTCAGGACCGAGTCCCTCAAGGACATTACCGTCGCCCTCGGGGAAAAGCGCGATCTCGAATTCGAGCTGGAAATCCAGGCGGTGAAGGAGAACGTCGAAGTGACGGGCAAGGAGATTCCGTTCATCAGCCCGGAACGGATGGGATCCTCTCAGTCGATCCCGCAGGACGAGATCAAGACCCTGCCGACGATCCGCCGGCAGTTCCAGGATTTCGTTCGGACGAACCCATACGTCAACGTGCAGCCCGGCGATTCGACGCAGACGACCATCTCCATCGCAGGCATGAACAACCGGTACAACACGATCCAGATCGACGGCGCGGTCAACAACGACCTGTTCGGGCTCTCCAGCACCGGCACCCCGGGCGGCCTGACCGACACGCAGCCCATCTCGCTCGACACCATCCAGGAGATCCAGGTCGCCATCTCCCCCTACGACATCAAGCAGGGTGGGTTCACCGGCGGCGCCATCAACGCGATCACGCGGAGCGGGACGAACGACTTCCACGGCTCTGCCTACGGCTCGAAGCGGAACCAGAAGTACATCGGCAGCAATGTCCCGCAGGCCTACGGCGACGCGCTCGACAAGCCGATCTCGTCCTTCGACTACGACCAGCTCGGCGCCCGCGTGGGCGGACCGATCCTGACAGACAAGCTGTTCTTCTTCGCCAGCGGCGAGAGGAACAAGCTCTCGCAACCGACCGGCGGGTCCGCCGACGGGTCGACGGTCAACACGTACAAGGATCCGGCGGGCGCCGCCCAGTTCCAGAGCATCCTGATCAACAAGTACGGCTACAACCCGGGCGGGCTCGGGGACTACAACGAGAGGACGAACAGCAACCTGCTGTTCGGCCGGCTCGATTTCAACGCCACGAGCTCCGACCAGGTGACGTTCCGGTACAACTACGTCGACGCCCTGGAGGACACGCTCGGCCAGAGCCGCATCTCGGGGAGCGCCTATACCTTCGAGAATTCCGGGTACACGATCACCAACAAGACGAACTCGGGGGTGTTGCAGGTCAACAGCGTCTTCGGCGCCGACTCGTTCAACCAGGGCCGCGTCGGCTACCAGACGATCAACGACGTTCGCGCGGTGCCGGCGGCCTTCCCGGGGGTCTACGTCTGCAGTTCGCCCCTTTCGCCCACCTCAAGTGGGTGTACCGGGGGCGGGGCCTACTCCCTCGTCGCAGGAACCGAACGCTCTTCCGGAGCGAACTCGCTCAATCAGAAGATCACCGAGGTCACCGACGACTTCACGCTGATCAAGGGAAACCACACGATCACGGTCGGAACTCACGACGAGTTCTTCAAGTTCGACAACCTTTTCGTCCAGGACGTCTACGGGACGTACTTCTTCAACAGCATCAACACTCCCGGCGACCCCTTCAGCCTTGCCGCCGGGACCGCGGCCCGATACCAGGTCCAGTTCGGCACCCCCGGATTCAATCCGGCGTCCCAGTTCGGCGCCCAGCAGTGGGGCCTCTACGCGGGCGACCAGTGGCGGGTCAGTAACAGCTTCACGCTGAACCTGGGCATCCGGGGGGATCTCCCGCGGCTCACCGACAAGCCGACCTACAACCCGCTCATCTTCAACACCTTCGGGGTCGACTCGAGCAACTTGCCCAGCAACCAAGTGATCATCTCGCCCCGCCTTGGGTTCAACTGGAACCCGACCGAGTCGGGCAAGGATCAGGTGCGCGGCGGAATCGGCGTCTTCGCGGGACGTACGCCGTTCGTCTGGATCTCCGACGAATACGGCAACACCGGCATCGGGATCACGAACCTGAGCGCGACCAACGTCCCCTTCAACCCGGATCCCAACAACCCGCCGAAGAACTTCCCTCCGGGAACGTCCGCGATCACGGTCAACGGGATCGATCCGAACTTCAAGTTCCCCAAGGTCCTTCGCAGCACCCTGGCGTACGACCGCGAGCTCCCGTTCGGGATCCGCGGGAGCGTCGAGGCGATGTACACGAAGACGCTCGAGGACGTCTTCTACTACGACATCAACAGGGTGCCGAGCGGGAACACGACGTTCTACGGCGCGCCCATCTACAAGAAATCCAGCACGGCGTTCAACGACATGATCCTCCTTTCCAACACCACGAAGGGCGAGCAGCAGAACCTCGTCGTGCAGCTCGAGAAGCGCTTCCCCTTCGGTCTTTACGTCAACGGGTCGTACGCCTACATGAACGCGAAGTCCGCATTCGAGGCGA
This sequence comes from uncultured Acidobacteriota bacterium, assembly GCA_937888435.1. Taxonomy (GTDB): domain Bacteria; phylum Acidobacteriota; class Thermoanaerobaculia; order UBA5066; family UBA5066; genus Fen-183. The sequence continues at coordinate 7,514 of CALAQS010000235.1, forward strand.
CGTCCAGCGTGGCACTCTCGAACTGGCAGTTCCAGACGGGGAACGGCGACATCTACACCCAGCAGCTCACGCGCTCCTTCTTCGACGTGCCGAATCGCTTCAACCTCGTCGTGTCGCAGGCCTTCAAGACGGGGCCTCTGAACCACAACGTCGGGTTGGTCTACTTCGCCCAGTCGGGGCAGCCCTACTCGATCCTGATGGGCGGTGACCCGAACCAGGACGGGGCCTCGGGCAACGACCAACTCTTCGTGCCCCAGAACTACAGCGACATCGTCTGGAAGGGAGCGGGGGCTCCCACCGAAGCTCAGTGGAACACCTTCCTCTCGACGACGGGCCTTGACAAGTACCGCGGCCAGGTCGCTCCGCGCAACGCGCTCGACGCCCCGTGGATCCATTCGCTCGACTTTCACTACGACGTGACGCTGCCGATCACGGTGGTCCAGGTGCAGCTGACGTTCGACATCCTGAACCTGATCAACCTGGTCGACAGCAACGCGGGACTCCTCCGTTACGTCAACTTCCAGACTTACACCGCACTCAATTATTCGGGGATCGACGCCGCCACGGGCAAGCCGATCTATACGGTCAGTTCGGGCGCGCTCAACGAGGGGAAGCAATACAGCACCAACGACCTCCGCTCGCGCTACCAGCTGAAGTGGGGGGCGCGCCTTTCGTTCTAGATCTCGTGCGGGGGGATGCGTCGTCCGTCATTCGTCGGGTGGCGCCGGGTTCGCATCCCCCCGCGCCTCCCTTGGCCCTCTCATTCGAAGAGATTCCAAGAGCCGGGCGAAGCCCGGCTCTTCCTCTTTTTTCTGTATCCTCCCTCTCTGGAGGCAATCCGATGTCCGTCGCTACCGATTCGCCTGTCATCCCGCCGGTCTCCGTCCTTTCCGACTCCGAGCGGGAGCTGGCTGAAGGCGTCTACGACTTCGCCCTGGAGACGATCGGCCCCAGATCGGGCGAGATGGACCGGGCGAACGTCATGGACCCGGACCTCATCCGGAAGTTCTTCGACCTCGATCTCATGGGAATCGAGATTCCGGAGGAGTTCGGCGGCCTCGGCGCGAACTTCACGACGTCGATCGCCATCATCGAAGCGCTCGCCCGCGTCGACGCGGCCTGCGCCGTCGTCGTGGACGTCCAGAACACCCTCGTGAACAACGCGATCCTGCGCTGGGCCTCGCCGGCCTTGCAGAAAAAGTATTTCCCGCAGCTCGCGAAGCAGAAAGTCGCCTCGTATGCGCTGTCGGAGGCCGGGTCGGGGTCCGACGCGTTCGCCCTCGCGACGACGGCGACGCCGAAGGGCGACCGCTACCTCCTGAACGGCGGCAAGCTCTGGATCACGAACGGCCTCGAGGCCGAGCTGTTCCTCGTCTTCGCGAGCGTCGACAAGAGCAAGGGCTACAAGGGCATCACCGCTTTCTTCGTCGAGTCGCAGTGGAAGGGCTTCCACAAGGGCAAGAAGGAGGACAAGCTCGGAATCCGCGCGTCCTCCACGCTCGCGCTCGCGTTCGAGGACGTCGAGGTGCCCGCCGAGAACGTCGTCGGCAACGTGGGCGAGGGATACAAGATCGCGATCGAGACGCTGAACGAGGGCCGCATCGGGATCGGCGCGCAGATGGTCGGTATTTCGCGCAGCGCGCTCGACTACACGACGAAGTACGTGAAGGAACGCCGGCAGTTCAGCCAGCCTCTCGCGCAGTTCCAGGCCGTTCAGCACGAGCTCGCCCGCATGGACATGGAGCTCGAGTGCGCGCGCCTCGCCGTCTACAACGCGGCGCGCCTGAAAGAGAACGGCCTGCCGTTCGCGCGGGAGGCCGCGATCGCGAAGCTCAAGGGCTCCGAGGTCGCCGAGATGTGCACGTCGCGCGGCCTCGAGCTCCTCGGCGGCTACGGCTACGTGAAAGACTACCCCCTCGAGAAGATGTACCGCGACGCAAAGATCGGGAAGATCTACGAGGGGACTTCGTTCATGCAGCTCAACACGATCGCGAAGGACGTCCTGAAGCGCGGCTGACGCCTACCGCTCCGCCGGGGGGCCGAGCGCCTCCTCGCCGTGCTCGCCGGTCTTCATGCGGAGCGCGTCGAGAACGCTGAGGACAAAAACCTTGCCGCCGCCACGGCGCCCGCTGTGCCCGGACGTGTAGAGCACGTCGAGGATGCCCGCCACCTCCTCGTCACGGCAGAAGATCTCGACGCGGATCTTCTTCGTCATCTCCACGCCGAGGTGCTCGTGATGGTCGGGGTGTGACACGTCGTGCTCCTGACCGAATCCGCGCGCGTCGGAGATGGTGAGTCCGTGGACATGGCGCTCCGAGAGCGCGTCCACGATGGTGAAGAGGCGGTCTGGCGGAAAGAAGCCGACGACGTATCGCATCAGTATTCCTCCTCCTCGCGTTCGAAGAGATCGTAGAGAACCGGCAGGACGAACAGCGTGAGCAGCGTGGCAGTCACGAGGCCGCCGATGATGACGACGGCGAACGGCCGCTGCGTCTCCGCGCCGACCTCGTGCGACAGTCCGGCGGGAAGCAGGCCGAAGGCGGCCATGGTGGCAGTCATCAGCACAGGTCGGAAGCGCGTGAGCGCGCCCTCCATAACTGCGTCGACGAGCGTCCGCCCGGCACGGCGCAAATCACGGATGCGCTCGACGAGGAGCACGCCATTCTGCACGGAAACACCGAAGAGCGCGATGAACCCGACGAGCGCCGAGACCGAAAGGGTCAGACCCGCGAGCGGGAGGGCAAAGAGGCCGCCCACGGCGGCGAAGGGCACGTTGAGCAGGATGAGTGTCGCGAGGCGCGGCGAGTCGAACGCGGCGAAGAGCAGAAAGAAGATGGCGGCGAGCGTGATCGGAATGACGACCATGAGACGCTTGAGGGCCCGCTGCTGGTTCTCGAACGCCCCGGTCCACTCGAGCCGGTACCCGGGGGGGACCTTCACGGCGGCATCGACTTTCTTCTGCGCCTCGCCGATGAGAGAGCCGAGATCTCGCCCGCGGACGGAAAACTTCACGGCGATGCGCCGCGAGTTTTCCTCGCGGAAGACGCGCGCCGAGCCGGGTGCCAGGCGCACGTCGGCGACGGAGCCCAGCGTGAGCTTCTCGCCGTTCGGGCCGAGAATCGGAATCGCGCGGATGGATTCCTGGTCCGACACCGCGCCAGGATCGACACGCACGACGAGGTCGAACGTCTTCTCTCCCTCGAGGATTTGCGTTGCCACGGCCCCGCCGAGCGCCGTCTCGATCACGGTCTCCACGTCCGAAACGGACAAGCCGTACCGGCCGATCGCGGGACGGTCCACCGAGATCTGGATCTGGGGCTGCCCCGAGAGGCGCTCAGGCGCGACATCGACGGCGCCCGGAACGGCCTCGAGCACGGTGGCCATCCGGTCCGCGAGGGTCTGCAACACGGCAGGATCCTCGCCGAAGATCTTCACCGACAGCTCGCTCTTGACTCCGGAGATCGCCTCGTTCACGTTGTCCTCGATGACCTGCGAAAACGTGAGCTCTATCCCGGGAATCGCGGACAACCTCCGGTTCATGGCGTCCGAAAGCGCGTCCCGCGTCCTCGCGGTCGTCCAGCGATCGCGTGGGATGAGATCGACGTAGAACTCCGACGTATCGAACCCGTTCACGTCGGTGCCGTCGTCGGGTCGGCCGAGCTGGCTCACGACCGTCTTCACCTCGGGGAAGGTCGCGAGCGTCGCGCGGATCTGCCGCGTGATGCGGGAAGCCTCGGACGGCGAGATCGATTCCGGAAACGTCGCGCGGACCCAGAGGGCACCCTCGTCGAGCTTCGGCAGAAACTCCGAACCGAGCAGCGCGGCGACCGTGCCGCCGAGGGCGAGAAGGACGACGGCGGCGGCGAGGACCGACTTGCGGCGCTCGAGGACGAACCCGAGCGCGGGCTCGTAGAGCCGCGTGAGAGTCCGCACGACGACGGATTCGGAGTCATGATGGGATTCGGGCCCGGCGGTGGTCGCGGGCGTCGGTGGCTCGGCCCTGTACCTCTTCACGGCGTAGCTCGCGAGGACGGGCACGACCGTGAGCGCGAGGATCGTGCCCCACAGAAGCGCGAAGGTGAGCGTCAGCGCCATCGGGCGGAAGATTTTTCCTTCGACCCGCTGGAGCGTGAAGAGCGGCAGGAACGCCGTGATGAGGATGGCCTTCGAGAAGAGGATGGGCTTCCCGACCTCGCTCGTGGCCTGCACGATCGCCGCGGAAAGCGACCGGACCTTCCCGCCGCGCTCCTCGAGGATGCGGAGCAGGTTCTCGATGACGACGACCGCGGAGTCGACGATGATCCCAAAGTCGATCGCGCCCATCGAGATGAGATTCGCGGGGACGCCGCGCAGGTCGAGGAGCAGGAACGCTCCGAGAAGAGAGAGCGGGATGACAGCCGCGACGACGAGCGCGGACCGGGCATTTTTGAGTCCGAGGAACGCAACGAGAACGACGAGGACGAATCCGATGCCTTCGGCCATGTTCTTGCGCACGGTGTGAAGCGTGCGGTCGATGAGGGCCGTGCGGTCGTAATGCGGCACGATGTTGACGCCGGGAGGGAGCGCCGTGCGGCCGATCTCGTCCACCTTCGCGCGCACGCGCTCGAGGACTTCGAGCGCGTTCTCCCCTTTGCGGAGAAGCACGATGCCCTGGACGACGTCGTCCTCGTCGTCCTTCGAGACGGTCTTCCCGACGCGCCCGAGCCGGATGCGCGGACCGACGCCGACGGTGGCGACGTCGCGGATCCGAATCGGCGTCCCGCTCCGTGTCGCGACGGCGATCTCGCCGATGTCGTCAAGGCTCTGGACGAGTCCGAGACCTCTCACGACGTACATCTCGGCGCCGTGCTCGATGTAGGCCCCGCCCGCGTTGCGATTGCCTTTCGAGAGCGCGTCGAACACCTGCGCCAGCGTGAGCGCGTAGGACTTGAGCTTCAGCGGGTCGACGTTCACCTGGTATTGCTTCGTCGGCCCGCCGAAGCCCACGACGTCGACGACGCCCGGCACGGTGCGCAGCTTCCGCTCCACGACCCAGTCCTCGAGGGATTTCAGCTCGAGCGGAGAGAAGCCCGGCGGCCCCGTGAGGGTATAGCGGTAGATTTCGCCCACAGGCGTCGAGTCGGGCGAGAGGTTCGCCTGCGCTCCCTGAGGCAGTGGTACGGATTGCAGCCGCTCGAAGGTCTGGTTCCTGACGTAGGCGCGGTCGGCGTCGTCCTCGAAGACGATCGTGACGACGGAGAGCCCGAAGATCGAGATCGAGCGCATCGAAGCGCGTTTCGGGATCCCGTTCATCTCGTTCTCGACGGGAATCGTGACGAGGCGCTCGACCTCCTCGGCCGCGTGGCCGGGAAAGAGCGTGATGATCTGCGCCTGTACGTTCGTGACGTCGGGATACGCCTCGACCGGGAGGCGCAGGAACGCGAGGACGCCGAAGGCCACGAAGACGGCAAGGAGCGCGAGGACGATGGCGCGCCTGTGGAGCGCGTACGAAACGACAGCGCGAATCACGAGCTCTTTCCGGATGCGAAGAGCGACGCGAGAAGGAGGCTCCCGTCCGTGACGACGCCCGCGCCTTCAGGCAGGCCCGAGACGACAGGCACCTTGCCGTCGCGCTCGACGCCGACCTCCACGGCGACGCGCCGGAAGCGGGCGGGCCCGTCCGCGACGAAGCAGAAGCGCTTTCCGTTCTCCGTGAGAACTGCCCGCGCCGGGACGACCGCCGCCTCCTTCACCACCCGGCTCTCGACTTCCACCGTGACGTACATCTCGGCTTTCAGCAGCGACACGGAGTTGTCCACGCTCCCGCGCGCCTTCACGGTGCGTGAGGCCGGGTCGAGCGCGTCCCCGACGAGGTCGAGACGCCCGGGAAACGTACGGCCGGGGTAGGCATCCGTCCGTAGCGCCAGGCGGTCGCCCGCCTTCACCGAAGTGAGGTCGCGCTCGGTCACGTCGAGAAAAACCCACAAAGTTCGCGGTTCGCTCACGACGAAGAGCGGAACCGGGGCGTCGGGCCGCGCTTCCTGGCCCGGATTCGCGTTGCGCTCGACGACGACTCCCGCGATCGGCGAGGTGAGACGGAAGAGCTGGTCCGGCTCTCGCGCGGCATCTCTCGTCGCATCGCCCCCCCATCGCGCGAGCCGGGCCGAGGTCCGGCGTTCCTCGGCGCGGGCGCGCAAGAGGTCGGCGTCGGCCGCGTCGAGGTCCTTGCGGGGCGCCGCCCCGCGCTCGACGAGGCGTGCGACGCGCTCTTTCGTGCGCTCGGCGGCCGCGAGGTCCGTGGCGGCCCGCGCCGCGTCGGACTGGGCTTGGCCGAAGTCCGGCGAGGAGATCTCCGCGAGAAGGTCGCCGGCCGCGACGCGGACGCCGACGGGCGCCTTGAGGGCGACGAGGCGGCCCGCGAGCGGCGGAAGAATGCGGACGGTCGCATCCTCGTTCCACGCGAGGCGGCCCGTGACGGCGAGTGGCGCGGGCTTCTGCCCGGCCACGAGCTCCACTTTAAAGGCGGCGAGCTGCGGCGAGCCGGGTTTGAACGTGAGCGTGTCGCCCTCACGCACGGGGGGCGGAAGCTCCACGAAGTCAGGCGCTCGCTTGCCGCAGGCGGTGAGAAGGCTGGCGGCCAGAAGGCCCGTGAGGAGGCGTTTCGTCATGGGTTGTCCCTATCGGCGCCGGGGCGCGCTGCGAGAAAGTCCGCGCGGGCGGCGGCGAGGTCGCCCCGCGCGGAAACCGCGGCGAGGCGGATGTCGTTGGCGTTACGTTCGGCTTCGAGGAGCTCGAGAAGCGAGGCGGCTCCCTGCTCGTACGCGAAGCGTACGGTGTCGCGCACCTTCTGGGACTTCGGGAGGAGATCGTTCACGAGGCGGAGGGTCCGCATGCGAGCCGTCTCGAAGGCATCGCGCGTGGCGGCGAGGTCCTGCCGGACGCGCACGCGGCCGCGGGCGAGGTCGCGCCTGGCGGATTCGACGGCGACCTGGGCCGCGTGGATTGCGCCGCTGTTGAGGTTGAAGACAGGCAGCGGGAGCGAGACGCCGAACCCCACCGTGTTCCGCTGGTCGGGTGGCTGCCTTTCATATTGCGCGAGGAGCGTGGGATCGGGCACGCGAAAGGCTTTCTGGAGCGCGAGATCGGCTTCCGCCCTTCGGACCGCCGCCTCGAGCGCGGCGAGGTCTGGGCGGCTCGCGAGGAGGGTCTCGTCGTTCGGCGTCGCCGAGTGGTTGGGCGGCATGATTCCGCCGGGTTCATCGAGTTCCTCGGCCGGAACGGCCGCGGGCATGTTCAGCAGCGCCCCCAGAGCGCGGACCGCGTTGGCGTATGCGAGGTCGGCCTGCGCCGCGTCGGCGAGAAAGCGGCCGGCGGCTATTTCGATCTGCGTCCGCTCCGAGACGGAGATCTCTCCCGCGTCTTCGCGCTCTTTCGCAAGTCCCGCGGTCTTTCCAAATGACGCCGCGGTCTCGCGCGTGATCGTCGCGCTCGCGCGCGCCACGTCCGCGGCCGCGTACGCCCGCACGACGGCTCCGTCGAGTAGGCGCTGCACATCGGCGAGGCGGGCCGTGGCGCCTGCGATCCCTTCGTCGGCAGAAACCCGCCGGTCCTTGCGCTTTCCGCCGATCTCGACGAGCTGTGAGGCGGAAACGACTGTGTCGTACGACCGGCTGTAGAGCTCGTTGCCATAGATCGTATTCGCGGGCGAGCCGTCAGTCGGGATCTTGCTCGTCGAATACGCCAGAGCCGGGTTCGGCAGCGCGACGGCGGTGGCCCGCGATGCGCGTGCCGATTCCAGGTCAGCTCGCGCCGCGAGGAGATCGGGATTGCGCTCGGACGCAAGGCGCAGGGCCTCGGCGAGCGTGAGCCGGGGAACGTCTTCGCAGCGGCCGGACGCCGCCGCCAGCGCGCACAGCGCGGCGACGGCGAGGCCGATGTTTCTCTTCACGAGAAGCTCCTTCCGGCGGCGCGGGTGCGCCGCCGACCTTCAGGGTCGAACCGGGGAATGAAGGGGAGTTAGAAGGAGCCGGAGGGCGGGCCGCGCGTGGAGAGATCGCGGGAGCGCGAGGGGCGCGGGGTGAGATCATGTCCGGAGGCGGGGAGCGAGCCGCCTTCAGCGGGCTCATGCTGCCAGGCGACATCGGCCGGGGCGTCGAGCACGATGAGCGACGGCATGTCCGGGATGTCCGTACCCCAGACGCGCGGCGCGTACAGGTCGGGCCCGGGCGTCTCGGGGTTGTCCGCCAGGCCGGTGTTGCCCGCGGCCATGTCACGCAGGTCGTCGGCCAGCACGGCACCGGCCCCGAAAACCGGGGCGAGGAGGGCCGCGAGGAGCAACGCGGCGGCGGAGCGGGCGGCGGACTGGCGCATACGACTCAGGTGGCGCATCTTACGCAATTCGCGCGCCGGCCCGAAGACCCCTCAGAAATCCGCGTGAAGGCGCAGACCATAAACGGTCAGGGGCCCGCGGTCCTGATTGAAAGCCGGGTTCCGGTAGTGCTCGATCTCGAGTGTGACGGCAGCGAATGAAGCGAGAGAGGCGCGGTAGAAGGCGTCGAGGACCTCTTCCGTGGACGCGTGGAGTGAGCCATCTCCCAGCATGAATCCGAGCCCTCCTGCGGCGAGATAGTCGCGGTGGTCGCCATTGATTCCGTTCAACGCGACGGCCACGCCGAAGAGGTCTCGGGGACGATTCCAGGGATCTCCGCGTACTGTCGATCCGAGGGCGAGTGCCCGCTCGACCTCCGTAAAGGCCCACGACTCCGTCTTCCCATCGTTCCAGCCGGCGCGGAGGAAGATTCCGACGCCTGACACGATTTCCTGCTCCAGATTGAGGCCGAAGCCGTATTTCGAGCGCCCGGGAGCTCGGGTCGCTGTGATGTCCGGCGCCCCGGGTGCGAGCTCCAGCGCCTCTCGGTACACCCCCATGTTCGCGTGATTCCAGAAGGCGAGAACTCGGACAGCTCCAGGCCTCTTGGAGAGCGCATGGCGGTGCTCTACTTCGAGAACGTCGCCGTGGGCCCGCGACACGTCGTGGTCGAATTCCAGGCCGTTCGCTTCCCGGGGTTCCATGAACGAACCGAGGCGCACGGCCCACGCGTCGCGGTACAGCTCGAGAGCGACACCCCAGGTGTATCCACGCGTGTCCGCCGGATAGTCCCAGGCGGCGTTCGCCCAAAGGGACCAGTTGTTGAACTGCGTGCGCGGGTCGTGCGCATACGCGTTGGCGTCGAAGACGTCCGTGAGGGAGATCTTTCCGACTGTCACGACGACCCGTCGGGCGGCTCGGCGCCCCTGGATCTGGTTCTCCCCGTCGTCCTGAGCTTCTTCTTCGCCGTCGAGCGCGAACGTCTGACGCAGCAAGAGACGCGCGAGATTCGCTTTCAGGCCGGTGCTGTCGACCCGGTAGGTCTCGCCATTGGGCGGGGCCGCCAGTCCGAGAACGCGGCTCAATCCCTGACCCGCGATCAGCTCGACGTTCACGTACGCTTCGCCCCCCGTCCAGAGACGCCTTCCGAGAAACAGCGTCGACGTGAAAGAGCCCCGCGTCTCCTTTCGGTCCTGAAAGCTGTTCGTTCCTTCGTAAGGCGAGTCGAACGAGCCGTGACCCTGAAGCTGATAGGTGAGCTGGCCGTGAAGCGACCAGTCGCGCTCGGGCACTGACGCGTCGGCCGTGGCCAGCGGAAGCGGGGTTGCAGGAGCCTGCTGGGCGGCCGACGACTCGGAAAGCAGGCCAGCGAGGAAAGCCCCGGCGAGAAGCAGGAGGGGTCTCATTCGAAAGGGAAGCGTAACTCCTCTGGGCATGTCGATGTTCTTTGAAACTGAGATTCAGTCGCAATAGCAATCTAGGACGCGTCCACCCCTCTGCGCCTGATGCACCTGAATCACGCCGAGAGCGGGCTATCCTCTCCCGCTGATGGCGCTCAAGCGCGAGATCGGACTCTGGCAGGGCACCGCCCTGAACATCATCGACATGGTGGGGATCGGGCCCTTCGTGACCCTTCCCCTCATCCTCGCCGCGATGGGCGGTGGCCGCGCGATCGGCGCCTGGATCCTCGGCGCCGTGCTCGCGATCGCGGACGGGCTCGTCACGGCCGAGCTGTCGGCCGAGCTGCCGCGTGCGGGAGGCTCCTACGCCTTCCTGAGAGAGGCCTACGGCCCCGCGCGCTGGGGCCGGCTCGTGTCGTTCCTGTTCCTCTTCCAGATCATCTTCTCGGCCCCGCTCTCGATGGCCTCGGGGGCGATCGGCTTCTCGCGCTATCTCCACTTCGTCTTTCCGGAGATTCCGGACAGGTGGGAAGCGCCCGTGGCGTCGCTGTTGTGCGTCGCCGTCACGCTTCTTCTCATGCGCCGGATCGGCGCGATCGGGAAGTTCTCGGTCGTCCTCTGGATCGGCGTCCTCGCGACGCTCGGGATCGTGATCGGACTCGGCCTCCCGCACCTGAAGCTCGCGGCGTTCCGGTTCTGGGAAGCGCCGGTCATCTCGGCGCCGGGGATCGCGCCGCCCGCGGGCGTTCTCGGCGGGCTCGGGCTGGCGCTCATCCTCTCCGTGTACGACTACCTCGGCTACTACAACGTCTGCTACCTCGCGGAGGAGATCGTCGAGCCGACGAAGACGATCCCGCGCGTCATCGTCATCTCGATCCTCTCGGTGGCGGTCCTCTACATTCTCATGAACGCCTGCATCGTCTCCGTCCTTCCGATGGCGCAGGCCATGGGCTCGAAGTCCACGGTCGCGGACTTCGTCGAGGTGCTCGCGGGCCGGCCGGTCGCGCGCCTCGTGACGGGCCTCATCCTGTGGACCGCGTTCGCTTCTGTCTTCTCGCTGACGCTCGGCTACTCGCGCATCCTTTTCGCGGCCGCGCGGGACGGAAACTTCTTCCCGGCGTTCGCGCGGCTGCATCCGACCGAGGGCTATCCCGTCGTCGCGCTCCTTGCGCTCGGCGGCGCGGCCTCGGTGTTCTCGTTCCTGGATCTCAAGGCCGTCGTCTCGGCCATCGTGTCGATCCGCGCGATCATCCCGTTCATCGCGCAGGTCGCCGCGGCGCTCGTCCTCCGGAAGACGCGGCCGGATCTCGCGCGCCCGTTCCGCATGTGGCTCTACCCGCTGCCGGCGTTCGTCGCGCTCCTCCTCTGGGGCTTCGTCTTCCTCTCGCCCGAGAAGGGGTTCAAGGCGGCGGGTTTCGCCGTCCTCGGCGCGGGTGTCGTGGCGTACCTCGTGATGGCGCGGAGGAAGGCAGAATGGCCGTTCACCGCCCCCGCCTGAGCGGGGAAGGAAAGGGAGGCAGGATGAGAAGCATGGCCGTCCTGACGAGCGGAGGCGATGCGCCGGGCATGAACGCGGCGATCCGCGCCGTCGTCCGCGCGGGGATCGCGCAGGGTTGGAGCGTCTTTGGCGTGCGCCACGGCTTCGCGGGACTCCTCGGAGGCGAGCTTTCGCCGCTCGGCCCGCGCGACGTGGGCGGCATCATCCAGCAGGGCGGGACGATCCTCGGGAGCGCGCGCTGCGACGCGTTCAAGACCGCGGTCGGACGCGAGCAGGCGCTCGGCGTCCTCAGGGCCCGCGGCATCGACTGCCTCGTCGTCATCGGCGGCAGCGGCTCTCAGATGGGGGCAAACGCGCTGGCAAAGGCCGGATTCCCCGTCGTGGGCGTCGCCTCCACGATCGACAACGACCTGCCGGGCTCGGACATTACGATCGGCGTCGACACGGCCCTCAACATCGCGCTGGAAGCCATCGACCGCCTGAAGGTCACGGCCTCCTCCCACGAGCGCGCGTTCCTCGTCGAGGTCATGGGCCGCGACTGCGGGTATCTCGCGCTCATGGCGGGAATCGCGGGAGGCGCCGAGGCGATCGTCATCCCCGAGATGGAGACGAGCCCCGAGGACCTCGCGCAGGAGCTCTACGCCTCGCGCGAGCGCGGCAAAAAGCACGCGATCGTGGTCGTGGCCGAGGGGGCGCGCCACAACGCGCGGGTGCTCGCGCAGTACTTCCGGGACAACGAGAAGCGCCTCGGCTTCGACCTGCGCGTCACGCAGCTCGGGCACGTGCAGCGCGGCGGCGCGCCGGGCGCCTTCGACCGGCTCCTCGCGACGCGCCTCGGCGCGGCGGCGGTCCAGCGCCTCGCGGCGGGGGAGTCCGGCATCCTCGTCGGCCAGCTCAAAGGGGCCGTGGCGGCGACGCCTCTCGACGAGGTCGCCGGGAAAACGAAACCCCTCGATCCGTCGCTGTTCGTCCTCGCGCGCGCCATGTCGAGCTGAGCGCGGGCCTGCTAACATCCCGCCTCCGAGCGGGACGGCGACGTACCCAAGTGGTTAAGGGAAGGCTCTGCAAAAGCCTCATTCGTCGGTTCGACTCCGACCGTCGCCTCCATTCCCACCCCTCACTCACCTCCGCCTCCCGGCGTAAGCTTCTCCTCGCCGGAGTGGCGAAATGGCAGACGCAGGGGACTTAAAATCCCCAGGCCTGAAAGGGCCGTGAGGGTTCGAGTCCCTCCTCCGGTACCATCTGGAGCGACGCGCCCTTTGCGATTCAAGTTTCCCAGCCCCGGTCGCGTAGAGTCAGAATCTGACAGACGCTACGGCGTCCGCCGGTTGCCGCGAAGTCTCGAGGCTGTCCGCGAGGGCACGTATCAGGGACCGTCCGTCACCCTTCCATGCCGCGCCGTGCATGCAGGCAAGCGTCGTGGGCGCGAGCGCGGCGAGGCGGTCGAGCGTCGGCCGCGTGTTCGTCGTGTGGGCCCAGTAATCCAGGCCGGTCCTCATCGCCTCGCTGGGCCCGAGGATGTCCGATTCCGTGACGGGTGCGTGCTCGGCGCCTCCCTGCGTGAAGAGGTCACCGCAGAGGAGGGTTCGCGTGCTCTCTTCGAAGAAGAAGCCGCACTCCCAGGCGTGCGGGACGTGGGGCGTGTCGAGCCAGCGCAGTGAGTGGCGGCCGAGGGCGAGCGTCTCGCCGTCTGCGAGCGCCCGGGCCTTGCGATCCGCGACGTCGTCGACCGAGACCATGGCTGCGATCTTCCCGCAGACCGGCACGGCGCCCGGAGCCACGGCGAGGAATTCGTTGAGTGCGCCGCACTCGTCGGCCTCGAAATGCGAGAGTCCCACGTACCGCAGACGCTCGATTGGCACCACGGCCTCGACGGCTTCCCTCACCAAAGGGAACATCCGGCGGGGTCCCGTGTGGAAGAGGAGCGGCTCTTCGTCTACGACAAGGTACTGGTTGAACGTGAACCCCCCGGGAATCACCGTCACGGAAGTACTGATCCGGAAAATCCCCTCGGCGACCTCGTCGACCCGTGTACCCGCCTCGCGATTCGTGATCATCTTCGTTCCCCCTCGGATGGGAGGTGTAACGACCCGGCCCGTCGTTACACTTCCCGTTCGAAGGAAACGTCTGAGCTATGCTGACCGACCTTTGGCAGACTCCGACCGCGCCCGAGATGCGAGCGATTCCGATCTTGCTCAACGGCTCGCAAGCGGGGATCGCGGAGCCGAGGCGGAGTTGTACCGTCGGCTCGCGCCGCGAGTTCGCCTTTACGGCCTCCGGCACCTCCGCGACCCTGCGGCTGCGGACGACCTCGCCCAGGACGTCGTCCTCATGACGTTCGATAGCCTGCGCGCGGGAAAGGTCCGAGAGCCCGAGCGCATCGCGTCTTTCGTCCTCGGAACCTGCCGCCGGGTCGTCGCCAACGTCCGGCGCGGGGCCGTTCGTCGGCAGAGACTCCTCGAGCGATTCGGCTCCGAGCTGGAACCGGCGGCCGAAAGCGACGAGCCGCCCCTCGACCTCGATCGCCTCGCCCGCTGCCTCGAAGGTCTCGCGGAGCGTGAGCGCAGCGTCGTGGTCCTGTCGTTCTATGCGGAGCGCGGTTCCGACGATATCGGCGCCGAGCTGGGACTGAGCCCGGTCAACGTGCGCGTGGTGCGTCACCGCGCGATCGCGCGGCTGCGCGCATGCCTGGAAGGCACCCCGTGAGCGTCCGTTGCGGGCAGCCGCTGGATCTGGCAACGCTCGTCGACTTCTGGTTCAGGGAAGGGCCTGCGTCCGATGAGGAGCGCGTCGAAGAGCACTTGCTCGAATGCGACGAGTGCAGCGGCCGCCTGGACGCGCACGTCGCGCTGGGGGAGGGCGTACGGCGCCTGGCCCGCGAGGGCGCGGTCCAGGTCGTCGTCACCCCGTCCTTCCTCGAAAAGGCGGCGCAAGACGGACTCAACACCCGCGAATATCGTGTGGTGCCGGGCGAGCGCGTCGCCTGCACCGTCACTCCGGAGGACGACTTGCTGGTCGGCCGTCTGCAGGCCGATTTCAAGGCTGTCTCGCGTCTCGACGTCGTCTTGGAGGTGGAGGGCCGAGGCGAGCATCGCATCGAGGACGTTGCGGTCAGCCCCGACGCAATGGAGCTGAACCTCGCTCTGGCGATGCCCGCCATGCGTGCGCTCGGCCCCGCGGTCGTGCACGTGCGCCTGCTCGCCCGGGAGGAGAAGGAGGACCGTCTCCTCGGCGAATACACGTTCGCCCACACGCCCACCCCGCGATAGCGTCTCGGGCGACGCGGCGCCGCCGACGCCGGCGGCTTAAGATCGCGCGGGAGGCCCGATGGCTGCTGATACCGAGGACGCCCTCGGAGCGCTCGAACGCGCGCTCGGCCATCGCTTTCGCGATTCCGCTCTGCTGCGGCGCGCCCTCACGCAC
>CALAQS010000236.1 GCA_937888435.1 uncultured Acidobacteriota bacterium
CCCTCGGGCACGTTCCGTAGCTCCATCGCCGACAGGATCGACCGCGCCGCGAGCGCCGGGCGCAGATGTTCGAGGAGATGCGGCCCCGCCGTGAGGTCCGTCGCGCGGTAGTCGGCGGTCGTCTCTTCGATCGCGGACATTTCGGGGAGAGGAGAATTTTGCGAGGAGGAAGAAAGAGGAAGAGATTCATAGAGCGTCCCGAGCGGGCGGGAAACTTCCGCCACCTGCCACAGCGCCTCGCGGCGGGAAAGGCCGAGCGACGCAAGCGCCCCGGAGTAGGCGAGCAAAGTCATCTCGTCGGGACGCAGCCGGCAGCGGCGCGAAAAGTCCGCCACGTCCCGGAATGGCCTCCCGCGCATTCTTTTGGCTTCGATGGCTTCTCCGCTCGTCTGCTTAAGCCCCTTGATGAAGCGCATGCCGAGACGCATGGCGAGAGAAGATTTCTTAGAAGGTGAAGAAGGGAGACGCTGGGGTACCTCTCGACGCACGCGCGTGCTGTCTGAGCGAAGCGAGTTCACGCGCGAAGGAGAGGGGTACCCCAGCGGCGATCCTTCCTGAGGTACCCCGGCGTCTCGCGCCCCATTAACTTTCGAAGAAATCTCTTCCTCTCTCTCCACCCTGCAATCCCATCCCGAGAAATTCACGTCTATGCGCAACACCTCCGTCCCCTTGCGCTGGATGTCCTTCACGATCGTGGCGGGGTGGTAGAAGCCCATCGGCCACGCGTTCAGGAGGCACGCCGTGAACGCCGCCGGGTGATGCGCCTTCAGCCACGCGCTCGCGTACGCGATGAGCGCGAAGCTGGCCGCGTGCGACTCGGGGAAGCCGTAGAGCGCGAAGGACGTGATGGACTTGACGATCTGGTCCTGCGCGGGCCCCGTGATGCCGTTTTTCGCCATGCCCGAGCGCAGCCGCTCTTCGATCGCGCCCATGCGCTCCTCGGAGCGCTTGAAGCCCATCGCGCGGCGCAGCTCTTCCGCTTCGCCGCCCGTGAAGCCCGCGGCCACCATCGCGATCCTGAGGAGCTGCTCCTGGAAAAGCGGCACGCCGAGCGTGCGCTTCAGGATCGGCTCGAGGCACGGGTGCGGATACTCGACCGGCGCCTTGCCCTGCCGCCGGTCGAAGAACGGGTGCACCATCCCGCCCACGATCGGCCCCGGCCGGATGATCGCGACCTGCACGACGATGTCGTAGAAGACCTTCGGCGCGTGGCGCGGCAGCGAAGCCATCTGCGCGCGGCTCTCGACCTGGAAGAGGCCGATCGTGTCCGCGGCGTTCAGCATTTCGTACACCTTCGGGTCTCCCGCCGGGAGATGCGCGAGATCCACGTCCACGCCCTCGTGCGCCTTGATCACGGGCAGCATCTTCTCGATCGCGCCGAGCATCCCGAGGCCGAGCAGGTCCACCTTCACGATGCCGAGGTCCGCGCAGTCGTCCTTGTCCCACTGGATGACGACGCGCCCTTCCATCGCCGCGGGCTCGAGCGGCACGACCTCCGACAGCCGGCCCATCGCCACGACCATCCCACCCGAGTGCTGTCCGAGGTGGCGCGGCAGGCTCTGGACGCGCATGAAGAGCTTCCCGAAGTGCGCGACGCGCGGGTGCGCGGGGTCGAAACCGGAGGCCGCCATCTCCACCGCGAGGTCGGCCGCGCCGTCGCGGTACTCGCCGAAGCTCCACTTCCCGAGGTGCTTCGCGATCGTGTCCACCTGCTCCGGCGAGAAGCCCAGGGCCTTCGCTATCTCGCGCGCGGCCGAACGGTCGCGGTACGTGATGACGTTCGCCGTCATCGCGGCGCCGTCGGCGCCGTACGTCCTGTAGACGTGCTGGATCACCTTCTCGCGCGGGTCGCCCGAGGACAGGTCGAGGTCGATGTCGGGCCACTCCCCACGCTCCTCCGAGAGGAAGCGCTCGAAGAGAAGCTCCATCTTGACGGGATCCACCGCCGTGATCGAGAGCGCGTAGCACACGGCGCTGTTCGCGGCCGAGCCGCGCCCCTGCACGAGGATGTGCTCGCGCTTGCAGAAGTTCACGATGTCCCAGACGATGAGGAAGTAGCCCGCGAGGTCCAGCTTCGCGATGAGGTCGAGCTCCCGCTGGATCTGCGCCTGCGCCTTGCCCGTGAGCGGCCGGAAGCGCGCCCGCGCGCCTTCCCACGTGATGTGCCTGAGGAAGGACGACGGCGTCTCGCCCGGCGGCAGCGGGTACGCGGGGAAGCGGTAGCCGAGGTCCGCGAGCGTGAAGGAAAGGCGCCCCGCGAGCTCGGCGCTCTTTTCGAGGACGCCCGGCAGATCCGCGAAGAGAACCTCCATGTCGGCGGCGGACTTCAGGTGGCGCTCGCGCCCTGCGTGCAGCTTCGTGCCGGCCGCGTCGAGGTGCGTGTGGTGGCGGATGCACGTGAGCGCGTCGAAGAGGTCCTTGTCCTTCCGCTCTGCGTAGCGCGCGCCGTTCGTCGCGAGGACCGGCAGGCGCTGCGCGTGTCCCAGATCGAGGAGCGCGCGGTTCAGGTGCTCTTCCTCGCGCAGGAAGTGGCGCTGCAGCTCCACGTGCACGCGCCCGGGGAAGAGCGCCGTGAGGCGGTCCAGCTCGCGCCGCGCCGCGTCGAAGCCTCCCGCGTCGCGCGACGTCAGCGCGCGCGTCACGACGCTCTCCTCACCGCCCGTCAGAACGTGCAGCCCTTCCGCGTGCGCGGCGACTTCCTCCCAGGTCGCGGCCGCCTGCCCCTTCGGCTTCCCCGCGGCGGCGGCGGTGAGGAGCAGGCAGAGGTTCTTGTAGCCCCTCTGGTTCTCGACGAGCAGAGTCAGGCGGGGAGGAGAAATTCCTGCCGGGAGGGGAGGGGGGACGAGTCCGAGGGGACCAGAAAGATTCTCTTCGAATGGTGAAGAGGTCGATGCGCCGCTCCTGCCCTCTCCCTCTTTACCTTTCAAAGAAATATTTCTTGATCGATTCCCGGCGAGCGCGGGATGCCTTTGGAGAACAATTTCCGCTCCGACCAGCGCCTTCACCCCCGCCGCCTTCGCAGCCTTCCAGAAGCGCGGGGCGCCGGAGACGCCGTTCGTGTCCACGAGCGCCATCGCGGGGAGGTCGAGCGCCGCTGCGCGCTCGACGAGATCTTCCGGCAACGACGACCCGTTCAGGAACGAGAACGCCGAGGCGGCACGCAGCTCGGCATACGGCCTCGCGTGCTTTGCGGGAACGGGCGGGCGCTCGAAGGCGCGCAGGCGCGCTTTCTCCTTGCGCGCGCCCGGCGAGGAATGCAGGCCGCATCCGCTGTAAGGGCCGATGAAGTCGCGGGTCGGAGGCCCTTCCGCCATGGGGTGGCGAGTTTAGGCGTAAATAAGACGTAAGTCGAGACAGCGCTATTTCGGCCCGGGCGCGCGCTCGACCGCGGTGAGGCGGAGGGCGAGGTCCGAGGCAGCCCAGAAGCCGAGGCCGCACTCCACGAGGCCCGTCTCGCGGAACTTCCGCCGATACCACGCTGCGCGGCGCATCTTGAAGCCCACGAGGTCGCCCTCGATGCCCGTTTCGAGGTCGTCGTCGGCCGAGAGGAAGTCGAGATACGCGACGCCGGCCACGAGCTCCGGCAGCACCTCGAGGCCCAGCACGACTTCGGACGTGCGCATGTAGTGGAGCGCGTCCGAGCACACGACGAGGTCGAACGGGTCGTCGAAGCGCAGCTCGGAGAGCTGGCCCCACGAGCCCTGCCGCACGTTGCGCGAGCGGCCGAAGCGCCGCACGGCATAGTCGCTCGTGTCGAGGCCCAGGTAGCGCAGCTTCGGGCGCAGCGCGCGAAGCAGCGGAAACCACGCGCCCTCGCCGCAGCCCACGTCGAGGACCGAGGCGACCCGCCGGCCGAGGACATGCTCCGCGACGCCCACGGCCATCGCCGCCTTCCGCGCCACCTCCGCGCGCCGCACGAGGCGTTTCTGCGGGTCGCGATACCACTTCCGGAAGTACGCCTCGTCGTAGAGCTTTCCCGGTGCCGGGTCCTTTTTCACGCCTTGACCATGACGAGGATCATCTTGAACGGTGTCGTGGCGCGCAGCGCGTGGGGCTCGTTCGCGGGCAGGCGCAGAATCTCCCCGGCCGAGACGAGGTGTTGCGTGCCGGAGATCGTCACCTCGGCGGTCCCTTCGACCCCGAGCACGAGCGCGTCGAAGGGCGCGCTGTGCTCGCTGAGCGCCTCGCCCGTGTCGAACGCGAAGGCCGTCACCGTGCCGCCCGCGGCTTTCACGAGCGTGCGGCTCACGACGGCGCCGGCCTGCGGCACGACGAGGCTCGATTGCGGGACCGGAGACGGCGAGAGAGGCGGCGTGGACATGGGCTCTCCTTGCCTTTCAACGATAGCGTCCCGCGGACGCGCGGGAAACTGCTTCCTACGGGGACGACGAAAGCTCGAGGTCCCTCAGGCGCGGCCCGACGAGCGTCCCGATGCGCGCGCCGGTGTCGAAAAGGACGAGTCCGAAGAGGGCGAGGCCGAGAATGAGGGCGACGACGGCCCAGCGATGTCGGGTCTCGAGACGCTCGAGCGAGGGCGCGAAGGCGATGAGCCCGAAGATGCAGGCCACGACGACTACGGCATCCACGCTCGCGCGCTGCCAGTAGCTCCCGCCGAGATGGAGCCACATTCCGAACTCGTCGAAGGTCAGCGCCATCGCGATGCCGTACGCGAGAGCCGTGAATCGCGCGGGCCTTCCGGTCGGCTGCGCGAAGAGCAGATACGCCGCGACCGCGGCCAGCAGGAAGATTCCGTAGTTCAGATGGTGCACGTGCGTCCCGTGGAGAAAGAAGTACATGTTCGGGACGCGCTGCGACATGACGAGAAACACCATCGTCCGCGATGCGATGAAAGTCAGGACAAAGGCGAGGAGGGCCCGGCGCGCGAGCCGGGTGCTCTCGGCTTCCGGGGGCGGCGGGGTGTCCACGCGGGGAAGGATAGCGGTCCAGACCTAGTCGTACACGCCGTCGGCGAACCACTCGCCGCCCGCCTCGTCGTGGAAGATGCGGTAGAGGCCGCCGGCCGAAAGCTCCACGTCCCAGTACGCGCGGAAGGCGGGCGCCTCCTGCCACCAGCCCTCCTCGAGGCGCCACGGCCCCGAGGCCACGCGCACGGTGCCGGCCACGTCCAGCGCCGGCCGCCCGCCGCCGCCGTCCGCGGAAGCGGGCTCGAGCGCGCGCAGCGAGGTGGGCCGCTCGCCCTCGAGAAGCACCTCGAGCGGCACGGGTGGCCGTAGCACGCGCACCGAGAGAAGCCCGCGGCCGGTCTTCGGCGTCTTTCGTACGGCAGGAGGAGGCGGCGGCGCGAATGGCACGAGGGCAAAGCGCTCGGGGCGGTGGCCGTCCACTGCGCGCGGCGCGCCGACGCGCCCGGGTCCCAGCAGAGCGAAAAGCTTCGCGAGCGCGGTCGCGAGCCGGTCGGGCGAGATCTCGGCCGGTCCGAACAGCGTGAGCTGCCCCTTCCGCGGCGCGTCGGGCTGCGCCGTGAGGGAGAAGCCCGTCACGGCGGCGCCCGGTGGCCGGCCCTCGAGGCCGAGGCGCACGAGGGTGAGCAGCGTCTTCACGTCGCGCGTGGGCGCGGGCAGGTCCAGGCTGCGCGTGTCGCAGCCCTCGGGCTCGAGCGTCAGGGAGATGTCCAGCCGCGCGCAGCCCACGGCCTCCGCCTCGAGGCGCCGCGCGAGCCGTTCGAGCGCGCTCTCGGCCAGAGCGAGAAAGGGCTCGAGCGTGACGAGCGGCCACTCCAGCTCCATGCCCTCGGTGAAGCCCGGCGGCGGCCGGCGCGGCACGAGGGGGCGCGGGTCGCGCCCGCGCGCGATCTCGTGCAGTGCGTGCCCGCGCGCGCCGAGCCGGCTCGCGACGTCGGCCGCGGGCAGCTTCGCGAGGTCGCCCACCGAGGCGAGGCCCCAGCGCGCGAGCGTCTCGACGATCTCGGCATCGGGATCCAGCTTCGCGAGCGGCAGCGGTGCGAGGAACGCGGCTTCGCCGCCCGCGGGTACGACAACGGGAGAGTCCGGCAGCGTCGCGGCCACGCGCGCGGCGAGCTTGCTCGACGCGAGTCCGCAGCGCGCGGGCAGCGACTCGCGCTTCGCGGCGGCGATCAGGGCGTAGCCGAGGTCGCGCTCGTCGGGGAAGAGGCGTTCGAGGCCGTCCGCGTCGAGATACACGACGCCGTCGCCCGCGTCCTCCACGCGCGGCGACACCGTGCCGGCCACGTCGAGCAAAGCCTCCTGCGCGGCGCGCTCGCTCTCGGCATCGCGCGCGCGGGTGAGGAGGTCGGGCAGAAGCGCCCGCGCCTGCGGCAGCGTGAAGCCCGGGCGGATGCCGGCCTTGCGCGCCTTGCGCGTGGCCGCGACCACGTGCGCGGCCGTCCCGTTCCCCTCGCACAGGATGACCGCCTCGTCCCGCAGCGCAGGCTCGCTGCGCAGCCGCGCGGCGAGGGGGAACAGCGGCACCACGAGACACGCGAGGCGGGGAGCCACCTCAGCGCCCGAATGCCGAAAACGCGCCGGCGTTTTCTGTCTCTTTTTCTTCCCTTTCTAAGCAAATCTTTCTTTCTTTTCTTTCTTCCTTGCCCGCCTGAATCGCATCCAGCAGGGAAAGATTCAGCAGACTCGTTTTTTCTTTATTCATATTCGCGTCCCGCGTCTTCTCGAGCACGAGGCGCGAGGACAGGCCGTCGAGGAGCGACACGCTCTGCCGTGAACGGTCCCAGCCCGCGCGCGCCGCATCCGCCGCGAGCACGACGCGCGCCGCAGTGCCCGTGACGCGGTAAGGCGCGAGGACGAGGAGCGCCGCGTCGTGAAAGCGCGCGCGCCGCGCGAGGCGCAGCCAGACGGCGTCGTCGAAACGCCGCCTGAAGATGCGTGAGAGCCCGAGGTCGAGGACGACGAGCGCGAAGCCCGTCGCCAGGACGGTCTCGGCCGCGGCGAGCGCGGGTTTCAGCCCGCGCGGGCGCAGCCACAGCACCCGCGAAAGCTCGGCGCCGGCGGCGGCCGCGCCCTGCGGGTCGAAGTGGTCGCCGGGATCGACGAGCGCGGCGGCTTCGCCCGTCTGCGTCGTCGCGGCGAGCGCGGAGAGCGCCACCGAGAAGCGGCCCGAGGACGCGTGCCCCGACATCTCCACGAGCGCGCCGCGGGGTAGCCCGCCTCCCAGCAGTCGGTCCAGCCCCTCGATTCGCGTGGGCAGGAACCCTGGCGCGAACCGTCCGCGCGAAAGTCCGGCGGCGGTAGTCAGCCGGGCGGCGATGTCTCGAGGTAAGTCAGGCAGGAGCAGCGGGGCGGGAAGAGGCAGCGCCGGCACGCGGCAAACGTAGGTCCATCTAAAGCGTAAGTCAAGCGTAAGTTTTTACGATCGCCGCGGACAGAGCGCGGGCGCGCCCGAGCTGGACGCCTTCAGTGCTGATAGGTGCCGATGAGCTCGGCCTGCGCGAGCACATGCGTCTTGATGCTTGCTTCGAAACGCTCCTTCGTCGGAGGCGGAGGGCTGACAGACGCGACGTCCAGCGCGTAGACGCGATGAGAAT
>CALAQS010000237.1 GCA_937888435.1 uncultured Acidobacteriota bacterium
GACTCTGGATCTCTCCGCGCTGCAGCCCCCGGCAATTCCCATTGCGCCCCAACAGGATCCCGCTTCTCACCCCGAGACGGTTAAGCCGAGCCGGTTTGCCCGCCGTCGTTCGACACCAGCTCCCGGTAGTCACGGACCACCGCGCTCTGAGCCATCCACCCGGGGATCAGAGAGGAAAAGGGCGAGTTTCTCGAACCTAGACCACGCTCCGGCCAGGATGCCGCCCACAAGGCGGGGGAGGGTCTAGGTTGGTCCGACCAGCTTCTGGAATCTCGGGTTCTTCCGCAGCGGGTCGAAGTTCGGGTCGATGCGGAGCCAGCCGGGTGAGAGGAAGTACGGGATCTTCAGTAGCGGCTCGAGCTTGTCCAGTGCCTTCTCCGGCTCGCCGACGACCACGTAGATAAGCGCGAGTTGTTGTTGGTAGTAGGGGCCGTCCCGGGCATCCTTCGACACGGGATCGAGGGCAACGCCGCGCTCGCCCTCGCGAATCGCCTCTTCTTTCCGACCAAGGTACGCCAGCGCAAGAGCGAGATTGAGGTGAAGTGACGGGTCCTCAGGCGCTGCGCGAAGCTGCTCCTCGAGCGCCTTCTTTGCATCCTCCGCACAAGTTCGAAGGTGCGCCGTGTCGCCCCTGAGGGAATAGGCCCGAGCCTGGCTGAGAGCACAGCTGCCCAAGTCGTCATCGAACGCGCTCGGTGTCAGGCGAAGTACGAGCCCTCGCTGGTCATCGTCGAGAGCCCACACGACTTCGTAGGTATTCGCGAGATAGACGACGAGGGCCGAGGGATCGAGCTTTCCGTACGCAGCTCTAAACACGGCCCTGGCGCCGGCGAGATCTCCCTCGCCGAGGAACGCCATTGCCTTGTACTCGATCAGAGTGAGACTGGCGGGTGCTAGGGCGAGGCCTCGGTCGCAGGTATTCCGCGCGTCGCGATAACGCCGCATGAAGAGGAGCGCTCCGCCGAGAGCTGACGGATTGTTGACGGATCGGGGATCCAGACGCTCCGCCTGCTTGAAGTGCTCCACGGCCGCGTCCCAGCGCCCGAGACCCTCCTCGGCAAGCGCCTTTCCCCTCAAAACGGCGGCATCGCCGGGTGCAACGCGCAACCCCTTCTCGTATTGGTCCAGGGCGCGGTTGAAGTCGTGAGAGACCAAGCGCTCGTAAGTGCCGAGGGCTAGATACCCCTCCGGGCGGTTCGGCGCAATCGCGACGGCCTTTTGGCCTGACTGCCGGGCCCGCTCGGCGAGTGCGCGGGTGGGGCCCTTGTTGTAATACAAACTAGAATTCGCGCCTGAAACTCTGGCCCAGGCTTGCGCAAATTCCGGATCAAGCGCCACAGCCTGATCGTAGTAGTCGAGCGCCCTTCGCACGCTCGGAACATCGCTGAGGGCCATCCCTTTCGACGCCTCCTCACCCTTCAAGAAGGCGTCATAGGCGGCTAGGTTCTGCGTTGGCTTCGCCGAAAGCCGCTTTTCATCGTCCGCCCCGAGCGCGCCGCCCAACGCCTGAGCGACCCTTGTCGCAATCTCGGACTGCACCTGGAACACGTCTGTCAGCGCCGCGTCGAAGGGCTGCTGCCACTTCGATGTGGGGGCATCCGGTCGCGTCACGTCTACGAGCTCGGGAGTTACGTGGACCCGGCTCGTACCGCCGGCCTTCTCCCATTGAACCGTGGCGGTGAGAAGATACGAGACGTTCAGTTCCTGGGCGATCTGCTTCGGCGTCTTGGTCGTCTTCTTGTACGGGGTTGAGCTGCCTCGGGCGATCACCTGCACGCCCGCCAAGGACGTCAGCTTGCCTCGAATCTCATCCGCAACGCCGTCGGCAAAGTAGTCGTCCTCGGGAGCACCGAGGTTCTCGAAGGGCAGGACCGCCACGCGCTTGGCGCCTCCCGACTCGCTCTCGCCGGTGCGCGACCGCTGGGAGAGAAGAACGCCTACAGCGGCGAGAACGGCGAGAGCCACGACGACAACGAGAGCTCTCGTTCTTCCGGAGGCCGGCGCCGCCATCCATGCGCCACTCGCCATCACTGGACCCGAGGCCTGCGAAAGCGCGAATGCGATGTCCTTCGCAGACTGGAATCGATTCGAAGGGTCCTTCTCGAGGCAGTGCCTGACGACTTGATCGAGCGCGGGCGAGATGTTCCGCCCAGACTCAGCGAGCTCTGGCGGTTCTTCCTTCAAGATCGCCGACATCGTGTCAGCGGCGGTGTTCTTCTTGAAAGCCTTCCCGCCCGAGAGCATTTCATACAGGACCCCACCAAACGAGAAGATGTCCGAGCGGTGGTCCAAGGGGAGCCCGCGCACCTGCTCGGGCGACATGTAGGCCATCGTCCCCATGACGACGCCGGGCCCTGTGTGCTTGAATTCCGTCGGTGCGCTCGTTTCGGTGCCGGTCGTATCCTTCTCGGCCCTCTTGGCCAGGCCGAAGTCGAGGATCTTCACGTGGCCGTCTTTCGTGACGAAGAGGTTCTCGGGCTTCAGGTCCCGGTGAACGATTCCCTTCTCGTGAGCGGCGGAGAGACCCTTGGAGACCTGGAGGGCGTAGTCCACGACCTGCTTCTGGGAGATGGGCCCGCTGTCGAGCGTTCCCCGCAGTGTCTCGCCTTCCAGAAGCTCCGTGACGGCGTAGGAGATGCCGTCCTGCGTTCCGAAGTCGAAGATCGAGAGGATATTCGGGTGGGAAAGGGCCGCCACCGCCAGGGCTTCGCGCTCGAACCTCGCCAAGGCCTCAGAGTTCGCTGCCAGCGATTGCGGCAAGACCTTGATCGCCACGTCGCGCTGGAGCTTCGAGTCGTTTGCCCGGTAGACCTCCCCCATCCCGCCCGCGCCGAGAGGCGAGAGAATCTCGTAGGGACCGAGACGAGTGCCGGGAGAAAGTGTCATGAGGGACGAATGAGATTCTATCCGGGGAGACGTCTCACCGAGCCGACGGTCGTGCGAGTACGAGAGATCGGCGAGATCACAGGCGAAAGTGGCCGTCTTCCTGGCCG
>CALAQS010000238.1 GCA_937888435.1 uncultured Acidobacteriota bacterium
GAGGAAGACGCACCCGTACGAGAAGACCGAGGCCGACCTCAAGGCCCATCCCGAGCGCTTCTTCCGCTCCTACGTCTGCTCCGGCGTGACGAGCGTCTTCGACGTGGGCGGCTACCCGTGGACGCTCGCGCTGCCCCGGCGGGCCGAGAACGACACGCTCGCGCCGCGGGTGGCCGCGGCCGGGCCCCTCCTCTCGACGCTCGACCACTGGCTGAACCTGCCCGCCGAAAGGCAGTTCATCCACCTGAAGGACGCGGAGTCCGCGCGGACGGGCGTCGCCTATCTGAAGACGCAGGGCTCAGCCGCGGTCAAGCTCTGGTACATCGTTCGGCCCGATCTCCCGATCGAGACCACGACGCCGGCGGTCCTCGCGGCGGGCGAGGAGGCCGGGAAGAACGGCCTGCGCCTCATCGTCCACGCCACGGGCCTCGCGGAGGCGAAGGTCGCCCTCCGCGCCGGGGCGAAGCTCCTCGTCCACAGCGTGTGGGACGTTCCCGTCGACGAGGAGTTCCTCGCCCTCGCGAAAAAGAACGGCACGATCTACTGCCCCACGCTCACCGTCGCGGGAGGGTACGTCCGGATGTTCGAGGCCGCCGCGGCGAAGAGGGCACCCGCGATCGACGACCCGAACGGCTGCGTCGACCCCGCGACGCGCGCGAAGCTGGCCGAAACCGCGACCGTCGAGGCGCCGAACCTCGAAGCGGGCGCGTCGACCCGCGCCACCCGCACGGCGGCGTTGAACAGAGTCTCCGCCGCGAACCTGAAGGTCGTCCGCGACGCCGGCATCCCGATTGCGATGGGCACGGACGCCGGAAATCCCCTCACGCTTCACGGCGTCTCGGTGTATGCGGAAATGGAAGCGATGCAGGCCGCGGGGATGACGGCGACGGAGGTCCTCGTCGCCTCGACGAGGGGCGGAAGCCTCGCGCTCGGGCGCGACAAGGAGGTCGGCACGGTCGAGAAGGGCAAGCTCGCCGATCTCCTCATTCTCGGCGCCGATCCCACGGCCGACATCGCGAACGTGCGGAAGGTGAAGGCCGTCGTGCGCGGCGGCGTGCGCCGCTCGATCGACGAGCTGCGCGCCGTCGTCGAGGCAGAAGGCAAATGATCCCGCTGCTTCTGGCGCTCGCGGCCGCTCCGGCCCCCGCCGCCGGGATGTCGGCCGACCGCCTGAGCCTCATCGACGAAGTCGTCATGGAGTCGATCGCGAAAAAGGAGTGCCCCGGCGCCGTGGTCCTCGTGGGCCGGCACGGGAAGATCGTCTTTCGCAAGGCTTATGGTCACCGCGCCGTCCTCCCGGCTCTCGAGCCGATGACGCTCGACACGGTCTTCGACCTCGCGTCCCTCACGAAGGTCGTCGCAACGGCGACGAGCGTCATGGCGCTCGTCGAAGATGGGAAGGTCCGCCTGCAGGAACGCGTCGCCAGATACATCCCCGAGTTCGCGTCGGGCGGCGGCGCCCGGGACCAGGTGACGGTCGAAGAGCTCCTGACGCATCGGGCGGGACTGGCGGCAGACGATCCGATGGCACTCTACGTGGGTTCGGCGGAAGAGATCTTTGAAAGGAAATACAAACGGCCCCTCGTATCGGCCCCCGGATCGCACTTCCTGTATTCGGATGTCGGATTCGAGGTTCTCGGCGAGCTGGTGCGCCGCGTTTCTTCTCTTTCACTCGAAGAATTCGCGCGTCAGCGCATCTTCGT
>CALAQS010000239.1 GCA_937888435.1 uncultured Acidobacteriota bacterium
CCACCGATTCTCCACCACAGGGGTTCTCGCGGTCGCGACAGCCGTCAGGAGACGTGGCAACAATATACTTGACTAACCAGCGCCGAGGCCCTACATTGAAGGCATGGACAGCACGCAGAAACACCCGAAAACTCTCCTCGAAGCCATCCGCTACTTCGGTCAGCCGGGCGTCGCGGTTCAGTACCTAGCGGGCCTCCGGTGGCCTGACGGCGCCTTCTGCCAGAAGTGCGGCCTCACGGGCGAGGACGTTTACTTCATGGCCTCACAGAGCCGCTGGAAGTGCCGGGGCTGCAAGGCTCAATGGTCGGTCAAGGTAGGAACGATCATGGAGGACTCGGCCCTCCCGCTCGACAAGTGGCTCTCCGCCATCTGGATGGTCGCGAACTGCAAGAACGGGATCAGCTCCTACGAGATCCACCGGGCGCTCGGCGTGACGCAGAAGTCGGCGTGGTTCATGCTGCACCGGATTCGCCTCGCCATGAAGGCGGGCGGTCTCGACCTTCCCTTCGACGGTCGGGGACCGTTCGAAGCGGACGAAACCTTTGTCGGCGGGAAGATCTCGAACAAGCATCTTGGCGTCCGCAAGGCGCTCGGCGGTCGGGTGAACAGTTCGGCTAAGGCGATCGTCATGGGCATCCTGGAGCGTGGCGGGCGGGTCCGGGCTAAGACCATCCCGAACGTGACCGGTCCGACGCTTCGGGGAGAGGTCGAGAAGAACGTCAAGCCGGGCTCGACGCTCTACACGGACGCGCTGCCCTCTTATCGTGGGCTCGAAAAGGCTCTTTTTCACGAGACCGTGAACCACCTGGAAACCTACGTGCGGGGCAAGGTCCACACTCAGGGAATCGAGAACTTCTGGAGCCTCCTCAAGCGGTCCCTGAACGGCACCTACGTCAACGTGGAGCCCGCGCACCTGGACAGCTACGTTGATGAGCAGGCGTTTCGCTTCAACGAGCGCGACCGGAACGACGGTCAGCGGCACGCGATGGTGGCCGCGAACGTGGGCGGGAAGCGGCTCACGTACAAGGCGTTGATCGGAAAGTCGGGAGACGTAGCGTGGTAGATCGAGGCAGGGTCGAAGCAAAAAAAAGACCACCCGCGAAAGGCGTCTCCCTAAAAATGGTTGAGGGGAAAGAAGCCTTCAGGCGATTCGAACGAGCGCTTGGCGTCGCCGTAGTGTCACTATCGAAGACGGATTCCGATAAGGTACGGCGCGACTCGCGAAAACCGGTCAGACGCTAGCTTTTCTTACCGCATCTCTTCTCAAGAAGATCCAGTAAAGCCTCTTCGACGAGGTCAACCTGGGAGAGCGTGTCCCGCTCCTGGATGGCCTCCATCGCATCGCGGATGTCGTCTCTGACTCGCGGGGAAATCGTCGATTTCCTTACCCTGGTGGGGCACTCCCTCGGGGGCACCTTGATCTCACCCTTCTTCAAGACGACGGCATCTTAACGCGCCGCTTGCTTGCTTGCTTGCAAGCAAGTATAATTACGGTATGGACGACGAGGCACTCTCCTCTCTAGATCCAGGAATCAGGGGAGCTGTTCTCGCACTCCGTCACGGCGGTGTGGAGACCTTCGAGTCCTGCGAGGGCGGACGAGGTCACTGCTACCCGGAGCCTACCGTCAGATTTTTCGGGGAAGTCCCGGAAGGCTTCCGGGCACTCTCCGTTGCGCTCGCGGCTGATCTTCCTGTCTACGCGCTGCGCAGGGTGTGGAAGATCTCAGAAGAAAAAGAGCCGGCCGGCCCTTGGTGGGAATTGACGTTCTTCCGCAGGCCAGCCGGCAAAGATGGAGAAGTGATTACAATCGACGGGAAGTTCCCGTGATTACTTCCCTTCGCGGTTCAGGCGTTCGCAGTGATCGCAGAGGGGACGGCCGCCCGTACCCTGACGCACGTTCTCGCGTTCGATGTTGTTGCGCTCGGTGCACCTGTCGTTGTCGTGATACTTGTGCGGCGCGTAGGGTTTCACGGAGTAAATCGGGAGAACTTTCATGATGACGTTTTTCCTTTAGGTATCGTTAGGTTTGTGGCATGGTATTGATATCGGGTTTCAAGATGACTTCGGGGGCTCCTACATGCAGCTCGTTTTGGCTCGGAATCTGCAAGCAGGAACTGTGACGCGGTCTAAACGTGTCGGAAACGCTCTTTCTTACATCATTTTGTCGGGACCTCCTGCCCGGGGGCCGCAAAAAGTGGAGGCGAGGGGAGTCGAACCCCCCAGGCAAGATGTAAAGCCCTGCCCTGGGCACCACGCCCCGCCCCCACGGTGAAACTCGAGGCCCTGTTCGTCGTCGCATCCGCCAAGAAGTAGCGACGAACAGGGCCTTCTCTTTTTCTAGTCGTCATCATCCTTTTCGTCTGCCCATCTCTCGGGTGCTTCCCACAAGCCATCGTCGTTGAGTTTTGCTCCGCCTCGAATGAGTGCTGACCGCACCGAGTTTTGCTGGAAGCCGGTGGTCTTCGTCAGGTCCGCGAGCGAGATTCCTTTTTCGATTGAGTCTTCAAAAGCCGCCTTCATGGCCCGCACGATTGATCCCCGCACCGCGCGCCCAGTTTTCTCGCCGGCGACTCCAACGCGCGACTGCCAGTATTCGAGGCGCCTCCGTGCCTCGGCGATCCTCGTGTCCAGCTCTTCACGCTGGTCCTCAAGCACGACGATCGACTTCTTGACGTCCTCGATCGTCCCTTGGATTATCTCCCTCTCGTTCTCATCAACCATCACGCGAATTGTACCACGAGAGCTAGCGTCAAAGCGACGGGATTACGTGTATTAGCTGGTTACGAGGGGCGCTATTAATTACGCACCGCGTCACGGCCATTTTGTCGCACCCCCACGCGGATGGTCAAGAGGGGTCAAGAAAAAGACCGGGCGAATGGCCCGGCCTCTATTCCCGTGGCCCTGGGGCAGTGGGCCTAGGGCACCTTCGGCTTCGGCTGGTCGAGTCCGAGAAACTCTTTAAAGACCTGCTTTAGCCCACGCTTGACGTGGGTAATATCCCCTGCCAGCCGGAGATTCTCAGGCTTCGTCCCGGTGTTATCGATCATTATCGCGCGAACTTTTTGGCCGACGTTCTCGGCGACCTGCTCGGCGGGGCGTTGGCCTTTCGTCTTGTCGTTCTTGAGCTTCGCCTCGGTTTCGGTAATTCGGAATAGGTTACCGGCTAGTTCGCGCCTGTCCATGAAATCGAGGAATTTCTTTCCCTCAGGGAGGCCCTTGAATTTCTTCAGTTTCGTTAAGTCCATGTTGTACATGCCACGGTAGCCGGCGTTCTGGAAGTACGCATAGTTATCTACGCCGGCCGAATGTGCGGCCGCCGATAAGCTCTTTTCCCTCTCGGAAATCTCCCCTCGAATCTGAACCCGCTCCACGTTGTTCGCGTCCTGCACGTATTGCCGCGCGGCCTCGGCGAGCGTCGCAAAGTACGCCTGTGCGGAGGCGACCTGCGGCTTCTGCACGTTGCCGTTCATCGCGACGAGATAGCACGCGAAACGCGAGAGCTTGTAGTCGGGTTCTCCCTCCTCGGAGAGGAGCTGCTGGAAGTTCTCGGGGACTGAAATCCCGAGTGTCATGCAGGTTCCGATGGCTCGGTTGAGCGCCTGCTCAAAACTCGAATAATTGTCGTATCCGAGCATCTCCATGAGATGTCTGGCGCGCCAAAATTTCCCTCCGTTAGAGAGACCGCGCTTCTCGAAAAGCCCGCCGTCGCCGTCAAAGTAGCGGACTAGCTCTTCGCCCACTGGCCCCCCTGGAACATCCGCAGACGAGTCTACACCGGGCCAGTGTTCGTCGGAGCGTGGCGTCGCGCGCTCCAAACGCCACGCTCCACGAGCGGCCTGAATCGCACTCTTGAGAAGTGTCATCGGTCCTCCCTGGTTAGTCAAATATATTGTTGCCGAGAAGCCTGACAGCCGTGTCTCTCGCACAAGGCCTCGCACCGGGAAGAACCCAT
>CALAQS010000240.1 GCA_937888435.1 uncultured Acidobacteriota bacterium
AGGTTCGTCATGAGTGCTTCGAGAAACGGCCACATCCTGCTCGTCGAGGACAACCCCAACGACGCGGAGTTGACCCTGCGCGCGCTGAAAAAGGCCCACCTCGCGAACGATGTTCATGTCGTCCGCGACGGAGCCGAGGCCCTCGAGTTTCTCTTCGGAGAAGGGGCGCACGCCGGTCGCGCCGGGTCGGCGCTCCCGCGGGTCGTCCTGCTCGACCTGAAGCTCCCGAAGGTGGACGGGCTCGAAGTGCTCCGCCGCGTCAAGGGGGACCCGAGGACGAAGGCGATCCCCGTCATCGTCCTGACCTCGTCCCGTGAGGAGAAGGACCTCGTGGCGAGCTATGACCTCGGCGCGAACAGCTACATCGTGAAGCCCGTGGACTCGGAAAAGTTCTTTGAGGCCGTTCAGGAGATCGGACTCTACTGGCTCCTTCTCAACGAGCCGAAGCACTGAGCCAATGCCTGAAACGCGGATCCGGATCCTCCACGTCGAAGACGTCCCCGCCGACGCCGAACTGGCCGAGCGCGAGCTTCGACAGGCCGGATTCGAGCTCGACATCCGCCGGGTCGAGACGCGGGAGGCGTTCCTCGCGGCGCTCGCGGACTTCGCCCCGGAGCTGATCCTCTCGGATTACCGGCTTCCGGAGTTCGACGGGATGCAGGCCCTGCTCCTTGCGAAGGAGCACGCGCCGGACGTCCCGGTCGTCATCACGACCGGCTCCGTGAACGAAGAAACGGCGGTCGAGTGCATGAAGGCGGGCGCCGCCGACTACGTCCTCAAGGAGCAGCTCGGCCACCTCGGGATCGCGGTCCGCTCGGCACTCGAAAGGCAGCGCCTCGTCGTCGAGAAACGGACCGACGAGAAGCGCATCCGCGGCCTCAACCGTCTCCTCCGGACCATCACCGAGGTGAACCAGCTCCTCGTCCGCGCGACGGACGAGGAGTCGCTCCTGAAGGACGTCTGCCGGATCCTCGTCTCGCATGGCGGCTACGCGCTTGCCTGGATCGGGCGCGCCGACAGGGAGACGATGCGAGTCGTACCGGTCGCGAGCGCCGGAGACGAGACCGGATACCTCCAGCGGATCGAGGTGCGCTGGGACGACTCGCCCGAGGGCCGGGGCCCGCTGGGAATCGCGATCCGGGAGAGGCGTTCCGCAATCGTCTCGGACGTCCAGGCCGACCCGATGGAGGTTCCATTTCGGAGGCTTCATCCCTCTCCTGGTTTCGGGTCGATCGCGGCCATCCCCATTCGGCGCGGCGGCGCGGTGATTGAGGGTCTCATCGTCTACTCCGCGGAGGAGGTTTTCATCGACGAGGAGGAGCTGGCGCTCCTCGAGGACCTGGCGGGGGATCTCACGTTCGCGCTCGACGCGCTGGACGCCCGCGAGGCCCTTCGCCGAAGCAATGTCGAGCTGCGCAAGCTCGGCCGGGCCGTCGAGCAGACGCCTGCAACCGTCATGATCACGGATCTCGGGGGGCGAATCGAATACGTGAACCCGCGGTTCACGGAGGTGACGGGCTACACGGCTGAGGAGGCCCTGGGACAGAACCCCCGCATCCTGAAGTCCGACCGGACGCCGCCGGAGGTGCACCGGGCCATGTGGGAGACGATCGCCGCCGGTCGCGTCTGGCAAGGCGAGCTGTGCAACAGGAAGAAGGACGGTACGCTGTTCTGGGAGTCCGCCTCTATTTCTCCTGTCCGCGACGAGCAAGGGGTGACGACAAGCTACGTCGCGGTCAAGGAAGACATCACCGACCGTAAACGAGCCGCGGAAAAACTCGCGAAGAGCGAGATCTACTTCCGTTCGCTCATCGAGAACGCCCAGGACGTCATCGTGGTCATCGACGCGGGGGGAGATCTCCTCTTCATGAGCCCGGCCGTCGAGCGGATCTTGGGGAGGCCGCCCGAACAGTTCGTCGGGAAGAACGCGTTCGAATTCATCCATCCCGAGGACGCGGCAGGCATTCAGGCCGCGCTCCGGCGCGTCGTCGACGACCCGGAGCTTCCCCAGACCGTGGTGTTCCGATTTCGTCATGCCAATGGTTCCTGGCGCACACTGGAGGGAATCGGCAAGCTCCTTGCGGCCGAAGGCTCCCCCCGGGCCGTCGTGAACGTGCGCGACGTGACGGAAAGCCGCGCCCTGGAAGAGCGCCTCCGCCAGTCCCAGAAGATGGAGGCGGTCGGCCGCCTCGCGGGCGGCGTGGCCC
>CALAQS010000241.1 GCA_937888435.1 uncultured Acidobacteriota bacterium
GCCCGCGCCGCACTCGACGCGGGCGCGGACATCGTGAACGTCGTGACGGGCCTCGACGTCCCGGCGGGTCTCCTCGAGCTCGTCGCGCGATCCGGAGCCGCGATCGTGCTCAATCATTGCCGCGGCACGCCCTCTACCACCTTCGAAGAATCTTCTTTTCAGAACGTCACCCTCGAGGTGTCGCAGGATCTCGAGAGGGCCCGGTCCCGCGCAATCTCCTCCGGAATTTCCGAAAACAAAATTTTCCTCGACCCCGGTTTCGGATTCGGCAAGACGCCCGAGGAGAACTTCGCGCTCCTTGGCGCGCTGGATCGCCTCGCGCCGCCCGGCGTCCCGCTCGTCGTCGGGGCGTCGCGCAAGGCGTTCCTCAGGGCGATTACAGGCAGGCCCGCGAACGACCGCCTGCCCGAGTCCCTCGCCGCGGTCGCGCTTGCGGCGGCCGCCGCCAGGACACGCCCCATCCTCGTCCGCGTCCACGACGTCGCCGAGACCGTCCGGTTCCTCGCGGTGCTCGCGGGGGCGAGCGGCGACGCTTCCCCGCGCGTCACGTAACATCGCAGTCTCATGCGGGCTCTCTTCGGCACGGACGGCATCCGCGGCGAAGCCGGCGTGCCGCCGCTCGACGCGGCCACGGTCTCGAAGGTGGGGGCGGCACTCGCGACCTCGCTCGGGCGGCCGGGGATCTCGGTCGTCGTGGGTTGCGACACGCGCGTCTCCTCCGGAGCTATCGTGGCCGCGCTCTCCGGCGGGCTCGTCGCGAACGGGGCGACCGTGCGTTTCGCCGGCGTCGTCCCGACGCCGGCCGTGGCATGGCTGACCCGCGAGCTCGAGGCCGACGCCGGCGTCTCGATCTCGGCCTCGCACAATCCCTGGAAGGACAACGGAATCAAGATCTTCTCGGCCGAAGGCCGGAAGCTTCCCGACGCCGTCGAGACCGCCATCGAACGACGGATCACCGCGGCGTCGCCGGCGGCGCCGGCGGGGAACGACGCCGAGCCCGCCCTCGCCCGAGCCTACGTGGCGCACCTCGCGGGTAGCCTTCCCCACCGGCTCGACGGCCTCCGCGTCGTCGTGGACGCGGCGCACGGCGCGGCCTTCGAGGTCGCACCCGCCGCGTTCGGCGCCGCGGGCGCCGAGGTTGTCGCGCGAAACGTCGCGCCGGACGGCCGGAACATCAACGAAGGTTGCGGCGCCCTGCATCCCGAAGGCATGACGCGCGCCGTGATCGAGACCGGGGCGTCGCTCGGGATCGCGCTCGACGGCGACGCGGACCGGATCATCGTCGCCGACGACACGGGGACGCTTCTCGACGGCGACGACGTTCTCTTTCTCTGGACGCTCGAGCTGGAGCGCGAAGGCAGGAAACCCGAAGCCGTCGTGGGGACGGTCATGTCCAACTGGGGACTGGAGCGGGCCCTCAAGGAGAGGGGCGTCCTTCTCATCCGCGCGGCCGTCGGCGACCGGTACGTCGTGGAGGGGATGGAGAAGTCGGGCGCGCTTCTCGGGGGCGAGCCCTCCGGCCACCTCATCCATGCGGACCTCACGACGACGGGCGACGGCACGCTCACTGGCCTTCACATCGCAGCGCTCGTCGCGGCGTCAGGCCGGCCACTCTCGGCGCAGCCGCGCTTCGTTCACACGCCCCAGGTCCTCAAGAACGTGAGAGTCCGCGAGAAGACGCCGTTCGAGGCGATCCCCGGATTCGCGGCGAGGCGCCGCGTCGCCGAGCAGCGCCTCGCCGGCAACGGCCGGCTTCTCCTCCGGTACTCCGGTACCGAGGCCCTCGCCCGCGTCATGGTGGAGGGCGCGGACGCCGCCCTCGTCGACGCGGTGGCGGGAGACCTCGCCGACGCCCTTCGCGAGAGCCTCGGATCGTGAGCGCGGGCCTGCCTCTCGAGCCCTCGGAAGTGGAGCTGCGCCGCCTTTTCGACGACGTCGTCCGGCGCGTCGTCGCGCACGTCGGCACGCTCTCTGACCAGCCCGCCGACGGGTCCGCCGGAGCGGCGGCGCTCGCGCGCGCGCTGATCGAACGGGAGGCCCCGGAGGAAGGCAGTCCCTCGGGGCCGCTTCTCGACCTCCTGTTCGAGAAGGCGATCCCCGCGAGCTTCAACAACGCCGGGCCGGGCTTCCTCGCATACATCCCCGGAGGCGGGCAGCCGTACGCGGCCGTGGCGGACCTGATCTCGGCCGCCGTGAACCGGTACGTGGGGGTCTTCGCCCCGGCGCCCGCACTCGTCCAGCTCGAGACGAACGTGGTCCGCTGGTTTGCGCGAGCCGTCGGCTATCCCGAGAGCGCAGGCGGGTTCCTGACGTCCGGCGGATCTCTCGCGAACTTCTCCGCCGTCGTAGCGGCCCGGCACGAAAAACTTTCCGAGGATTTCCTCAGAGGCACGCTTTACGTGTCCGATCAGGGCCACCACTGCATCCGCAAGGCGGCGCACCTCGCGGGCTTCCCCGCCGCGAACGTGCGGAAGATCCCCTCGGACGGCGCGTTCCGCGTCCGGCTCGACGCCCTCGCGGTGCGGGTCGCCGAGGACCGCGCCGCCGGCTTCACGCCCTTCCTGGTCGTCGCGAGCGCCGGCACGACGAATACCGGCGCCGTAGACGACCTTGACGCCCTCGCCGATTTCGCCGGGCGGGAAGATCTCTGGCTGCACACGGACGCAGCCTACGGCGGGTTCTTCGCGCTGACCGCGCGCGGCCGCGCTGCCATGGGCGGCCTCGCGCGCGCCGACTCGATCGTCCTCGACCCGCACAAGGGTCTCTTCATGCCGTACGGAACGGGCAGCCTCCTCGTGAAGGACCCCGCGGCGCTCCGCCGGTCGCACAGCGTTTCGGCGCACTACATGCCGGGCATGCAGGACGATCCGGACTCCGTGGACTTCTGCGAGATTTCCCCCGAGCTTTCGCGCAACTTCCGCGGGCTCGAGGTCTGGTTCGCCGTCGAGCTCTGCGGCCTCGCGGCATTCCGCAAGGCGCTCGACGAGAAGCTCGACCTCGCCCGGGAGGCGGTCGACGCGGTGCGCGCGATCCCGGACATGACGATCGTCGCCGAGCCGCAGCTCTCGCTCTTCGCGTTCCGCCTCGCGCCTCCCGGGGCGTCCGCCGAGGACGCAAATCGCCTGAACCGCGAGCTGATGGCGCGCGTCAACGCCAGGCAGAGGGTGCTCCTGACGGGCACTGTCCTCGGAGACGTCTTCGCGCTCCGCATGTGCATCCTCAACTTCCGGACGCACGCGGACCGCGTTCACATGGCCATCGAGGACCTCCGCGCGGCGGCGCGCGAGGTCGGAGGGAATAATCCAGGCCTTGAGCGCATTTCGTAAGGTGTCAGGTGACCATGAGACGACGTGATTTCCTCGCTCTGACCCTCCCCGTCCTCGCGGGCGCCGGCGCCCTCGCCGCGATCGGCTTGGCCGGCGTCGAAAAGAGCTCCGCCCAGAAAGGATCCGCCATGCCGGACACTGCCGCCGCCGGCGATCGAGTCGTCAAGACCGAAGCCGAGTGGAAAAAGCTCCTCACACCCGAGCAGTTCAACGTCACGCGAAAGAAGGGCACCGAACGCGCGTTCACGGGCCCGAACTGGGACAATCACGCGAAGGGCACCTATACCTGCGTGTGCTGCGACCTGCCCCTCTTCTCCTCGGAGACGAAGTTCGACTCGGGGACCGGCTGGCCGAGCTTCTGGCAGCCCTTGACGCCAAATTCCGTGAAAACGGCGGACGACCGGAGCTTCTTCTCCGTGCGCACCGAGGTGATGTGCCGCCGCTGCGACGCCCACCTCGGCCACGTCTTCGACGACGGCCCGAAGCCCACGGGCCTGCGCTACTGCATGAACGGCACGGCGATGAAGTTCCTTGCGGCGAAATAGACCCCGCCGCGAAGTAGGCTCACTCGTTCTTCGTTTCCTCCGGCTCGTCTCCACCCGTGAGCGCTCGCGTGACGATCGCGTACTCCTCCACGGGCCGCCCGCCGACGAGGTGCTCCTGGATGATCCGCTCGAGGACGGGCGGGTCGCACGCGCGGTACCACACTCCCTCTGGATAGACGACGGCGATGGGGCCGCCAGCGCAGATCCGCAGGCAGTTCGCCTTGTTCCGCAGCACGCGCCCGCTCGTCGAGAGGCCGAGCTCTTTCAAGCGCGCCTTCAGGAAGGCCCACGCGGCGTTCGCGCGATCCCGGTCGGAGCACTTCGGCTCCGTCTGGTCGCAGCACAGGAAGATGTGCCGCCGCGCCTCGGGAACTCCGAGGCCTCTCGCGATCTCCGCGAGCTTTTCCGCAGACTCGTCCCCGTTCCTGCCGTCCACGTCGTTCTCCCGGCCTGAAGGATAATCTGCCCCCATGAAGATCTTCGTCACCGGAGCCACCGGCCACGTCGGATTTCACATTGCGCTCGCCTTTCGGCGCGCCGGACATCACGTTTGGGGCCTGACGCGCTCGGAAAAGGGCGCCACGCGCCTCGACCGACACGAGATCCGGCCCGTCGTCGGATCGCTGCAGGATCCCGGCTCGTGGAAGGGCGCCGAAGACGCCGCCGTCCTCGTCCACGCGGCGTCCGATTCCAAGGGCGACACGTGGGCCCTAGATCGCGCCGCCGTCGAGGCTCTTCTCGCGCTCGCGAATCGGGGCGCCGCTCCGAAAACACTGCTCTACACGAGCGGCGTCTGGGTTTACGGCTCGACAGGCGGCGGCGTCGCCGACGAGACGACACCTCTCGCGCCGCTCCCGATGAGCCTGCCGCGCGTCGAGACCGAGAAGGGCGTTCTCTCGGCGACGGGTATCAAGGGGATCGTCATGCGCCCAGGCTGCGTGTACGGCTACGGCGGGAGCATTTTTGCGATGTGGTTCGCCGGAGCCGCGAAAGGAGCGCTCGAGGTCGTGGGCGACGGCCACAACCGCTGGGCGACCGTGCACGCGGACGACTGCGCCGACGCATATGTTCGAGCGGCCTCGAGCGGCCTTTCCGGCGAGATCTTCAACGTGACCGACCGCTCCCGTGCGCCCGTCCGCCGTCTCGTGACCGCCGCCGCGCGCGCCGCCGCGTTCAAGGGCGAGATCCGCTGGATCCCGCTCGAGGAAGCGCGAAAGAAGATGGGCGGCTTCGCAGACGCCCTCGCGCTCGACCAGCACGTGGATTCGCGAAAAGCCGTCGCCCGCCTCGGCTGGCAGCCCGTGCACGGCGGTTTCGAGGACGAGGTCGAGACGTACTACGCGGCGTGGAAGGCCGCGCAGAGCTGAATGGACACCTTCTCCTCCGAGGACCGCGCCCGGATCGAGGCGCAGGGCTTGACGGTGGAGGAGGTGGAACGGCAGGCGGCGCTTCTTCGGGACCCGCCGCCCGCCGCAAAGCTGCTGCGCCCCTGCACGGCTGGCGACGGCGTCGCGCAAATCGACGAGGGAGAGCACGCGGAGCTGCTCGCTCTGGCGGGAGAGGCTGCGGACGCGGGCCGGCTCTCGAAATTCGTGCCCGCTTCCGGAGCCGCGAGCCGCATGTTCGAGTTCCTCAACTCCGGCGATCCCGATCATCCGGACGTGCGCCGCTTTCGCGAGAATGCGTCGTCCTTCGCGTTCTCCGCCGGCGACCTCCAGGCGCTGGCAGCCCTTCCGAAGGGCCTCCTCCCGTTCCATCGGTATGCGGGGGCTGCCCGGACGCCGTTCGAGGAGCACCTCGTCGAAGCGGCGGCGACGGTGGGGGACGCGGCGGGGCTCTGCCGCGTCCACGTCACCGTCTCGCCCGGGCACCGCGCCGCATTCGAGGCGGCCCTTCGGCAGGCGCGGCCGCGCCTCGAACGGGAAACGGGCGCGCGATTCGAGGTCCGGTTCTCCGAGCAGGCGCCCTCCACCGACACCGTCGCGATCGACGAGACAGGCCGTCTCTTCCGGAATTCGGACGGGCGGCTCCTCTTCCGGCCGGGAGGGCACGGCGCCCTCCTGAAGAATCTCGCGGAGTCGGGAGGCGACGTCGTCCTCGTGAAGAACGTCGACAACGTCGTGCCCGACGACCTCCGCGCGCCGACGCTCCTCTGGAAGCGCCTTCTCGCCGGAGTCCTCGTGCGCCTCGAGCGCGCTTCGACGCGCGCGCGACCGCTCCGCGCCTGCGGCGTCGTGCGCAACGAGAGCGAGCCCGGCGGCGGCCCGTTCTGGGTGCAGGGACCCGGCGGAGAGACGCGGCAGATCGTGGAGTCCGCGCAGGTGGATCTCGCGGTTCCCGCGCAGGCGGCGATCTGGAGCGCCGCGACGCACTTCAACCCCGTGGACCTCGCCTGCTCGCTGCGCGATGCGTCGGGCCGGCCCTTCGACCTTTCGCGTTTCGTGGACGAGCGTGCCGTGTTCATCGCGAAGAAGACGCACGAAGGGCGGACGCTGTTCGCTTTCGAGCGGCCGGGCCTGTGGAACGGCGCGATGGCGCTCTGGGAGACGGTCTTCGTCGAGGTGCCGAAGGAGACGTTCGCGCCAGTCAAGACGGCCCTCGACCTCCTACGCCCCGAGCACCAGCCGCGTCGATAAAATCGCATAAGCCGCTTTGTATCAATGTGATAACGTGGAAAGAGCCGGTCGGGCATTGGCGCACGCGACTCCGGGTCGCGGTATTCTCTGCGGCCCCCGGAATACCCATGTTTCGCCGCGACGAACTTAGACCCAGGAAAAGGCGCCCGCTTCGGCTCGTGCAGGACGAGCCGATCGCGCCGGGGTCCGCGCCGGCAGCCGTGCCCTCGCCCGCGCTCCCACTGCTGAATCGGGAGCTCTCCTGGCTCGCCTTCAACGAGCGCGTGATCGAGGAGGCTTACGACGAGCGCTGGCCGCTCCTGGAACGCCTGAAGTTCCTCGCGATCAGCGAGACGAACCTCGACGAATTTTTCATGATTCGCGTCTCGGGCCTCCTCGACCAGCTCTCCTCGGAGATCGTCGAGCCCACGGACGACGGCCTGCTTCCCGCCGATGCCCTTGCGCGCGTGCGGGTCGCGGTTCAGGGAATGCAAGGGAGGCAGATTTCCTGCCTCGTGAACGATCTCCTGCCGAAGCTCGCGGCGGCCGGCATCTCGATCCTCACGTGGACGGACCTGTCCGACGCGCAGCATGAGGCGGCGAGCGCGCACTTCCGGCGCAATGTCCTGCCGGTTCTCACGCCGCTCGTCGTGGATCCCGGGCATCCGTTCCCGTTCCTCTCGAATCTCTCCCTGAACCTCGCGGTCGAGGTGAAAAACACCGAGACGGGCGAGACGAAGTTCGCGCGCGTCAAGGTGCCGCAGGCCATGCCGCGCCTCCTCCCGCTTCGCGAGCTCATCGAGGGCAAGAAGAAGGTCAGGCCCGAGAAGGCCGAGTACCTTCTTCTCGAGTCGCTCATCCAGGCGAATCTCGCGGAGCTATTTCCCGGCCTCGAAATCGTCTCCTCGCACCTCTTTCGCGTGACGCGCGATGCAGACATCGAGATCCAGGAGGACGAAGCCTCCGACCTCCTCGCCACGATCGAGCAGGAGGTGAGGCGCCGCCGCTTCGGCGCGGTCGTGCGCCTCGAGGTCGCGCCGAAAACGCCCAAGCGCGTGCGAAAGCTCCTCCAAAAGCAGCTCGAGATCACCGAGAACGAGGTCTACGAGGTGGACGGGCCGCTCGGCGCGGGCGACCTCATGTCGCTCACGCGCCTCGACCGGCGCGAGCTGAAGGATCCGCCCTTCTCGCCCTCCGTGCCCGCCGTCTTTAACCAGCCCGACACCTCGTTTTTCGCGGCGATCCGCGCGGGCGACATCCTCCTCCACCACCCGTACGACTCGTTCTCGCCCGTCGCCGAGATGATCGAACGC
The DNA here is from genome assembly GCA_937888435.1 of uncultured Acidobacteriota bacterium. Taxonomy (GTDB): domain Bacteria; phylum Acidobacteriota; class Thermoanaerobaculia; order UBA5066; family UBA5066; genus Fen-183. The sequence continues at coordinate 7,800 of CALAQS010000241.1, forward strand.
GCTTCCACCGACTCGAAGACGGTCGCGATCAAGATGACCCTGTACCGCACGAACGCGGACTCGGCGATTCTCCCGGCGCTCATCCGCGCGGCCGAGAAAGGCAAGCAGGTCGCGGTTCTCGTGGAGCTGAAGGCGCGCTTCGACGAGGAGAAGAACATCGAGTGGGCCAAGTCGCTCGAGCAGGCGGGCGTCCACGTGGTCTACGGCGTCGTCGGCCTGAAGACGCACGGCAAGATCGCGCTCGTCGTCCGACGCGAGAAGGACGAGATCCGGCGTTACGTGCACCTCGGCACCGGCAACTACAACGAATCGACGGCGCGTATCTACACGGATTTCGGGCTCATGACCTGCCGCCCGGAGTTCGGCGAAGACGCGACGCGCCTCTTCAACGCGCTGACGGGCTTCGCGGGCAGGACGAGCTACGCGCGCCTCGTGACGGCGCCGAAGGACATGCACCGGGCCGTCCTCGAGTGGATCGCGAGAGAGACGGCGCACGCCCGCGCCGGCCGCCCGTCGGGCATCAGGGCGAAGATGAACGCTCTCGTCGATCCGCCCGTCATCGCGGCGCTCTACGAGGCCTCGCAGGCGGGCGTGAGCGTCGATCTCCTCGTCCGCGGCATCTGCTGCCTGAAGCCCGGAGTTCCTGGCGTCTCGGAGACGATTCGGGTGTGCTCCATCGTGGGCCGGTTCCTCGAGCACAGCCGCGCCTTCGTCTTCGAGAACGGCGGCGACCGGAAGGTCTGGCTCTCCTCGGCAGACTGGATGCCGCGCAACTTCTTCCGCCGGGTCGAGACGGCTTTTCCCGTTGAGGAGCCCGCGCTCGCGCAGCAGGTCGTCGACGTGCTCGATACGATGCTGAAGGACAACGTGCGCGCGCGGCGCCTGAACGAGAACGGAGCCTACGAGCGCCTCAAGCCCGCCGCGGGCGAGACGCCCGTCGACTCGCAGGCCGTTTTCGTCGAGGACGCGCGGCGCCGCGTTCTCAAGGCGGTCGAAACTTTCGAGAGGCGCGGCGCCGATGCGTTCGAGAAGTCCGAAGAAGCCGTCCCGGCCGAAACCGAGTAGCGCGCCGTCCTAGCGCTCGACCTCGAAGCTCGGCGCCGGGCTGAGGACGGGCTCCTGCGCGGTCAGCGTCGTTCCGACGACCGGCACCAGGATGAGGTGCGTGTTCGAGCCGTAGATCAGGTTGATCTCGTAGAAGCCGTGCGGCGAGACGGAGATGAGCATCCCGGGCACCTGTTTGAGCTCCGCCATCGGGCAGGTCACGTAGACCTTCATCGGAATGTCCATCGGTCCTCCTGTCCCGCGAAGGATACCCGGGGAAGGCGTGCTCAGTCGCCCGCTTCGTCGCCTTCCTCGTCGCCGTCCTCGTCGCCCAGCGGCTCGCCCCGGTACTCTTTCAGCTTTCGCTGGAGGGTTCGCAGGCCGATTCCCAGGGCCTCCGCGGCACGGCGCCGGTTTCCTCCCGACACCTGAAGCGCCGTGAGGATCGCCTCGCGCTCGATTTCGGCCATCGTCTTGCCCACGAGCGTCGCGACGGAGACGGGCTCTTCACGAGCCGCCAGGGCCGCCGGCGCGGCCGGCGTCGCGGACGGGACGGCTGGCCATTCCCCCGAGCGGGGCTTCTGAGGGACGGCGGCCGCCGCGGCCGGTACGGCCGCGCGGCCGCGCACCGCAGCCGGCAGGTCGTTGACGTCGATGCGCCCGCCCGCGGCAAAGAGGATGGCGCTCTCGAGGACGTTCTTGAGCTCGCGGACGTTGCCCGGCCATTCGTAGGCGACGAGCGCCGAGAGAGCCGCGGGCGTCACGCCCGTCACGGGTTTTCCGTGCTCTTTCGCGAAGACGTCGCGGAAGCGCTCTACGAGGAGGGGAATGTCGTCGCGCCGGTCCCGAAGCGGCGGGATCTCGACGGTCACGACGGACAAGCGGTAGTAGAGGTCCTGACGGAAGCGCCCGGCATCGATCTCGGCGATGAGGTCGCGGTTCGTCGCGGCCACGAGCCGGAAATCCACGTCCCTGCTCTCGTTCCCGCCGACCGGCGTCACGCGCTTCTCCTCCAGAACGCGCAGGAACTTCACCTGCAGGTCGGGCGGCATCTCGGAGACCTCGTCGAGGAAGAGCGTGCCTCCGTGCGCCTGCTCGATGCGCCCGACGCGCTTCACGAGCGCGCCCGTGAAGGCGCCGCGCTCGTGCCCGAACAGCTCGGATTCGATGATCTCGCGCGGGATGGCCCCGCAGTTCAGGGCCACGAACACGCGCCCCCGGCGCGGCGAGTTGTGATGGAGCGCGTTCGCGACGAGCTCTTTGCCCGTGCCGGACTCGCCGACGACGAGGACGGTCGTCTTCGCCGGTGCGACCACGCGGAGGCGCGCGAACAGCTCCTCCATCGGCTTCGAGATACCGAGAATCGCCTCGAAGCCGAAGCGCTTGTCGAGGCGCTCGCGAAGATCCTTGATCTCGGCCGCCTGACGCGAGCGGCTGAGCGCCGCCTCCGCCCTCAGGCGCAGGTCGTCCTTCGCGAGGGGCTTGGCGACATAATCGACGGTGCCGAGCGTGCGCGCCGAGAGCAGGGTCTCGACGTCGCCGTGCGCCGTCACGAGCAGGACCGAGACGTCCGGCCGCGCGGCGGCGAGGTCCGCCGCAAGGTCGAGCCCGCTCTTGCCCGGCATCTTGAGATCCGTCACGACGAGCGCGACGGAGGGATCTTCGATCGCCCTCTCGAGCGCGGCGTCGGCGTCCGCGAACTCCTCCACGCGGCGCCCGTCCGTCTGGAGCGTCAGCGCCATCGCCTTCCGGCTGCCCGCATCGTCGTCGACGACGAGGATGAGCGGCTCCGTCGCGCTCAAGCGGGCGCTCCGAGCGCGCGGTCGAGGTCGTCCTCGGTCCACACGGCGACGCCCAGCGATTTCGCCTTGTCGAGCTTGCTTCCCGGCTCCTCGCCGGCAATGACCGCCGTCGTCTTCTTCGACACGCTTCCACTCACCTTTCCACCCGCCGATTCGATCGCGGCCGTGGCCTCCTCGCGGGAACGCCTCGGCAGCGTCCCTGTGAGGACGAAAACTCCTCCGAAGAGGATTCCACCGGTCGCGGACGAGGCCGCGCTCTCTGTCATACGGATTCCCGCGGCCCGAAGTTTCGAAAGGAGGGCGCGATTCGGGGGGCGGGCGAACCAGTCGAGGATGCCGTGCGCCGTCTCGGGACCGATCTCGGACACGGACGTCAAGGCGTTCTCGTCCGCTGCACCGAGGGCTTCCATCGAGAGAAAGCGCCGGGCGAGGAGCTTCGCCGTCTTCTCGCCCACCTGGCGGATCCCGAGGCCGAAGAGGAGACGGGCAAGGCCGGCGTCCTTCGACCTTTCGATCTCGGCGATGGCGTTCGCGGCCGACTTCTCGCCCCAGCGCTCGAGCGGCGCGAGCTGCTCCACAGTGAGCGCATAGAGAGATGCGACGTCCTCGAGGAGGCCCGCCCCGAGGAGCTGGTCGATGCGCTCGTCTCCGAGACCCTCCACGTCCATCGCCCGGCGCGAGACGAAGTGGCGGAGCCGCTCGGCCGCTTGCGCGGGACAGGACGGGTTCACGCAGCGCACCGCAACCTCGCCCTCCTGCCGAGCCACCTTTTCGCCGCAGACGGGACACCGCGCCGGCATCGCGAAAGGCTGCGCGCCCCTCGGCCGCTTCTCGAGGAGGACGCGCGTCACCTGCGGGATCACGTCGCCCGCCTTTTCGACCGCCACCGCATCGCCCACGCGCACGTCCTTGCGCGCGAGATCCTCGTGATTGTGGAGCGTGGCGCGCCTCACGACCGTGCCCGCGAGGAGGACCGGCGTGAACTCGGCGACGGGCGTCAGGACACCCGTGCGGCCGACCTGCACGACGATCCCCGTCACGGTGGTCGTCGCTTCCTCGGGCGGGTACTTGTATGCGATGGCCCACCGCGGGAACTTCGCGGTCTGCCCCAGGCGCTTCTGGTCGGCGAGCGCGTCCACCTTGACGACGACACCGTCCGTCTCGAACGGCAGGTCGTGACGCTTCGTCCGCCAGACGTCGAGAAAGGCGAGGACCCCGTCCACGGCGGAGACGACGGCGCGATGGGGGTTGACGGGAAGAGAGATTCCTTCGAGGGTCGAAAGACCTTCGCTCTGGCTCGCAGGTGCCCGTTCTCCCTCCCAGCGTGCTATCGAATAGAGGAAAGCCGAGAGCTTCCGTTGGGCCGTGATCCGCGCATCGAGGAGACGTAGGGATCCCGCTGCGGCATTGCGCGGATTCGCGAAGAGCGGTAACCCCGCCTCCTCGCGCGCCGCATTGAGCGCCGCGAAGGACTTCTTCGGAAAATAGACTTCGCCGCGCACCTCGAGCACGGCGGGAATCTTCACCTTCGAGGAAATCTTTCGCACCGCATCAGCGGCGCGCAAATTCAGCGGGATCGCGTGGATCGTCCTCACGTTCGGCGTCACATCCTCGCCCGTCGTCCCGTCGCCGCGCGTCGCGGCGCGCGCGAGGACGCCGCCCTCATAAACGAGTGAGACGGACAAGCCGTCGATTTTCAGCTCGCACACGAGCGGCGGCGTGCGGCCCAGACGCTCCACCACGCGCGTCACCCAGGCCGCGAGCTCCTCCGGCGTGTAGGCGTTCTCGAGCGAGAGAAGCGGAATCTCGTGCCTCACGCTCGGCAGGTCGCCCATGGGCGTGCCTCCGACGCGTTGCGTGGGCGAGTCGGGCGTCAGGAGCTCTGGGTGAGCACCCTCGAGAGCGATCAGCTCCCGGAGCAGGGCGTCGTACTCGGCGTCGGTGATCGCGGGCCGGTCCTCCACGTAGTAGAGGCGAGCATGCCGCTCGATCTCGTCCCGAAGCTCCGCGGCGCGCGCCGCGGGATCCTTCGCCTTCGGGCCGGACTTCGCCACAGGCCGATTCTAGGATGCGGAGCCGGCGCGCCGGCCCCGGGAGAAACCGCCTCCCCTGCTAGCATCCGCGCTCGTGACGATCCTCGGCCCGCGGAGGCTCTCTCTCGCTTCCGCTTTCCTCGCGGCGGTCGCTGCCGCTCTCGCCTCGGCCCGCGCCGATGCGGGGCCGCGCGTCGCCCCGGTCGCTTCCTACACGATCGAGGCGCAGGTGAATGCCGAGCACGGCATCACGGGCAGGGAAACCGTGCGCTTCACGAACCGCACGCGATTCTCGTTCGAAGATCTCAGGCTCCACCTCTACCTGAACGCGTGGAAGAACGACCGCTCCACGTGGCTCAGCGAGCAGGCACGCGGCGGCGGAAGGAGCGACCGAGGGGTGCGCATGAAAGAGGCGGCCCGGTGGGGCTTTTCCGAGATCCACCGCATCGCCCTCGAGGACGGCACCGATCTGACCCCGTCGCTGCGCACTGTCTCGCCGGACGACGGCAATCCCGACGACCGGACGCTCGTCTCGGTCGCGCTGCCGCGGCCGGTCACACCCGGCGAGACGCTCGTCTTTCGCGTGGACTGGGAGGGCCGGTTTCCGCGCGCGGTGGCGCGCACGGGCTGGAAGGACGACTACCTTCTCGGCGCCCAGTGGTTTCCGAAGCTGGGCGTCGCGACCGACGACGGATGGAACGCGCACCAGTTCCATGCCGCGACCGAGTTCTTCGCGGACTTCGGCGACTACGACGTGACGCTCACGCTGCCGAAGGCCGTCAAAGGCCGCGTCGGCGCGACGGGCGTCCTCAAGGAAGAGGCCGACATTCCCGGCGACCTCGTGCGCGTGCGCTTCACGGCGGAGGACGTGCACGACTTCGCCTTCACGGCTTGCCCGCGCTTCGAGGTCGTGCGTGACACGTTCAGCGCGCCCGGCCTTCCGAACGTCGACATCGTCCTGCTCTTGCAGCCCGACCACCGCCGCGTGCGGGACCGGTATCTCAAGGCCGTCAAGGCCGCCCTCGCGGACTACGGCACGCGGTATCTCCCGTATCCCTATCCCCTGATCACCGTCGTGGACCCGCCGTGGGGCAGCCACACGGAGGGCATGGAGTACCCGACGCTCTTCGTGGGCGGCGCACGCTGGCTCGCGCCCGCGGCCGCGCATTCCCCCGAAGGCGTCACCGTTCACGAGTTCGGCCATCAGATCTTCTACGGGATGCTCGCCTCGAACGAGTTCGAGGAGGCGCATCTCGACGAAGGCTTCAACACGTATGCAACGTTCCGCACGCTGAAGACCGCGTTCGGCGACCCGTCGCTCGTCGTGCGGTTCTTCGGCCTTCCCGTCGTGTTTTCATCCGTGCCCGTACCCGGCCTGCTCGCGATGAGCGAGCGCTACGACCGCTGGGTAGAGGCCTCGCGGTCGGACGCGACGGACGTGCCGTCCTTCCGCCAGCTCGACGGCGACGCCGTGCGTGTGAACGCCTACAGCCGCACGGCCCTCCTTCTCGCCTCCGCCGAGCGCACGTTCGGCGAGAAGACGTGGGCGAAGGTCATGAAGACGTATGCGACGCGCTGGGCATTCAAGCACCCCACGTCCGCGGACTTTCTGGCGGTGGTCCGCGAGGTCGCGGGCGACGTGGCCGCTCGCGCGATCGCGGGGATCTGGAGCACGGCGGGTCCCGTGGACTACGCCGTGACGTCGGCCTCCACGCGCCGCGCGCGGCCGCTGACCGGATACACGGGCGAAGGCGACGCGCGCGAGCTCGTGATTCCGAAGGACGACGCGGGCGGCTGGGAGTCGCTCGCGGTAGTGCAGCGGCTTGGCGAGGCGTCGTGGCCGGTCGAGGTCGAGCTGCGCTTCGCCGACGGCACGCGGATCCGCCGCCCGTGG
>CALAQS010000242.1 GCA_937888435.1 uncultured Acidobacteriota bacterium
GTCGGCCGGAGCACGTCGAAGCGCGTGGAGGCCTCCCAGACGAGGGGACATGCGATGACGAGCGCCGTGACGCCCCACGCGGTCGCGGCAGCGGCGGAGGAGCCTGCCCGCCCGGCCCGGTCGGCGAGGACGAGCCAGGTCAGTGCATACGCGAGACCCAGCGCCACCCCTGCGCCGCGCGGGAATGTGCCCGAGTCAGTCAAGGCGCGAACGAGGAACGCCCCTGCCAGGACGAAAAGGCAGCGGCCGGCGAGCGCGGCGATCGAGGGGTCCGCCGGCTCGATCGCCGCGGAAGGCACGCTGGCCTGGCCGCCGGCCGGAATGGGCGCGGCGACCGGAAGCGGGAGAGCTGGCGCGGCGGCTCCCTCGAGCGCGGCCAACCGCGCCTCCACCGACCGGAGCGACCGGGCCAGCTCGGCAACCTGTTTCTCGAGCCCGGAGACGCGGTCGTCCATGGCGGTCAACTCCCGATGCGGCGTTTTCCGCGCCCCTGCGAACAGAAGCTCAGACGGCCGCCTTCTCCTCTTCGAAGGGCGGCAGCACCTTCACGAGAACCCAGAGGATTCCAAACGGGAGGATCATCAGGAGGATCGCGGGGAGCAGCCCCTCCTTCGTGGCGAACGCCATCTTGTACGTCGTGTACCCGAGGAAGCTCTTCGAGAAGAGCTGCCCGCCGATGACCACGTTCCACCGCATCGCGAAGATCCCCATGAGCGTGAGCAGGCCGGCGAGGACGTAGATGCCCTTTCGAGCCGCTTCGCTCAGCTTCACGACCTGGATGAAGGCCAGCATGGAGATCGGGACGATCGTGCCGAAGATGATCTGCACGATGATCTGCGACGTGTAGAGTTGCGTGTGCGCCATGAAGTCGAGGCTCTTGAAGGATTCGTCCGCCTCGTAGATGCGGTGGATCAGGTCGAGCATCTCGAGCGAGAAGTCGATGAGGAAGGCGTACATCAGGTAGCGGGCGATCGTGTCCACGCACGGCATGTCGATGGAAATGCCCTTCAGGAAGCAGACGAGCATGTACATGAGGAGCACGAGGGCGATGCCCGACACGATGGCGGAGAAGAGGAACACGATCGGCATCACCGGCGTGGACCACCACGGGTTCGCCTTCACCGAGCCGAAGATGAAGCCGACGTACCCGTGCAGGAGGAAGGCCGAAGGGATGCCCACGATCGTGATGAAACGCCCCAGCTTGTCGTCGATGCGGAGGGACTCCTCGCTGATGTTGTCGACGCCGAGGGTGAGGACGCGGTAGAGCGTCTTTTTCCATCCGGTCTCGGATCGGGCCAGAAGGACCATGTCCTTGCGATAGTCGAGCCAGATCTCGAGGACGAGGACGCCCATGAGGTACCAAAGGTAGATGAACCCGAACATCGCCATCGCCGAGCTCGTGTGGGGCGTGAGGTACATCTCGAGGGAGCGCTCCGGGTGGCCGAGGTGGAGCTGCAGCGGCAGCGGCGCGACGAGGAGGAACGCGAGCGCGGAGAGCAGCGCGAGCCGATACGTCGGCTTGACGGCCTGCACGTTGAAGACCCGCTCGAGCGATGCCAGGATGAAGGCGCCAGCGACGAGGCCGGTCGTGAACGGGTAAAGGACGATGAGGATGCTCCACTGGAGCTCGACCTCGTTCGGGTACATGAAACCCTGAACCGCGTGGAGAAGCCCTTCTTCCATTCGCTACCTCACCGACCCGTCGAGGCCGTTGTAATAGACCTTCGCCCCGGTCGCGAGCTGCGGCTTCAGGACCTGGATCTTGTGATCCCTCAGGAAATCGTGGACCGGGTCTTTCGGGTCCTTGAGGTCGACGAGCTGCCGCGCGCCCGTGGGGCAGCTCTCGCAGCAGGCCGTCGTGAGGCCCTTCGTGATGCGGTGGTAGCACAGGTTGCACTTGTCGACCGTTTTCGTGCGCGGGTCGATGAACCGGCACCCGTACGGGCAGGCCTGCACGCAGTAGCGGCAGCCGAGGCAGTAGGATTTGTCCACGAGGACGGCGCCGTCGGGGCTCTCGAACGTGGCGCCCACGGGGCACACTTGCGTGCAGGGTGAGTGCGCGCACTGATTGCAGAGCTTCGGCACGAAGAAGCTCTTGGCGCCGTCGCCGGCCGCGTACTTCTCGGGAAAGCCGCTGTAGCCGCCGTCGGGCGAGTCGACGTCGGGATGCTCCGCGCCCTCCGCGACGTGGTACCGCTCCACCCAGGTGCGGAAGAAGTACGGCTCGACGGGCACGTCGTTCTCGGTCTTGCAGGCCCTCACGCAATTGCCGCAGCCGATGCACTTGTCGACGTCGACGATCATTCCCCAGTAGTGCTCGGCCATCTTGTAGGCGGGCTCTTCCGCCTTGCCGGTCTCCACTGCCTCGAGGTAGGCGGCCGCCGGCGCGGTCAGCACGAGGAGCTTTCCGGCCGTGAGCACGAAGTCGCGGCGGTCGGAACTCATTTCTTGGGCTCCTTGTCGGGGGCGTGCGGAGAGTGGCAGCCATTACACGCCCCGCCATCGAAGTGGTTCTTCGGATCGATCTGGGGGAACTTCCTCGGCTTCGCGGCGTTCGTCAGGTGGCAGGTGAAGCAGATCGTCTTCGGGTCGGGCTTGAAGGCATTGCTCGCGGAGGGATCCTCGGCGTGTTTCGCGAGGGCCCCGTGGCAGGCCTCGCAGCCGACGCCGGCGTGCTTGCCGCCCTTCCAGGCATCCCGCTCGTCCGTGTGGCACTCGATGCAGGCGCTCCGGCCCGCGAAGCGCGGCGCGCGCACGCGGTTGTCCGCGAGGGCGCCGGCGCGGTAGTGGCCGTAGACCCCAAATCCCTTCGGAACGAGCACGGCTTTGAGGATCAGGAAGAGGACCACGCCCACCGCGAACAGCGCCGCCATTCGAACAAGATGCTCCTTGTCCTTCAGGAACCTGTTCATGATCCGGGGACGATGGGCCGCGGGCGGCCCCCCGCCAATGATTCAGACGCCCTATTCAGGGAGGCGCCAGTCCCTTTAGAGAGCCTACTTGGACTTCGGGTCGCCGGGGTTCGTGCCGGCCTTGATCTCGTCGATGTTCTTGACGCCGTCGCCGTCGCTGTCGAGCGCCTCGATCTTCTCGAACTTGAACGTTTTCTTCTCGGCCTTCGGGTCGACGACCGCCTTCGCCAGGAGGTCCTTCCCGTACGGGTTCAGCTCGTGGTCTCCGTCCTTTTTCGGGAGAGGCTTCACGTGACACGTCGAGCACTTGCCGAGGGAGGCCTTGGCGTCGGGATACTTCGCCACGAATTCCTTCTGGTGGTCGAGCGTGGCGAGCATTGTCGTGCCGACGCAGAACGCAAGGAGAGCGGAAACGGCGATTGTCGTTTTTTTCATCTCATTCCTCCAGTTTCATCGTAGAAGAGCCTGAGCTCCCGCGAAAGGATATCCCCAATCTGAATCATTGCGCTCGGAGCCGTTTGGCAGCCCCGCGGAACTCGTCGAGAAGCTCCTGCAGCCGGACTTCCTCTCCGTCCGCGGCCGCCAGGCCGCCGAAGGACTCGCGGACGTAGGCGCTGACGATCGCCTCCGCGGGGCGCGCGGCACGAGGGCCGAGCGCGGCCGCGGCGGCGAGCGTCTCGCCCGGGACGGACGCCGGCGTGAGCGGCGCCCCGGCGCGACGGAGCGCCTTCTGCAGGCGGCGGTACGCGGCCGAGGCCGGCGCGAGACCGCGCGTGCCCCAGCGCGCGCCGCGCGGGCGCCGCCCGAAGAAGACGAGCGCGACGAGGAGCAGCACCGCGGCCGCGACGCCGGCCGCCTCTCTCCGAGGCAGGCCCTTCGCCCCGCGGGCGCGGCGAAGGACGTCGAGCGCGCCGCCGGCCGCTTCTCGGATCCTCCGCAGCAGCTCGACCTGATCGCCCTGGCCGAACGAGAGGATGAAGCGGTCGTAGAAGAACCCCAGCCCGTCCGTCACTTGGCGCAGGCGCTGCGAGACGGGCACGCGCTCGAGCCTCGGCTGACCGCTGACGGGCGTCGGATCGAACGTGACCCAGCCTTTCGACGGCCCGCACCAAGCCTCGACCCACGCGTGGACGTTCTGCCCGCGCACGAGGACGTATCGCCCGAACGCGCCGATCTCGCCGCCGAGGAAGCCGGTCACGAACCGCGTGGGGACGCCCACTTCCCGGAGGAGGAGCGCCATCGCGGTCGCGAATGTCTGGCAGTGGCCCTTGCGTCGATTCGCGACGAAATCCTCGACGGCATTCGGCCCGTGCGGCCTGAGGTCCAGCTCGTACGTCCAGCCCTGCAGAGCCGCCTCGATCGCGCGGGCCGCGGCCTCGGGATCGGCCGCGGGATCGATCCCCCGGAGCGTCTCGAGCGCGTACGCGCGCAGCGTGCTCGAGCCTGCGGCCCTTCCGGCCTCGACCGCGTCACCGGGCTCGAGGTCGGGAAGCGGACGGGTCCCGTACAGAGCCGTGTACTGGATGGTGCGGTCGGGCTCGAACGGCAGGCGCACGTTGCGCGCCGCGTCTCTTTCGACGTACGCGAGGCTGGGATTCCGGAACGAGCCCTCCGAGAGGCGCAGCGCGCTGCCGAGGAGCGGATACGGAAGGGACCGAGTCTGGATCGGCGTGAGGTCGATCGTCATCGCCGTGCTTCCCGCCGCCGCGTGGCCGCGCGAAGCGAGGGGGATGAGGACGGCATTGCCCGCGGGCGCGACGGTGACACCGCGCTCGAGCGGCTTTTTCCAGACGCCGCCCTCCCAGCGCGAGAGAGCCAGCGTTCGCAGCCTCAGGACGGCCGCCGCGCCCTCGCCGAGCGGCTCCTCGCTCGTGATCCTCAGGAAGACCCGCTCGTTCAGCTTGAGCGCGCCGAACAGGTCCGGGTCCACGTTCTCCGAGAAGCCCGTCGTGATCTCGCGCCCTGCCTCGGCGCCCTTGACGTACGGGGTCTTGAGACGCGGGAGGAAGAGGAAGAGCGGCACGGAGATCAGCACCGTGGACAGCACCGACGTGAAGAGCGGCCCGCGACCCGGCAGCTCGCGCGCCGCGCGGTCGCGGCTCCATTCCTCCGGGGCCGCCGCGAGATCGCGCCACAGCGCCCACTTCACGAGAACCGCCCAACCGACGGTGGCGACGAGGAGGACGTAGAGAAGGATCGCGTAGTGGAAGGAGGTCGAGACGGAGGCGACGAACAGCATGCCCGACAGGACGAGGGCGAGCGAGAGGTCGCGCTCTTTCCGGATCGCCGCGAGCTTGAAGAGCGTCGTGAAGAGAAGGAGGTGGAGCATCGTCTTCAGGAGCGTCTGGCTCCCGAAGCGCACGTCGACGACGATCACGGGAAGATAGAGGAGCCCGGCGAGATTCAGGGCGCGGTTTCCGAGGCGCGGAATGCGGCCCCCGCGCACGCGCAGGACAAAGAACGCGAGCACGCCGAGGTAGACGAGGAGCACGGCAAGCTCGAGCGCGTTGCTGAAGAAGAGCGGAACGGGAGCGAGGAGCGCGAGCGACCCGAGCGCGAGGAGGCGCTCCCTGAGAAACGGGATCGGCTCCTCTCCCTTCGCGGGGACGGACCCGCGCGCGTTCACGCAGCTCTCTCCGGCCCGCGCCCCGCGCGATATACCGCCACCGAGGCGGGAATGGCCGCGGGCGGCCGCGCCGGGTCACGGCCGGGCTCGACGAGGGCGAGAGCGCGCAGCAGGCCGCGGCGGTGCGCCGGGCCGGAGCCGGGCGGAACGACTGAGCCTCCGAGCAGAAGGCCCACGCGGCTTCCACGCGCGAGGAGGTGCAGCGCGAGCCCCGCAGCCTCGGAAACCGAGCGCTCGAAAACTTCGTTCCACGCGGCGTCCGCGTCCGGCGGGCGAAGCGTGTCGAGCGCGACGAGCGCGTCGCGGCCCTCCTCGGAGGCGCGCTCCTTCACGATGAACTTCCCCTGGCGCGCCGTCTGGGGCCAGTGAACGTCCCGCGGATCGTCGCCGAAGCCCGCTTCACGCAGATTGCGGATCTCCGCCCCGCGGCCCCTCCGCCGGTCGCGCGGATCGCCGCCCTCGGCTTCCCGCGGATCGGGAGCGACGTACGGTACGGCCGCCGGCGCCGGGTAGATGAGGCGCTCGTCTTCGAGCGGATGCACGCGGCCCTTGCGGAAGAGGCCGATCGGGTAGCCGCTGTAGAGGAGGAGCGACTCCACGGACCGCCGGCCACGCTTCGGGAAGACGAGGTCCACTCCGCGCTCGGCGGGGCGGCCGGGGTCGAGGCGGCCGAACAGGATCGGGGCCGAAGCGCTGGAGATCTTCACGAGGAGGCCGCGCCGCGGGAGGCGCCCGAGATTCGTGAGCCTGAGCGTGAAACGCACAGGCACGCCCGCGAAGATCTCCGCCGGGCCGTCCAGCTCCACGGCGACGTTTTCCACGTTCCGGCGCGAGACGACGCCCGAGACGACCAGCGCGCCGAGAAAGAGCGACACGAGGATGTAGAGGCCGTTGTTGCCGGTGTTCGTCGCGGCCACGGCGACGACGAGCGTCAGGAGGATGAAGCCCAACCCCAGGTTCGTGACCCGGACGAGGATGCCCGGGTGGAGGAGCTTCTTCAGGCGCGCGGCGAGGACCACGGGCTCACAACGGAACTGGCGTCTCGTCTAGGATGCGCTGGATCGCGTCGCGCTCACGCCGCCCGCTCCCCCCGCCGTCCCATGCGCCCGGCTGCGAGGCGAGGACCCGATGGGCGAGCGTGGGGATCGCCACACGCTTGACGTCGTCCGGCGTGGCGTAGGGCCGGCCCGAAACGAGAGCGCGCGCCTGCACCGCGCGGAAGAAGCCCTGCGAGCCGCGCGGCGAGACGCCGAGGAGCAGGTCCTTGCCGCTCCGCGTGCGCCCGACGATCGCGAGCACGTAATCCATGAGCTTGCCGGCAACGGTGACGCGCTCGGTAGCGGCTTGCGCGGAAGCCAGCTCCTCGAGCGTGAGCGCAGGCGCGAGCGCCGCCAGGACACGGTCGGCGCCGCCCGAGAGGAGAAGGCGCCGCTCGTCCTCCGGCGCGGGATAGCCGAGCGAGATGCGCATGAGGAAGCGGTCGAGCTGCGACTCGGGGAGCGGGTACGTGCCGAGATACTCCACCGGGTTCTGCGTCGCGAGGACGAGGAACGGCTCGGGCAGCGGCCGGGTGACGCCGTCGGAGGAGACGGCCCGCTCGCTCATCGCCTGCAGGAGCGCCGCCTGCGTCTTCGGCGTCGCGCGGTTGATCTCGTCGGCCAGGAGCACCGGCGTGAACACGGGGCCCGGGTGAAACTCGAACTCCTGCGTCCGCACGTTGAAGACCGTGAGGCCGAGGATGTCGGACGGCAGCGTGTCCGGCGTGAACTGTATGCGATGGACGCCGACGCCGAGCGCCTTGCCGAGCGCCGAGGCGAGCGTCGTCTTGCCGACGCCCGGGACGTCTTCGATCAGGAGATGGCCCCGCGCGAGAAGACACACGACCGAGTCCTCCACGGCCGCCACCGGCCCGCGGTAGGCCGTGCGCACGGTGGCGACGAGCCGCCCGAGAGACGCGAGGACGGTCGCCGTGGGCGCGTTCGCCGCGGAGGGCGCTCGTGCGTCCGTCATCGCGAAAGACCCTCCTCCACGCTCCTCGAGAGAGCGTCGGACGCGCCCCGGCGCATGACGAGAATGCCGTCCGGCGAGTCCACGACGGCGACGTCCGACAGCCCGACGACGCGCACCGGCCGCCCTTCGGCCAGAATGAGGTTGCCGGAGCCCTCCACCGCGGTGGCGGGGCCTTCGAGCACGTTCCTGCCGGGAACGCCGCCCAGGAACTCGAAGACGGCGTCCCACGAGCCGAGGTCGCTCCAGCCGCACGCGCAGGGGACGGTGAGCACCTGCCGCGCCTTTTCCATCACGGCGATATCGATCGAGAAGGAGGGGGAAGAAGAGAAGATTTCTGTGAAAGAAAAAGAATCGCCGGCTTTGCGGGCCGCATGCGCGCGACGAGCAATCTTCAGGATATCCGGACAAGCCTTCTCCATTTCTTCGAAGAGGTATGAGATCCGGAACACAAAGATGCCGGCGTTCCAGAAAAAGCGGCCGGAGGCAAGAAACTCTCCTACTCGCGCAATTGTCGGCTTTTCCACGAAGCGCACGACGCGCCGGGCCGCGAGCTCTTGTCCCCTCTGCCCATTCAAAGAAATCCTTTCTTTCTTTTCTTCATATTCTTCAGCAGAAATCTTCTCTTCTTCTTCGACCTCCATGTACCCGAACCCCGTCTCCGGCCGCGTCGGAGGAATGCCGAGCGTGACGAACGCATCGTGCGTCCGGGCCGCCTCCGCCGCCGCGCGGAGAGCGGCAAGAAACGCCGTTTCGTCGCGCACGGCCTGGTCGGACGGCAGCACGGCGAGAACGGTGTCCGGAGCGTCCTCCGAGGCGGCAAGCGCGGAGAGGGCGATGGCGGGCGCGGTGTTGCGCCGCACCGGCTCGAAAACGAAGCGCGACCGGGGCACCTCGGGCAGCTCGGCGGCGAGCAGCGGTGCGTGCGCGGCGCGTCCCGAGACGAAGACGTTCTCGGCCCCGGCGAAGGCAGTCGCACGCCGGAAAGTCTCCCTGAGGAGCGACTCGCCGCCCGTCAGCTTTAGAAAGGGCTTCGGCCGCTCGTTCGTCGAGCGCGGCCACAGCCGCGTGCCGCTGCCGCCGGCGAGAATGAGCGCGCGAACGGGCGCATCGGTCATCGGGACATTGTACGGATCACTGGGGATTTTCCGTCACGATCCGGATCTCCGGCTGGAGCTCGATTCCGAATCTGTTCTTGACAGCCCTCTTCATCTCCTCCATCAGCCGCTTCACGTCCGCCGCCGTCGCGCCGCCGAGGTTGACTATGACGTTCGCGTGAACGGGCGAGATCTCCGCGCCTCCGATGCGCCGTCCCTTCAGGCCGCACTCCTCCAGCAGCTTGCCCGCGAAGAGGCCGGGCGGATTCTTGAAGATGGACCCCGCGTTCGGCTGTTTCGGAAGCGCTCCTTTCCTCTTCGCGGTCACCTCCTCGATGCGCGCGGCGATCTGCTCCGCCGGCTTCGGGAAGAGGCGCAGCGCGACGCCGGAGACGACGTCGTCCGTTCCCGAGAGCGCTGTCCACCGGTAACCGTGCGGAATCTCCGAGGCGGGCACCGTCCGGCGCTCGCCCCGAGTCGAAACGAGGTCGACCGCGACGAGGACCTCGAAGATCTCGGAACCGTAGGACCCCGCGTTGATCCGCACGGCTGCGCCGAGCGACGACGGAATGCCTGAAAGGTTCTCGAGCCCGGACAGGCCGGCCTTCTGCGTCGCAATGGCGAGCGACATGAGCGACACGCCGCCGCCCGCGACCACGTCCGGCGGCTCGATACGCGTCGCCAGGAAGTCCCCCGCGAGCGCGAAGACGACTCCGGGGAAACCCGCATCCGGCACGAGGAGGTTCGAGCCTTTCCCGAGCGCGAGGACCGGAAGCCCTTCCGCCCGGCTCGCGATGAGGAGCGCGGCGAGCGCGTCCACATCGTGGACTTCCACGAAGAACCGCGCCGGGCCGCCGATCCGGAGCGTCGTCCGCCCGGAAAGCGGAACGTTCTCACGCACGATCGCACGTAAAGAGCGCAGCGCCTTTTCGATCATCGGGTCACGACGAGAGCGGTGCCGACGAACGCTCCGGCGACCGCGCCGGCGAGGACGTCGTCCGCCATGATCCCCCAGCCGCGCGGCAGGCGCTCGAGCGCGCCGATGGGGCCGGGCTTCCAGACGTCGAGCACGCGAAAGAGAAGGAACGCCGAGAGTACGGCGCCGATCCGCAGGAGCGTGGCTCCGGCCGGCACGAGCGCGTACACCGGAAGAAGCGCGATCGACTGACCCGCGACCTCGTCCACGACGATCTCCGGCGGATCGCCGACGCCGCGCAGGCGTGCCGTCTCGCCGGCGGCGTGCACGCCGATCACGGCGATCCCGAGCGCGAAGCCGCCGAGACCCCACGCGCCCGAGAAAAACGCCACGAGATGCGCGACCGGAATTGCCACGAGGCTGCCCCACGTCCCCGGCGCCGTCGGCAGGAAGCCCGTCCCGAACCACGTCGCCACGAGCGTCGTCACGCGCGACGCCGCAAAGACTTCGGGCCAGGGGCGGAGATCCCCTTGCATTTCGTGGATATCGGACCTAACTTCCATCCGTTCCTTCCGCGCGGCGACGCCATCGTAGGCCGACTCGCCGAATTTTCGGATTTTCATAAAAGTTTCAGACGAAGGTGAGTTGCGCCGGAGCGGAGTGTGTCCGCCCCGGCCCAAACCTATAATCCGCCACGCTTGAAGGAGACCACATGGTCGAAGTGAACAAGGAAAAGCTCAAGGCGCTCGAGATCGCCGTCCAGCAGATCGACAAGCAGTTCGGGAAAGGCGCGCTCGTCCGCCTCGGTGACAAGCCCCATGAAGTCATCCAGTCCATCTCCACCGGCTCGATCGGCGTGGACTCGGCGCTCGGGATCGGGGGCATCCCCCGGGGCCGCGTCATCGAAGTCTTCGGGCCCGAGTCCTCGGGCAAGACCACCCTGACCCTGCACGTCATTGCGGAGGCGCAGAAGCACGGCGGGCTCGCGGCGTTCATCGACGCCGAGCACGCCCTCGACCCCGATTACGCCCGGAAGCTCGGCGTCGACGTCGACAACCTCATGGTCTCGCAGCCCGACTCCGGCGAGCAGGCGCTCGAGATCGCCGAGGCCCTCGTGCGCTCGGCCGCGATCGACGTCATCGTCATCGACTCCGTCGCCGCGCTCGTCCCGAAAGCCGAGCTCGAGGGCGAGATGGGCGACGCATCGATGGGTCTGCAGGCGCGCCTCATGTCGCAGGCGCTGCGCAAACTCACGGCCGTCGTCTCGAAGTCGAAAACCACGCTCATCTTCATCAACCAGATCCGCGAAAAGATCGGCGTCATGTTCGGGAACCCCGAGACGACGACCGGCGGCCGCGCCCTGAAGTTCTATTCGTCCGTGCGCATCGACATCCGGCGCGTCAACGCGATCAAGGACGGCGAGGTCGTCGTCGGCAATCGCACGAAGGTCAAGATCGTGAAAAACAAGGTCGCGCCCCCGTTCCGCGTCGCCGAGTTCGACATCGCCTTCGGGGAGGGAATCTCGAAGACGGGCGAGCTGATCGACATCGGTCTCGAGATGAAGATCGTCGAGAAGTCCGGCGCGTGGTTCAGCTACGGCGACCTCCGCATCGGGCAGGGCCGGGAGAACACCAAGCAGTTCTTCCGCGAGAACCCGGATGTGGCAGCCGAGGTCGAGAGAAAGATCCGGGCGAATCTCGGGCTCCCGACGGGCGATGTCCTCGGCGCCCCGGTCCCGGCTGCCGAGCCGGCCGCGCCCGAGCTGAAACCGGCGAAACCCGCCGTCGCGGGCGAAAAAAAGAGGTGAACCCCGCCCTCGGTGTAAACCGGAGGGCCATCTCCACCGTCTAAAGACAAGGTCATGGCCGTCAGGGTTGGCCCGAACCCGTCCCCCGAAACGCCGAAGGACCCGGCGGCGAGGAGGACCCGTCTGCCGAGGAGCCGGTCCGAGGCTCTCCGCTTCTGGATGGTCGCCGTCGCCACGACGGCTCTCCTCGAAACCGCCGTCGTGGCGCTTGGAGCCGCGTTTCCGGCGGCCTCGGCTCCGCGTCCCGAATCGGCTCAGCAGACTCTCCGGGTGCTTGCCCTCGCGGCGCTCCTTCCAATGCTCTTTCTCTCCCTCGCGCGCTTCGCGGAGAAGAAGTACCAGCGGCGCCCTCCCAAGGCCCTTCAGGTGTACCAATTCGGTTTCTATCTCGTCGGAACGGCGCTCGTCAGCGCGGGCTTCCTTCGACACAGGGCGAATGTCGACCCCTCCCTTCCGCTCCTTTTCGCGGGAGAGATTCTCCTCGGAGCGGCGACGCTTCTCCTCGCGGCCTGGATCGCGAGCGTGGTCCTTTGCACGCCCACCGAGGACACGCTTACGATTCCCTGACCCGACATCCCCCGCCCGGCACCCGTAGAATCCCGGCAGATGTTGCGGGGCCGGGCGTTCTCTCTCCTTCTCCGGCTTCTGCCGATCGCCGCGGCAACGGCCCTGCCGGACCCGGTCCGGGCCGCTTCACCGGCTCCCACGCTCTCTCCCTGGCTGAAAATCGTCCCGGGGGACGCCCGCATCGGGAGCCTCGCGGCAAAAGCGGCCGCACCGCTTTCGCCGAACGCCCCGGGGCTGCTCCTGAAGCTCGACCCTCCGGGCTGGAAGGCGGGAAACGCCGCCGCGCGGGAGGCGGTTCGCGCACTCGCGGTGGACGCGCATCGCGCGGGCTGGCGATGGGGCCTCGATCTCGAGCTGCCGGACGTCACAATTCCGGCCGATGTGCGCGCCGCGGAATCGGCCACGGTGGAAAACCTGTGGCCCGGGCTCGGAGAGATTTTCAGAGACGCGAAAGAAACGGATCTCGTGACGATCGAGTTCCCACAAACGATCGTTCCGGGAATTCCTGAGGCCGGGCGGCCTCGGGAAGGCGCGTTCGATCCGAAGGCACGGGCGTATTTGCTTAGAAAGGCGGCTGCGGGTGCGCGCGCAGCCGCGCCTCACGCGCGTCTCGTCCTCGCCGCCGGTCCCCTCGCGAAAAGCGAACTTCTGCCGGCCGGCGTCCGCAAACTCCTTTCAGAAGAAAACACGGCCTACGTCGACTTTCTCGGCGCGACCCCTCTCGCGCCGCCGAGACCCGGCGAGGTCCGTGTCGCGATCGACGACGTCGCGTTCGGAAAGCCCGGGCTCGTCGACCTCGATTTCTCGGGCGTCCGCTCCCCCGGCGCGCTGCTCGCCGCCGCGGCGCGCCTCGCGCCGGAGAACGTCCCGTTCGTCGTCGCGTCGCCCGCGTGGCCGCCTGCGGGGGACGCCGCCCTCGAGCGCTTCGCGCATCTCCTCGACGGAGACTTCGGACCCGATTCCCGCGTGGCAACGGCCTCGGACGCGAGCGGCGAAGCGCTCGACGTGTTCCGATTCGTCGCGCGAACCGATCTCGGCGGCGTCGTTCTGATACCGGGGACGGCGCCCGCGGTCGGCGTCGCGTCCGGAGCGTTCTCTCTGACGCTCGACGAGACGGCGTACGCCTCGGCCGAGGTCTTCGAGCTCGAGACGGGCGCCTCCAAGAGCTTTGACATCCCGGCCGGCGCCGTGCCCACGCGCCTGTCGCTCTCCCTCGCGAACGGTCCGCTCGGCGTGCGACTTGTCGCGCGGGAGAAGCTCCCTTCGGAGGCCGCGGTGGCCGCCGTCGGCGTCGCGGCGACACGCGGCCTCACGGCCGAGGAAATCCTCGCAAGGCACCAGGCCTGGCGCGCGGCGCGCGACGCGCGGTGGAAGAACCTCACCGCCCGCAACACGATGTCGATGCGCTTTCGCTTCGCGGAATTGAACGACACGTTCGACCTCGCGCTCGCGGGGCCGTTCTTCTACGAGAAGGGCGGCAGCTACGACTGGGCCTGGAGCGAGGCGTACTTCAACGGCGTGCGCTGGAAGGGAAAGAAAATCCCCGAGCTGCCGCTCCTCCAGCCCCAGAAGGTCTCGGACATGCCGCTCGCCCTGACCTTCGACGACGCCTACGCATACACGCTCACGGGCGAGGACACCGTGAACGGCATCCCCTGCTGGGCGCTCGACTTCACGCCTCGCGCCGCGGCTTCCGACAAGCCTCTCTACGCTGGCACGGTCTGGATCGCGAAAGCGGACTTCGCGGCGATCCGCACCCGCACGCGGCAGCTCAACCTCACGGCCGAGATCCAGGCCGTGGACGAGGTCTCCGACTTCGGCGAGGTGCCCGCGTCCGACGGCGGGCCGCCGCTGCGCCTCCCGACGCACACCACCGGACAGTGGATCCTGAAAACCTTCTCGCGGACGACCGTCATCGAGCGCGAGAGCACGCTCACGGACGTGCGGCTCGACGTGCCCGAATTCGCGGCCGCGCGCCAGGCGGCTTTTGCATCGCCGGACGTCATGGTGCGCGACACGGAAAAAGGCGTGCGTTATCTCGAGAAGACGGCGGACGGCGGACGCGTCGTCACCGAGAACGCGAAGCCCAGCAAGCTGTTCGGCCTGGGGGGTCTCTTCTACGACGGCTCGTACGACTATCCCCTCCCGCTTCTCGGGCTCTACTACGTCGACCTCGATTTCCGCGACCGGCACGAGCAGCTGCAGGTCTTCTTCGCGGGAATCCTTCTCGCCGCCTCGTACAACCAGCCGCGCCTCTTCGGAACGGCACTCGACGCCGGCGTCGACGTCTTCGGCATCGCGCTCCGCGGAACCGACGCGCTCTACGTGAACGGCACCGAGGACCGGAGCCAGCGCGTCGAGTCGCGCTCCTTCGCGGCGAACTTCAAGGCGGGGATTCCGCTCGGGCGCCACGTGAAGCTCTCGACGACCGTCGGGGAGACGCATCGCGACTTCGCCGCCGACACGGACACGTCGGCCGCATTCGTGATCCCCTCCGACCACTGGATCACTCGCCTCGAAGGACAGCTCACCTGGGACTTCCAGGGCTGGGCCCTCTCAGGCCGATACGCATGGAACAAGCGCTCGCAATGGGACGCGTGGGGGCTTCCGGGGAATCCGGACTACGACCCCGGCAAGGACGAATACCGGACGTATGGCCTGCAGCTCGCGAAGGACTTTCACCTTCCGCACTTCGCACGGATTCGCACCTCGCTTCAGTACCTAGGCTCGAACAACACGGATCGCTTTTCGAACTACACCTTCGGTTTCTTCGGCGGCACTTCCCTCGAAGGTTTTCGCTCCGGCGCGCTCCGGGCCGAGGAGGCCGTCGTGACGAAGTTCGCGTACGGCTACGTCTTCGGAGACGCCTTTCGCATCGGGGCCCTCTACGAGGACGCGCGCGTGAAGGATTCCGCGGCCGGACTGGACTGGGCCTATTTCAGCGGTGCGGGCCTTTCCGGGGAGATCCCGGGCCCATGGTCGACGCTCGTGCGGTTCGACGCCGGCACACCCGTCGCGGGCCGGAACCGCGGCCAGACCGGTATCGTCCTGAACCTCACCTTCCTGAAGATCTTCTGAGGCGGGCGACCCGTACAATCCCGGCGCGATGCGCTGCCGCCTGCTCTTCGTCTCCCTCGCCGCTCTGTTCGCGCTCGCGCTCTCCTCCGCACCCGCGCGCGCCACGGGATGGACCTTGGCGGACGAGAGGCGCATGGCCGCCGATGCGGCCTCCTACGCGCCGCCGGAATTCAAGCGCCAGCTCGCGAAGCACAGCCGACGCCTCATGCAGGGCGTGAGCGACGCCTCTGCCGGCGAGATCGGCACCCGCGACGCAGCCGCGCATCGCGCGGCCGCGGCCCGCGGCGCGCGCGCGCTGGCGGAGTCGATTCGCCGCCACACGCCCTTCGACGAGATCGCATACCAGGCAGGCGGAATCGTCCACGAGCTCGCGATGGCGATCCAACCGGGGGCCGCGCCGACCGCGGACACGTCCTCGGTGGCCCGTTTCCTCGGCTTTTCCGCGGAGCCCTTCGCCGCCCCCGAGAAGCTCGCGGCGGCGGCGCTGCCGTCCGGCACGCCCCGGGAGTGTTACGACGCGTCCGTCACGCTCACGACGCGGCTCCTCGCATGGATCTGGAAGACGGCCGGAGGCGACGCCTCCTCGGTCGCGCAGTACCCCGTCTCGAAAGGACCCTACGCCGTCCGTGAGTGACCCCCGCCTCGCTCTCCTCTCCGTCTCGGACCGCACCGGCCTCGTCGAGTTCGCGCGCGCTCTCGCCGGGCTGGGCTTCGGACTCGTTTCGACGGGCGGCACGGCCGGACACCTGGCGGCGGCGGGTCTGTCCGTCACGAGCGTCTCGGATCTCACCGGCTTCCCCGAGGTCTTCGGCGGCCGCGTGAAGACGCTCCACCCGAAGCTCTTCGGGGGCATCCTCTTCGACCGGGCTGCGGAGCGCGACCGCGGCGAGGCCGAAGCGGCTGCCGTCTTCCCGATCGACCTCGTCGTGGTGAACCTCTACCCTTTCGAGGAGACCGTCGCGAAGGAGAACGTCGGCTTTCGCGAGGCCATCGAGAAGATCGACGTCGGCGGGCCGTCGCTCCTGCGCGCGGCGGCGAAGAACCACGCGTACGTCGGATCCGTGTGCGATCCCGCGGACTACCCGGCCGTCGCCTCCGAGCTGACGAAGAGCGGCGGCACTCTCAGCGACGAGACGCGCCGGCGTTTGGCCGCGAAGGTCTTCCGGCGCACGGCGGCCTATGACGCCGCGATCGCGCGGTGGTTTTCGAGAGAGACGGGCGAGACGTTTCCCGAACGCCTGTCGCTCTCCTTCTCGCTCGCCGCGCCGCTGCGCTATGGCGAGAACCCGCACCAGAAAGCCTCCCTCTACGCCGACGCCGCCGCCGCGCCCCCCGCCCTCTCGCGCTACCGCTTCGTGCAGGGGAAGGAGCTCTCGTACAACAATTTCCTCGACGCGGACGCGGCGCTCTACACATCGCGCGTCGTGGGCCGGAACGCGCTCACGATCGTCAAGCACCGCGTCCCCTCGGGCGTGGCCATGGAGCACGCGATGGCGGAGGCGTTCGAGGCCGCGTGGGCTTCCGATCCCGTCTCGGGATTCGGCGGCGTCGTCGCGTACACGGGCACCCTGGACGCTGCGGCGGCAGCCGTGCTCACGTCGCGCTTTCTCGAAGTGATCGTCGTACACGACGTGACGGACGACGCGAAGATAATCCTCGCGAAAAAACCGAATCTGCGCATCCTGACCGTGGCGCCGGAGACGGACTTCCGCCCGCGCCTCGAGGCTCGGGGCATCGACGGGGGCCTCCTCGTGCAGGAAGGTGACCTCGCTCCCGACGACGCATCGGAGTGGAAAGTCGTCACGGTGCGGGCGCCGGGCGATGCCGAGCGGCGCGCGCTCTCGTTCGCGAACCGCGTCCTCCGCGGCGTCGTCTCGAACGGCATCGTCGTGGCGGGCGAGAGCGCGACGTACGGCATCGGCGGCGGGCGCACGAGCCGCGTGGATGCATGCCGGGACGCCGCCGGCAAGGCGGGAGCGCGCGCGGTGGGCGCGGTCGCGGCGTCGGACGCTTTCTTCCCGTTCCCGGACGGCCTCGAGGTGCTCGCGGCGGCGGGGGTCACGGCCGTCGTCCAGCCCGGCGGCTCGGTGAAGGACCCTGCCGTCATCGCCGCGGCGGATGCCGCGGGAATCGCGATGGTGTTCACGGGAAAGAGACACTTCAGGCACTGAGAAGAGAAGGAAGAGAGAGAAGATTCTTAGAAAGTGAATACACCCGTTCTCGTTTCTTCCTTCGAAGCACGGCGCGCACAGCGCGCCGCAATCATCGTTTCTTCCCTCTTCTTTCTTATCTTTACCTTCGAAGCACGGCCGGCGAAGCCGGCCGAAACGCCATCTGCGGCTGCCAGGGCACCCGTCGACGCGCACGCCACGCTCACGAGTATCCGAAAAGCCTATTCTTCCTCTCCCTCCGTCAGCTGCACGTTCGTGCAGACGTACGCGCCGGCCGGCTTCGCGGAAACCGCGCCCGAGACCGGGCGACTCATCCTGCAGGCGCCCGACCGCGTGCGCTTCGATTACGACGGGCCGGAGGGAAAGGTCTTCACGTTCGACGGCAAGGCCGGCCGCCAGTTCGTCGCGGCCGACCGTCAACTCGTCGTGCGGACGCTGAGACCCGAGGAGCGCGCGCGCCTGCCGCTCGTGTTCCTGGAGTCGCCCGAATCGCTCCTCGCGCGTTACGCGGCGCGCGCCGCCGCGCGAGACGCCGGCCTGACCGAGCTCACGCTGACGCCTCGCGCCGGCGGGGATCCGAAATCAGTCACGCTCCTCGCGGCGGCTTCGGGCGAGGTGAAAAGGCTCCTCCTCGTGGACGCCGCGGGCAACCGAACGACGTTCACGTTCACGCAAAAGATGCCCGGGCCGAAGAAACCGGATTCGGACTTCGCCCTCGTGCCGCCGGAAGGCACGAAGATCCTCTCGGAGTGAGCCCATGGCCGAACCCACATTCGACGTCGTCTCCGAAGTCAACCTCCCCGAGGTCGCGAACGCGGTCTCGCAGGCCCGGAAAGAAGTCGGGCAGCGGTTCGACCTGAAGGGCACCGCGGCCGGAATCGAGCAGAAGGACAAGGAGCTCACGCTCACTGCGAACGACGAGTTCGGCCTGAAGGCCGTGACGGACCTGCTCCAGACGAAGCTCGCGAAGCGGGGCGTGTCCCTGAAGGCTTTCGACTACGGCACGATCGAGCCCGCGTCCAAGGGCACGGTGCGACAGGTCGTCACGATCCGCCAGGGCATTCCCTCCGAAAAGGCGAGGGAGATCGTGAAGGCCGTCAAGGACAGCAAGCTGAAGGTGCAGGTCGCGATCCAGGGCGAGCAGCTGCGCGTCTCGGGCAAGAAGAAGGACGATCTGCAGGCCGCCATCGCCCTCCTGCGCGGCACGGACTTCGGCATCCCTCTTCAGTTCACGAATTTCCGAGGCTGAGAGCGGTAAGATGCTCCGCCGAGATGAGCCAGACTTCGCTGAAGGACCGCCTGCTCGTCGCCACTCTGCCCGCCGAAGAACGGGAGAACGGGCGGCGTCTCCTCTCGGCTCTCGCGCCGATCGAAAGCAAGCTGCAGCTCGTCGAGGCGCGCCTCCAGGAGCGCACGCGCTCGGGAATTCCGACCATCTCGCTCATCGGCGACTATCTCGTCGAAGGCGGCGGCAAGAGAATCCGGCCCGCGCTCCTCCTTCTCGGATCGCAGCTCCTCGGCTACGAGGGCGAGCGCGACGTGAGCTACGCCGCCATGATCGAGTTCATGCACACGGCGACGCTCGTCCACGACGACATCATCGACGACGCCGAGCTTCGCCGCGGCCGGCCGAGCGTGAACCGGCGGTGGGGCAACGAGCTGACCGTCCTGTTTGGCGACTTCCTCTACATGAAGTCCATGGAGATCGCGCTGGAGGAAGGGGACCTCAGGGTCCTGCGCCTCCTCTCGGACGTGACGCTCCGGATGACCGAAGGCGAGATCATCGGCGCCGAGCGGCGCGGGCTCCTCGACCTCACGCTCGAGGGTTATCTCGACATCGTGCGCCGCAAGACGGCTCTGCTCTTCGCGGGCGCCTGCAAGATCCCGTCGTTCCTGGTGACGGAGGCGTTTGGCGAGAGCCGCGAAGTCTGGGGCGAGCGCCTCTGGGAGTATGGAATGTCGCTTGGGATCGCGTTCCAGCTCCAGGACGACCTTCTGGATTACACCGCGAAGGAAGCGGACCTCGGCAAGCCGGTTCTCTCCGACCTGAGGGAGGGCAAGCTCACGCTGCCCCTGATCCTCTGCCTGCCGCATGCGACGCGTGCTGAGCGCAAGCTCGTCGAGACGGTCGTCGCCGAGCAGGGCTTCGCGTCCGTCAGGCCCGAACAGATCCTCGAGATCGTCCATCGCCTCGGCGCCCTGGAGCGCGCCCACGAGATGGTCGAGACCCATGCGGAAAGGGCGCGCGAAATCGCATCGCTCTTCCCCGAGACGGCTTCCCGCGAAGGCCTCCTTCTTGCCGCGGAATATGCGGCAAATCGGCGTAAGTAACTAAGAATAAGGTAGTGGGTCAGTTCGAATCTTTCGCCCATTGACGTTGGGGCGCCCTTAGTCCTACCGTGAGGGCATGCCTAAGCGCTCAAGAAGACCCGCCGAACCCGACGTGAACGAGATGGCAGCCCGGATTTTGGCTCAGGCCGCCGGTATGCCAGGCGAGGAGACCGCGGCCGCCGCCCCACCCGTGAAGAACCCCGCCGCCGTGGCGCTCGGGCGCCTGGGCGGCCTCAAGGGCGGCAACGCTAGGGCGAAGGCCCTGAGCGCGAAGAAGCGGCGAGACATCGCCCGACAGGGCGCAGAGACTCGCTGGAAAAAGAAAAAGCCGAACGGTTAGGTTCGGCTTTTTTCGATCCTGGCCGGGGTTGCCGCTTCACGCGCCTGACGAACGGCTTCTCGAAGAAGGTCGAGAACCTCAAAGCGGCCTACAGGCTCCGGCAGAAGAAGCGGGCGGGACTCCTCGGACGAGCGGCGAAGCCTCAGGAGACCGGCCTTAAGCACGAGCTATACAATTTAGGCAGAATGACTTAGCGAAACTGACCCACTGCCAAGAATAAAGAATTTAATTTCTTCGAATGAAAATAGGCCAGTGGCGATGACTGCCTAACGCTAGCTTCGATATCACTTACTGTGCATGTCGTAGCCGAAATTAGTAAGGCGCTTTCAAAGAAATTCCTTCTTTTTTCTGGATTCTCTCTTGATTTCTGCAACTGCCGGCTCTAAGCTCTCCCCAACATATCGTGGGTCACAGATTCAGCTCCCACAACCCGGGAACGGTCAGGAGAGCGAATGATCGAAAAGCTGTTCCGGTCCTTTCGGTCGCCCTTCAGCGCAACCTCCCGCGAAGACTTCACGCTCGAGGAAGAAATCGCGCTCTACCGCCATCGCGCGGAAGTCGCGCTCGAAGAGGAACGCTACAACGACTCGCTCGTGTTCCTCGCGAAGATCCTGCGGCTCAACCCGTACGATCTGCAGGCGCGCATGACGGTCGCCCACACGTACCACTACGCGCTGAACGAGCCCACGAAGGCCCTTCTCACGTATGAGAAAGTCGTCGCCGCGTCCGGATACGACGAGTCGAACTCCTATTCGGTCGCAGCCCGGGAAGGCATCCGCGAGCTGGAGGGCACGCTCGACACGACGGCCCTTCCCTTCCACGAGCTCGTGGACGACGACGAATCCAGCGAAGACACCGGCGGCCGCGCCCACAACGTGGCCGGATAGCGAGCTCCCCCGAATCCCTTCTCTTCCATCCTCTTCAAGTCGTCATCGACCCGCCAGCGCGGACCGGTGACGACGACCCTTTCCGGGGTCTCGAGCCGCAGCCTCAGTGACGCGATGCCTTCGGGATGCCGCAGGAAAACGAGGAGCTCGTGGTTCCCGGCCCGAAGAGGGACCCCGAAGTCGCCGGTCCCGCTGCCGTCTCCAATCGCCACGCCGTCCACGAGCAGCGTGCCCGAGCCCACGGTGCGGATACTGAGGTGGCCGGCGGGCGCCGGCTGGTTCAGCCGGAATTCAGTCGCGAAGGCCACGGCCGCGGGCTTTCCGAGGCTCGCCTCCGCGGCGAAACCGATCCACCAGGCTCCGGAGAGCGGGTCGGCGAGACGGGCCCTCGTGGCCATGGCGATGCCCGCGAGGACGACAAGCGAGGCGGCGTAGCCGAAAAGGCGGCCTGGAGTTCGCCGCCCGGCGGTCGTTGACGCGCGCACGGGAGCCGATGTTAATATCGAACGTGCCCCGGCTGGCGACCTCCTCCCCCCTTCACGCCGTCGCCGTCATCCCCTCCCGCTACGGGGCGGAGCGCTTCCCGGGGAAGCCTCTCCATCCGATCGCCGGAATCCCCATGGTCATCCGGGTTCTCGAGCGAGCGCTTCAGGCGAGGCGCGTTTCGCTCGTCCTCGTGGCGACCGACGACGAGCGGATCGCGCGAGCGGTCGAAACGGCGGGTGGGCGGGCGGTCCTGACCGACCCGGCGTTGCCGTCGGGCACGGATCGGGTCTTCGCGGCCGTGAAGGACCTCGACGTGGAAGTCGTCCTCAACGTGCAAGGTGACGAGCCGCTGATGGATCCCGAGAACATCGATCGCGTGGCGGGATTCCTCCTCGAACATCCCGAGTTTCCGCTGGCGACGATCGCTCTCGCCATCGACGATCCGGCCGAGATCGCGAATCCGAACAACGTGAAGGTCGTGCGCGGCGACGACGGCCGGGCTCTCTACTTTTCACGCGCCGCCCTTCCTTACCGCCGGAGACCCGAACCTCTCCTCCCGACGCTCAAGCACCTCGGCCTGTACGGCTACCGCAAGGACGCGCTCAGGCGCTGGACGAGCTTGCCCCCGCACCCGCTCGAGCGCGCCGAAAGTCTCGAGCAGCTCCGCGCGCTCGCGGCGGGGATGGCGATGGCGGTGCTGGACGCCGCGTCGGACTCGATCGGAGTCGACACGATCGAGGACGCCCGAAGAGTGGAAGAGATTCTTAGAAAGAAAGAAGAGAAGGAACCTGTGCAAGAAATCCCCGGGACTCTTCTTAGGAGGTGACTGGTGGGCACGAAATATATTTTCATCACCGGCGGCGTGGTCTCCGGCCTCGGCAAGGGCATCGCCGCGGCGTCCATGGGCGCGCTCCTGGAAGCGCGGGGGTTCCGCGTCACCCTCCAGAAGTTCGACCCCTACCTGAACGTGGACCCCGGCACGATGTCGCCGTTCCAGCATGGCGAGGTCTACGTCACCGACGACGGCGCCGAGACCGATCTCGACCTCGGGCACTACGAGCGCTTCACCTCCACGATCACCGGCAAAGCGAACAGTGTGACGACCGGAAAGATCTATCTCTCGGTCATCGAAAAGGAGCGCCGCGGCGACTTTCTCGGGAAAACCGTCCAGGTCATTCCGCACATCACGGACGAGATCAAGGACTGCATCCGCCGCGTCGCGGACGACAACGACGTCGTCCTCGTGGAGATCGGCGGCACCGTCGGCGACATCGAGTCGCTGCCCTTCCTCGAGGCGATCCGGCAATTCCGCCAGGACGTGGGCCGCGGCAATGCGATCAACGTGCACCTGACACTGGTGCCGCACATCGCGGCGTCCGACGAGCTGAAGACGAAGCCCACGCAGCACTCCGTCAAGGAGCTTCTCTCCATCGGAATCCAGCCCGACATCCTCCTCTGCCGGGCCGACCGCTCGATTCCCGAGGAGATGAAGAAGAAGATCGCGCTCTTCTGCAACGTGGACGAGCGGGCCGTCATCACGGCGCGCGATGTCCCGACGATCTACGAGGTGCCGCTCGCGTTCGCGCGCGAGGGCCTCGACGAGATCCTCCTCGACTACCTCTCTCTCCCCCACTACGACCGCGATCTCGCGAAGTGGGACTCGATCGTGAACCGCGTCAAGAACCCCCAGGAAGAGGTCACGATCGCGTTCGTGGGCAAGTACGTGCAGCTCGGCGACAGCTACAAGTCCCTGAACGAGGCGCTCCACCACGGCGGAATCGCGAACAACGTGAAGGTCAGGATCTCGTTCGTGGATTCCGAGGAATTGGAAACGGCCGGCTTCCCCGAGACGCTCGCCCGCGCGGACGCGATCCTCGTGGGACCCGGTTTCGGCCGGCGCGGCATCGAAGGCAAGCTGAAGGCGATCCGCTTCGCGCGCGAGATGAAGGTCCCGTTCTTCGGGATTTGCCTCGGCCTGCAGTGCGCCGTCATCGAGTTCGCTCGGAACGTCTGCGGCCTCAAGGACGCGAACTCGACGGAGTTCGAGCCGATGACGCCGCACAAGGTCATCTTCATGCTGCGCGACCTCCTTGGCGTCGAGGCCCTCGGCGGCACGATGCGCCTCGGCAAATACCCGTGCGACCTCGCGGAAGGCACGCTCGCGCGGCGCGCCTACGGCGAGCCGACGATCTGGGAGCGCCACCGCCACCGCTACGAGGTGAACCAGGAGTACCTGCCGGCCCTGCGCGACGCCGGCATGACGTTCTGCGGCATGTCGCCCGACCGGAAGTTCGTGGAGATGGTCGAGCTGTCAGACCACCCGTGGTTCCTCGGCTGCCAGTTCCACCCCGAGTTCAAGAGCAAGCCCACCGCGCCGCACCCGCTCTTCAAGGACTTCATCCGCGCCGCCCGCGCCCACAAGCACGCGCGGCAGGAGGGCGTCGACAAGAAGAGCGCCGAGCTCGTGCCCGCCGTCGTCGCGCCGGCGAACCTGCCGACCCCGAACGGCCAGTCGGCATGAGGGACGTCGTTTCGTTCGACCCGAAGAGCCGATACGGGAAGACGGCGGAGCGCTGGGGCAACCTTCTCCTCCCCGAGGGGGCCGCTCACGTCGACACGCGCTTCGTCTTCGAGGGCGAGCGCGAGACGGCGTATCGGGTCCTGCGCGTGAACGTCTTCCCGAAGGATCCGGCCAAGCGTCTTTACTACTACCTGCGCACGGCCGACAACCCGAGCAACTCCTGACGCGCGCTCAAGAGCAGAGCGCGGAGAGGGCGCGCGAGGCGCGGTCGATTTTCCGATAGACGGGGATTCCGCCGCGCTGGAGAACGCCGACGAAATCGTCGTACAGGCGCCCGGAGTCGACGTTCACCACGAGCGGCTTGGCAGTCTCGCGGAAGAGGCGCAGGAGCTCCTGTGCGAGCGAGTCCGGTGAATAGATGTTCTCGGCGTGGGAGCCCGAGGGATCGGGCGCGAGGTCGTCGAGCGCCGGAGTGACCGGAATCGGTGAAACGATCAGCGCATCGACTCCGGGGTCGCGAAGCAGGGCGTCGGCCGCGGAGACGAACGCGGCGGTGTCGGCCATCGGCGTCGCGTCGACGGGATTGTCCGCGTGGGCGATGGACGGGAGGCACGCCTGAAGGCTCGCTCTCGTCACGGGCGCGAGGACCGCGGGTGTCAGACCGTAGAGTCGGTCCAGGACCGCGCCGCACTCGAAGCCCGCGTTCGAAAGGACGGCAAGCCGGCGACCCGCCGGAAGGCGGTCGGCGAGCATCGTGAAGATCTTCACGTAGTCTTCGAACATGTCGAGGGTGACCGCGACGATCGCGCCCGCGCCCTCGAGGAGAGCCCGCGCGGTCTCCCAGTCGCCGGCGAGAGCGGCCGTGTGGCTCCGCGCGGCCTGCGCGCCGAGCGCGGTGCGGCCCGCCTTGTAGACGAGTACGTGCCGGCCGGATGCCGTGACTCGGCGCGCGATCGCCGAAAAGCGCGCCCCGTCGAGCGGGGCGAAGCCCTCGACGTAGAACGCGAGGACGCGAACGGACGGATCCCTCTCGAAGTACTCGAGAAAGTCCGCCGCGGTCAGGTCCATCTGATTGCCATAGGAGATCGACGCGCGCGGAAAGACGATGCCGTCGAGGTTGCTCGTGAGCGACACGAGGTACGCGCC
Organism: uncultured Acidobacteriota bacterium; assembly: GCA_937888435.1. Lineage (GTDB taxonomy): Bacteria > Acidobacteriota > Thermoanaerobaculia > UBA5066 > UBA5066 > Fen-183. Next base: position 24,893 of record CALAQS010000242.1, read on the forward strand.
GCTCTGGCTCACCGCGACAAGGTGGTCGCCCGGCGCGTCGTGGAACGGCAGCTTGTATTGCGGGAGGAAAAACGTGTTGTAGGCGTGCTTCGAGACGACGCCGAGACAGTTGCCTCCCACGAGAACAGGGCCTCCAGAGGGGAGCGCTCGCGAGGTCGCGAGGGCCGCGCGGATGTCGTCCTCGAGCGCGCGGTTTCCTGTCTCCGAGAAGCCGCCCGGGATGAGGATGATCGCCCGCGCGAGGTCGCCCGCGCAGAGATCCCGGATCGCATCCCGCGCCCCGGCGGCCGGGATCGCCACGACCGCGAGGTCCACGGGAAACGGCAGGTCCGAGGCGGAGCGCACGCAGGGAACGCCGTCGATAGTGTCCGCTCGCGGGTGCACCGCGCGCAGGTGGCCGTACACGATCGTCTCGGAAGCTTTCAGGTTCTGCAGAATGATCCGGCCGGGATTCGACTCGCGGGCCGACGCGCCGAACACGACGGCGCTCTTCGGAGCGAGGAGCTTCTCGATCTTCGCGAGCGGCCGCGCGGACCGCGCGAATCGCCGATTCGAGAACCGCGCCTTCCCGTCGGCCGCGACCCAGCGCCCGTCCGCCGTCAGAAGCAGCGGGTTGACCTCGAGCTCTTCCAGCGTGGGGTTTCCGGAGGAATTGTCGGGAGAGAAAGAAGAAAGATTCTTAGAAAGGGTTTCGAGACGAGCCGCGACCTCATCCAGCACGAGCGGCGCCTGCGCGTGTGCCCTGCTCCTTTCGAAGAAAATCTTCAACGCCGGACTTTTTTCGACCGCGGCCTCGAGGTCCTGCTTCACCTCTCCCGGCCGGAGAATCGCCGTCGACGTGCCGCCCGAGAGGCTTGCGTACCACTCGGTCAGAACGCCGCCGAGGCCGAAGAGAAGGACGGGCCCGAAGGCGGCGTCCTGCTTGAACGAAACGAGCGCCTCCGCGCCGGCCAGGCCGGACGCGGGAACGAGCCGCTCCAGAACGAGCAGTCCCGTGCGCGCTGCCCCCGGCGCGCGGCGGCCGACGTCCGCGTGAACGCGGTGTGCCTCTTCGAGAACGGCTCGCGGGTCTCGCGGCGCGAACGCGACGCCGCCCACGTCCGACTTGTGGAGAAGGCCCGGCGCGACGATCTTGAGAACGACGCCATCTCCCGGCACGGCGGCGAGGAATTCCTTGACTTCGCCGGGCAGGCCCTCGCCCGGCGCTCCCGGCCAGAACACGTACTTTGGGACGTCGAATCCCGCGGCCGCGAGCACCGCGTAGACCTCGTGCTCGAGGAGCGTTGAGCGGCCGCTGGCACGCGCGGAACGAAAAATCTCGGCCGGCTCGGCGGCTGTCGCCGCAACGCCTCCGCTCATCCCGGAAAGCCGCGGATCTGAAGCTCCATGGCCTCGAGCCCGTCGAGCATGCGCGTGACCTCGACGCACTGGTCGCAGTTCGCGTGCACGCTCGCGCACGGCACGCCGTCCGCCTGGTGCTCGGGGCAGCGCGGCTCGCGGGCCATCCGGAAAAGGGCTTCGATGAGCGCCTTCACGCGCGTCTTCAGCGAGGACTCCGGCACGTCTCGCAGGCCCATGAGCAGGCGGTACTCGGCAGGCGTCAGCGAAACGGGGATCAGGTCCTGACTCATGATGTCCTCCGCGGTCAGTTCGGAGCCGGCGTGACGGCGCGCATCCCCCATGAGAAAGCCTCTTCGTTCAGGGGAATCAGCGCGCATTTGTCCTTCAGGGCGAGGCGGATCGCGGTGCGCAACGTCTCCTCGGGGAAGAGCTTCGTCGCGGCCTGCAGAGCGCCGAGCGCGACGATGTTCTTCACCATCGCCTTGCCGAGATCCACGGCGATCTCCGTGAAGGGCACGCCGAAGACGCGCACGCCGGCGCGGAACGGCGGCGGATCCTTCACGACGGAGCTGTCGTACAGGATGGTGCCGCCCGCCGGCACGTCGGGCGCGAATTTTGCGAGGCTCGGGGCGTTGAACGCCACCAGGATTGCCGGATGCGGCGAGGCCGGCGACAGAACCTCGTCGGCGCTCACGTGCACGTCGGCGTACGACGTGCCGCCGCGGGACTCGGGCCCGTAGCTGGGGATGTGCGTCGCGTCATAGCCTTCGTGGATGGCGGCGCGCGTGAGGAGCATGGCGGCCGTCTGCGCGCCGTCGCCTCCCGCGCCCGCGAGCTTCAGCGCGATGTCCGTGCCACCGAGGTGCGCGGGAAAGCCGGTCGCGAAGCGCGGGGGGCGCTCGGCGGTAGCCCCGATCGCCGCGACGAGGCTCTCGGCGTCGAAGCGGGGCTTCTCGCGGTGGAACCAGGGCTCCGGGACGACATCCTTCTTCACGCCGAGCGGGAAGACCGGGAGCATCTTCTCCTTCACCCAGGCCTCGGTCTCCTCGGGCGTCATCCCGAGATGCGTCGGGCATTCGGCGAGCACCTCGACGAACGCGAGGCCGCGGTTCTCGACCTGGAGCCTCACCGCCTTCAGGACGGCCTTCTTCGCCTTCATGCGTTGCTTCGCGTCGAAGAGCGCGACGCGCTCGACGTACACGGGCCCGTCGAGCCCCGCGATGAGCTCGGCCATCTTCATCGGCTGCCCCATCAGCGCCGTGCGGCCCTCGGGGCTCGTGGCGCTCTTCTGGCCGATGAGCGTCGTGGGCGCCATCTGGCCGCCGGTCATGCCGTAAATCGCGTTGTTCACGAAGATCACGGTGATCGGCGTCCCGAGCTGCGCCGCCGAGACGATCTCGGCGAGGCCGATGGAGGCGAGGTCGCCGTCGCCCTGATAGCTGATCACGATGGAATCCGGATTCGCGTACTTGTGGCCGAGCGCGACCGCAGGCGCGCGCCCGTGCGCGGCCTGAGAGTTCCCGACGTCGAGGTAGTAATAGAGAAAGACCGAGCAGCCGACAGGCGAGATCGCGACCGTACGGTCCTGGATGCCGAGCTCCTCGATCGCCTCGGCGAGGTACTTGTGCACGAGCCCGTGGCCGCAGCCCGGGCAATAGTGTGTCGCGTGGCTCTTCAGCCCCTCCCCTCCCGCGTGGCGCTCGAACTTCTCGTAGAAGACGCTCATGCCAGAACCTCCTGAGAAGCCCGGATGGCCGCGGCGATCTCGGCTGCCTGCGGCAGGATGCCGCCCGCGTGCCGGACGCTCTCGATCAGCGGCGGCGCCACGCCGGCCTTCGAGAGAGCGAGGCGAAGCTCGTCCTCGAGCTGCCCGTTGCTGGCCTCGACGACGAGAATCCTCTTCGCGTTCGGCAGAAACGACTTCAGCGCGGCGATGGGGAACGGCCACAGCGTGAGCGGCCGGAAGAGGCCGACCCGCACGCCCTCGCGGCGCAGCGCTTCGACGGCGCCCTTGGCCATTCGCGCCGGCGTGCCAAACGCGACGACGAGCGTCGTCGCATCCGAGCACGAGAACGCGTCAGAGCGCTCCTCGGCTTCCATGCGCCGGTATTTCTCATTCAGGCGCGCGTTGTGGTTCTCGAGGTCCTTCTCGTCGAGGTAGATCGAATTGATGAGGTTGCCGCGGTGCGCTCCGTCGCCGAAGACCGCCCAGTCCGGAAGGCCGGGCTCCATCATCGTGGCCGGGAGCACGACCTTGCCCGTCATCTGTCCGAGGTAACCGTCCGCGACGACGACGACCGGATTCCGGTAGCGGAACGACAGCTCGAATGCAAGCCGCGTGAGGTCGAGCATCTCCTGGGGCGTCGAGGGCGCGAGGACGATCGCTTGCGTGTTGCCGTGGCCGAGGCCGCGGCACACGAGCTTCACGTCGGCCTGCTCCGGGGCGATGTTTCCGAGGCCCGGCCCGCCGCGCATGACGTTCACGAACACGCCCGGCACCTCGGCGCCGATCATGTACGAGATGCCTTCGAGCATGAGACTGAAGCCCGGCGACGAGGTGAACGTCATGCAGGGAAGGCCCGCGCCGCCGCAGCCGTACATCATGTTCACGGTCGCGACCTCACTCACGGCCTGCAAAAAGATGCCGTCCAGCTTCGGCAGGAGCTTCGCCATCAGCTCGGCGCCTTCGGTGGAGGGCGTGATTGGATAGCCGAAGACGTGCCGGCAGCCCGCGAGAAGCGCCCCGATCGCCGCGGCGTAATTGCCTTTCAGGACGAGCGGCGCGACGGGCGGCAGGGGAATCGCTCGAGGTGGAATGGGCGCCGGCCGAGGCGGGGCCGCCCGTTCACCGAACAGTTTCTCCGGGTCCTGAAGCTCGAAGTCGCCTTCTGGCTGCGGCCTCAGGCCGTAGGGCTCGGGGCATGCGTCGAAACACAGACCGCAACCGTTGCAGGCCTCGAGATTCAGCGTGACGGGCACGAGGCCCGTGCGCGGATCGATCTCGCGGCCCGGCCCGATGCAGTCCTTTGCGCAGGCGTCGATGCAGCGGCCACAGCCTTTGCAGAACTCGGGCAGGAGGAAGGGCTTGGGGCGTTCCCTGAGGGCAGTTGGCATGCCGGGAACCTCCAGTGTCAAGTTACCCGCGCGGCGCGTCAGGCGGTATGCCGCAAATGAATCAGGCACATTTGGCCCCGGGCGCTCTGAAACCCGCGCCTCAGCGCCCAGCGTCCTTGTCGCGCCTCACAACCACCTTCTGCCCGCGGATCATCGTGCCGCGGAGAGCGCGCATGACCGACTCGG
>CALAQS010000243.1 GCA_937888435.1 uncultured Acidobacteriota bacterium
CGCGCCTCCGGATCCCCGGCGTCCTGCCGCGTATCGGCGTCGTCTTCGTCCTCGGAACGTGGCTCGTGCTCGCCATGTGGAGGCGCCGCGTCGTGGGAGTCGCGGTGGGTGCCGCCCTCCTCCTCGCCGCTCACACGGGAATTCTTCTCTGCACGGGGTTCGACCTCACCCCACAGGGGAATGTGCAGCGTGCCGTGGACCTCGCGCTGCTGAAGGGCCATCTCTGGAAGAACGTGCAGGGCTGGGACCCCGAGGGGATCGTCTCGACGCTCACCGCGATCGCGACGATGCTCACGGGGACGCTCACGGGGTTCTTCCTGAAGGGCGCCGCGACGGTCCGGCAGAAGGTCGCGCGTCTCCTCGCCTGGGGGGCGGCCGCGACCGCGGCGGGCCTCCTGTGGGGACGAGCGCTCCCGATCAACAAAAACCTGTGGACCGGCTCGTACGTGATCTTCACGTCCGGTGCCGCGCTCGTCACTCTCGCGATCTGCCTCTTCATCGTCGACGTCCTTGGATGGAAGAGACCGTTCGCGTTCTTCTTCACGTTCGGCACGAACCCGCTCCTGGTGTTCTTCCTCTCGGGCCTTCTCGCCAAGACGTTCGGCCTCGTCAAGTGGACGGACCCGGCCGGGGTGGTCGTCACGCTTCACGCGTGGCTTTACGGGGGCGGTTTTTCCTTTATCTCTGACCCGACGCTGCGCTCTCACGCCTTCGCGCTCGTGACGATCGTCTTCTGGTGGGCCGTGCTGCGCGTCTTCGAGAAGCGCGGCTGGTTCTGGAAGATTTGAGTTACGACAGGAAAATTCCTCGCGGCACGTCGCTCGCCATCCGGTGGGCCGCGTCTTTCGGGACGCCGATGGACGCGAGGTGCGTCACGCACTCGTCGAGGAGGCAGGTCGAGCCAGCCAGCGCGCCCGCGGCGTTGCGCGCGGCGCCGTTCTTCACGGTGAGCGTCTCTCCCCAGATTGTGTAGGTGCCGTCCCCGAGGCCCGCGGCGGGCATCGCGTCGCTGATGAGGGCGACGTGGCCTTCGCCCTTGACCTTCAGGACGAGGCGCAGCATCTCCGGCGCAAGATGGTGGAGGTCGGCGACGACGTCCACCGTGACGCCGTCCGTCGCGAGCCCCCAGCCGATGGGCCCCACGTCGCGGTGGTGGAGCGGCTTCATCGCATTGCCGAAATGCGTCATGTGCGACGCTCCCGCCTCGAGCGCCTCGTCGAGCGTGGAGGCGCCCGCCTCGGTGTGTCCGATGGAGACGAAAAAGCCTCTCTTTTTGAAGGCGCGGACGACCGCGATCCCGCCCGGAATCTCGGGCGCGAGCGTCGTCATCGAGCGCCCGGGCGGATCGCCGAGCGCTTCGAAGAACGCGTCGAGCTTCCTCGAATCGCTCCCGTCGAGAAAGCACGAACGGTGGAGCGCGCCGCAGCGCGCGGCCGAGACGAACGGCCCCTCGAAGTGGATTCCGAGGGGCATCGCCCCGCGTCCGTCGCCAGCGCGGCGCGAGCGCATCCACGCCGAAAGGCGCGCGACCGTCGCGGCCATCTCGCCGAGCGGCTGCGGGACGAGCGTGGGGAGAAAGCCCGAGACGCCGCGCGCGGACAATCCAGCGGAAAGGCGGTCGAGGTCGGCGGGGGAGGCGGTCAACACGTCCACGCCGAACGCGCCATGGATGTGGAGATCCAGAAAACCCTTTGCTCCCTCGCTCATGCGCCGCCTCGCTCAGGAGGCGAGCTCAAGGCGGCGGCCACGTTGTTTTTCTGCTTAGAAAGGTGAAGAGCCGCCGCCTCTGCTGAAAGTCCCCATTTCGCCGCGATGAGTGCGGAAGGCAAATGCCAGTTAACCCTTCTAAGAAATTCTTCGGCGTTCTCTTCGGACGTTTCCGCAATGTCCCGGACGATGCGGATCGCGCGTTTCCGGAGCTTCGCGTTGGTCGGCCGCATCGCGACCATCTCGTCGCGGTAGACAAGGCCTCGTTTCGCCATGACGGCGGTGGACAGCATGTTGAGGGCGATCTTCTGCGCGGTTCCGGCCTTCAGGCGGCTGGACTCGGCGAGGACTTCCTTCCCGGTGTCGAGGAGGATGCCGATGTCGGCCAGCCTCTCGAGCGGCCCGTTCGGCCGGCACACGAGGGCCACCGTGAGGGCGCCAGCGCGCTTCGCCTCTCCTAGAGCGCCCATCACGTAAGGGGTCGTGCCGCTCGCGGTGATGCCCACGACGGCATCCTTCCCGTTGAAGCCCGCCGCGACGAGGTCGCGCGCGCCCGCATCCGCGTCGTCCTCGGCGCCCTCCACGGCCTCGAACATCGCCTCGGGCCCGCCCGCGAGGAGCGCGACGACGAGCGAGGGCTCGGTCCCGAACGTGGGCGGGATCTCGGCGGCGTCGAGCGCACCGAGCCGGCCGCTCGTACCGGAGCCCGTATAGAACCACCGGCCGCCCGCCTCGATCCGCGAGGCGATCGCGTCGGCCGCTCGGGCGATCGCGGGAAGAGCCGCGCTCACGGCGTCCTCGACCGCGCGGTCGGCCTCGTGGAGCCGCGTGAGGAGGTCGAGCGTCGCGCTCATTTCTCCTCGGCGAGCGCGAGGCGGATGGCGCCGATCTCCGGAGGAAAGGCCGGCGGCCCGACCGTCGCTCCGGGCGCCACCGCCGCGATCGCCGCGCGGAGCGGATCGAGGAGAGGGGAGCCGGCGGAAAGGACGCTGCCGATCGTCGCGACGGGGAACGATTCCGCCTCGAGGCCGAGCTTACGGACGACCGTGACGACGTCGAGGGCCAGCTCGAGCGCGGCCTCTTCGAGAATGCGCCGCGCCTCGGCGTCGCCGTCCTTCGCCGCGGCGAGAACGACCGGATAGTAGGCGGCGACGTCGGCCGCGCCGCTCTCGGAGTGATACACGTGCTCGAGGAGGTCCGTGATCGAGCGGACGTCCTCGGTCGCGAAAAGGCGCTCTTTGATCGTCGTCTTCGGGCCGCGGCCGTCGATCTCGCGCACGACCGCGCTCAGCCCCCGCCGCGCGATCGCGTAGCCCGAGCCCTCGTCGCCGATCACGGGCCCGTAGCCGCCCGCCCGCGCCGTCGCGCCGTTTCGTCCCTGGCCGAAGGCGATCGCGCCCGTCCCGGCGATGAGGACGACGGCCGGGGCGTCGAGAGCCTCTCTCGATGCTCCGGCGAGCGCGATGCGCGCGTCGCTCGTCAGGAGGACGCGCCCTGCGCCGAACACGCTTTCGAGCGCGCCGAGAAGAGGCCGGCGGTCGTGAATGGAATCGATGCCGGCGAGCCCGATCGCGACGCGGTTCGGGTCGCGGTAGGCGGCGCCTGCCGCGGCGAGCGCGTCCGCCGCCGCTTCGTGAACCGTCTCGACGACACGCGGCAGGGGTCCCGTCGCGGCGTTCGCCGGGCCCGAGGCTCCCCGGCCGAGCGGCACGAGATCGGCCGCCGCCACGACGGCGCGCGTCCGGGTCCCGCCGCCGTCGATTCCGATGAAGAACGCCCCCACGGAGTCAGCTTAACAAGCGCCGCCAGATTCACCCGCATCAGTTCCCGTGAACGCTCCAGGGGGCTAGATTTCTCCCTATGACATTCGATCTCGACTGGAAAACCCGCTACTCCCGCAAAATCGCCACGGCCGAAGAGGCCGTGCGCGCCATCCTCCCCGGCCGCCGCATCCTCATCAGCTCCGGCGCCGCCGAGCCGGGGCGCCTCGTCGACGCCCTCGTGACGCACGCCACGCAGCTTCGAGGCAACGAAATCGTCCACCTCATGACGCTCGGAGCGGCGCCCTACGTGGCGCCGGGTCTCGAGGAGCGCTTCCGGCACATGGCGTTCTTCATCGGCTCGAACGTGCGGCCGGCCGTCCAGGAAGGCCGCGCCGACTTCCTGCCGGTCTTCCTGTCCGAGATCCCGCAGCTCATCACGAGCGGGCGCATCGGAGTCCACGCGGCGCTCATCCAGGTGAGCCCGCCGGACCAGCACGGTTTCGTGAGCCTCGGCGTCTCGGTGGACATCGTCCGCGGGGCCGTCGACACGGCCGACATCATCCTCGCCGAGGTCAACCCGCAGATGCCCCGCACGCTCGGCGACTCCTTCCTCCACGTGGACCACATCGCGCACCTCGTGCCCGTGGACGACCCGCTGCCCGAGCTGACGGTCGAGCCGCTGGACGACGTCTGCCGCCAGATCGGGCACCACGCCGCGCAGCTCATCCCCAACGGGGCGACGCTGCAGATGGGAATCGGGCGCATCCCGGATGCGGTCATGAGCGGCCTCAAGGAGCGCAGCGACCTCGGCATCCACACGGAGATGCTGTCCGACGGCGTCATGGCGCTCGCGAAGGCCGGCGTGATCACGGGCCGGAAGAAGACGCTTCTCCCCGGCAAGATCGTCACATCATTCGTCATGGGAACGCGCGCGCTCTACGACTGGGTGGACGACAACGCAGCCGTCGAGATGCGCCCCTCGAGCTTCACGAACGACACGTTCCAGATCGCCCGAAACGACC
>CALAQS010000244.1 GCA_937888435.1 uncultured Acidobacteriota bacterium
CTTCTTCACGACCAAAGAGGCGGGGAAGGGCACCGGCCTCGGCCTCTCCACCGTTGACGGCATCGTGCACCAGAGCGGCGGCTCGATCGACGTGTACAGCGAGCCGGGGCGGGGCACGACGTTCAAGGTCTACCTCCCGCGCTTCGCCGGCGATGCGGCCGCGCAGCGCGCGGCCTCGGGGCTCCGCCGGGCCCTGCCGACCGGGTCCGAGACGGTTCTCGTCGTCGAGGACGAGGCCGCGATCCGGCAGCTGACGAACCTCATCCTGCAAAAGGCCGGCTACACCGTGCTCCTCGCGGAGAGTCCGGTAGAGGCCGAACGGATCGCCGGCAGCCACCCGGGACCGATCCACCTCATGCTGACCGACGTCGTGATGCCGGGCATGAGGGGTCCGGAGCTCGCGGAACGGCTGCTCCGCCTCAGACCCGACCTCCGTGTGTTGTACATGTCGGGCTACACCGACAATGCGATCGCGCACCACGGCTTCCTCGACGCCGGCACGGAGTTTCTTCAGAAGCCGTTCACGCCCCTCGGGCTGATGCAGAAAATCCGCGAAGTGCTCGGCCGCTCCGAGCCGTAGTCTTCTGTAGGGGCGCAATGGGAATTGCGGCGGGCGCTGGCGCGCACAGACCAGCGACTCGGTCACTACGATGTCTCCGCGCAGGTACACGTCGACCGACGTTTCCCCGGAGTGACCCTCCTTCACGCTGCTTTTCGAACGAGCACGGGCAGCAGCCGCTCCGCGTCGAGGTAGTCGAAGCGAAACGGCAGCACGAGAGCGACGACGCGCGAGTGCTGACGTGGAGATCCCACTATGATTCCCATCCCATGGCGACGAAGGCGCCCAGACCTACGCGGCGAGCCGACGGGACAAACCAGTGGAACTTCGTAAAGCTGGAGAACCCACCGTCGTTTAGGGCGACCCTATGCTCAACTTGCGGTCAACGCATTCGGCTCGCGATCGACGGTCACACGCTGCTACCGGACGGTCGGTGCCTATGCGAGCGGTGCGATGAGTTGTAGGCGTGCGGAGGGGGTTGCGGCCCTCCTGGCGCTCGGAGACGAATAGACCGAGGGCGTGACCCTGGTTTCTACCCGCCACAGCCCCCGGCAATTCCCATTGCGCCCCTTCACTCTCGCAGATCCTCGACGGCCGGCGGCCGTTCGGCCCCGCGCTCGCTGCGCGGCTTGGGCGGCGACTCGGCCTCACCGGCGCGGCGCTGGCGTCGTACGCTGGAGGGGCGCAATGGGAATTGCCGGGGGGTCTTGGTGCGAAGAGACCAGAGCGTGCGCTCAAGGACTCCACCCCAAGCCTCCTGAGCTGCTTCAGGGCGCGAGGCTTGCGATCTTGCCCTTCGCGACGGCCGGGCAGGGGCCGCCGGCATCCGTCCACGTCTTGAACTTCGCGACGAACTCCTCGTAGGGCACGGGTACCGGCGCGCGGCCGACGCCGGGATCCCAGCCCCAGCGCACGAGCCGGTCGTCGATGTGGTGCACCAGGGCGGCCAGATCGCGGCCGCCGTTTCGGGACTTGTCCTTCAGGCGCTCGCAGAGCTCCCCTTTCGACAGCCCGATGAAAACCATCTCGAGGCCCGGCGGCGGAAGCTGCCAGCCCGGCGCCCCGGGCGGGGTGTGCGGCCCATAGCTCGCGGGCGGGTTCGCGGCGCCGTGGCACGTCGCGCACGGCAGTCCGGGCACGCCATATCCGCCCGATCCACGCACGACGTTCTGTGTGTGCGGGAGCCCGGCGTCGAACTGGAGAGGCGCGTCGCCGGGGATGTGACAGTTCCGGCAGCGCGGGTGCTGGAGCACGTTCGCGACCGTGTCGAACGCGGCGAGCCCCTCGGCGCGCGCGGGTGCGGCCTTTTCGGCGGCCGTCGCGCGCAGGGCGAAAGGAAGGAGCGCGGCGGCGAGCGTACCCGAGGCAAGGAGCGTAAGAACACGCGGCGCGGCTCTCATGCGAGCCTCAGCGGCAGGTCGCGCAGTCTCTTCCCGGTCGCCGCGAAGAGCGCGTTCGCGACGGCGGGCGCGATCGGGGGCGTGCCGGGTTCGCCGACTCCCCCGGTCTTCTCGTGGCTGTCGAGGATGTGCACCTCGACGTGCGGCATCTCAGACATCCTCAGAACCTCGTAATCGTGGAAGTTGCTTTCCACCACGCGTCCCTCTTTCAGCGTGAGGCGGCCTTTCAGCGCGGCGCTGAGGCCGAACGCGATCGCCGATTCCATCTGGGCGCGGACGGCCAGCGGATTCACGGCCGTCCCGCAATCGACGGCGCACACGACGCGCGGAACCCGGATCCGCCCCTTCTCGACGGTGACCTCCGCGACCTGGGCGACGATGCTCTGGAACGACTCGTGGACGGCGAGGCCGAGGCCGTGACCCTTCGGGAGCGGTTTCCCCCACCCCGCTTTTTCCGCGGCGAGCTGGAGGGCCGCCTTCAGCCGGGGCGCCTTCACGAGGAGAGCAAGCCGGAACTCGAGGGGGTCCTTTCCCGCCGCGTGCGCGAGCTCGTCGAGAAACGACTCCACCGCGAACGCCGTATGGGAGTGCCCGACGGAGCGCCACCAGAGGACGGGAACGCCCGTCGTCGCGGTATGAAGCTCGACCCGGTGGTTCGGAATCGCGAGGACGTACGGCGAATCTGCAGCGCCTTCCACGGACGTCTCGTCGATGCCGTCCTTGATCATCGTGGCCGCGAACGGAGTCCCTTCCATGATGGATTGCGCCACGATCCGGTGCCGCCAGGCCGCGGGCTTCCCCGCGGCATCCAGCGTGCCCTCGACGTGGTGCACGACCATCGAACGGTAGAAGCCGCCGCGGATGTCGTCCTCGCGCGTCCAGACGACCTTCACCGGCCGGTCGAAGCCCTTCGCCACGTGGACGGCCTCGCCGACGAAGTCCGACGTCGGATTCCCGCGGCGGCCGAAGCCGCCCCCGAGGAACGTCGTGTGGATGAGCACGTTCTTTGGCTCGATCCCCAGGATCTTCGCGGCCACGGCCTGGTCGATCGTCTGGAACTGCGTGCCCGTCCAGATCTCGCAGCCGCCGGCCGTCCTCTTCACGGTGCAGTTCAGCGGCTCCATCGGCGCGTGCGCGAGGTACGGAACCGTATAGGTCGCCGTCACGGTCTTCGCGCCGCGCCCGAGCGCCGCCGCGGCGTCGCCCTCGGTCTTCGCGACCAGACCCGGCGTCTTCGCGAGCGCGATGAACTCCTCGCGCAGCTTCACCGTGTCGAGAGCCGCATGCGGCCCTTTCTCCCAGTCGATCGTCAGCGCGTCCCGGCCCTTTTTCGCGGACCAGAAATTGTCGGCGACGACCGCGACGCCGGAGGGAACCGCGTAGACCGCGCGCACGCCGGGCACGGCCTTCGCCTTGCGGTCGTCGAAGCCCTTCAGCGTCCCCCCGAAAACCGGCGGCCGCGCGACGACGACGGTAGCGAGATCCGGGATCTTCACGTCCAGGCCGAAGACGGCCTTCCCGCTGATCTTCTCGGGAGTGTCCAGCCGGCGCGTGTCCTTGCCGATCACCGTCCATCGCGACGGGTCCTTCAGCGTGACGGAGGCCGGCGGCGGGAGAGCGGCCGCCTCGTCGGCGAGAGAGCCGAAGCTCAGCTTGTTCGCCCCGCTCACGACCCATCCGTTCTCGACGGTGCAAGAGTCCTCGGAGACGCCCCAGCGCTTCGCGGCCGCCGCGACGAGCAGCATCCGCGCTCCGGCGCCGGCCTGGCGGTAGCGGTCCATCTCCGAGTACGTCGTCGAGGACCCGCCCGTCATCTGGATGCCGAAGAGCGCGTGTGCGTAGGCCGGGGCCGCGGGCGCGTGCTCGACGCGGATGCGGCTCCAGTCGGCGCCGAGCTCCTCGTTGATGAGCATCGGGAGCGTCGTCCAGATCCCCTGCCCCATCTCGGAGTGCGCGAGGAAAACGGTCACGCTCTCGTCGGATCCGATCTTCAGGAAGGAGTTCGGGTTCGGCAACGGCTTCTGAGCGCCGGCCTGCGCGAAGAGCCTCTTGCCGGCGCCGGGCACGTAGAAGCCGACGACGAGGCCGCCGCCGAGCGCCGCGGACGTCCGGATGAAGCTCCGGCGGGAAACGGGGGTCGCGAGGGGCGTTCGCGGACGCATGGCTCAGCCCTTCATGAGCGCCGCGGCCTGGTGCACGGCGCCGCGAATGCGCTGGTAGGTGCCGCAGCGACAGATGTTGCCGCTGAGGGCCGCATCGATGTCGCCGTCCGTCGGCTGCGGCTTCGCCTTCAAGAGCGCGACGGCCGCGAGGATCTGGCCGGACTGGCAGAAACCGCATTGAACGACGTCGAGCTCGGCCCACGCCTTCTGCACGGGATGATCGCCGGCGAGGCTGAGGCCTTCGATCGTCGTGATGGACTTCCCCGCGACGGACGCGGCCGGCCTCACGCAGGAGCGCACCGGCTCGCCGTCGACGAGCACGGTGCAGGCCCCGCACTGCGCCATGCCGCATCCAAATTTCGTTCCGGTCAGTCCGAGCACGTCCCGGAGCGCCCAGAGGAGCGGCATGTCTTCTGGGATCGTGACGTCGTGGACTTTCCCGTTTACGGTGAGCTTCATGCGGTCACCTCGCGACGCGGCCAAGTCTAGAATACTTCTCAGGAATTTCGATAGCGGGAAAAGACGAAACGCGAGCCTCAGAAAAGGTCGGTCATTTCCTCGGGACGATCCACGTCAACGCCCAGAAGATCGTCCGGAACGATGCGCACTTCGGCGGCGTGTTCCCGGAGGAGATCGCGAGCGCCGCGGTCGCCACGGGTGCTCATCAGCCGCGGGAACCACGCGCGCGGAAGAACGGCGGGAACGCCGACGGTTCCTGCGTAGCCGGAAGCCGCCGCGGAGGACGGCGTCGCCTCCCAGGCCTCGACGAGCCGTGCGAGGTGCTCGGCGGTGAGCGCGGGTTGATCGCAGACGACGACGAGCGCGCCCGTGCAGGCAGAATCGAGATGCCGGAGGCCGGCCGCGAGAGACCGGCCCATTCCCTCGTCGAAATCCTCCGCGGCGACGCAGCGGACGGCGAGGCCGCGGAGCGCTTCCTCGACGGCCTCTGCGTGATCGCCAGTCACGACGACCGCGTCGAGGGGCGACGTCGCGAGCGCGAGGCGCGCAGCGCGCCGCACGAGCTTTTCGCCCCCGATCTCGAGGAGCTGCTTGGCCTCTCCGAGCCGCCGCGAGCGTCCGGCCGCGAGGAGAACGACGCCGTGCCGTGCGGCCCTGCTCAAGGCCGCCTCCGTTCTCCGAGGAAGCGCTCGAACCCCGCGGCCAGGGCGAGCGCGACCGCTTCGGCGCCGTACGTGCCGAGCGACGCCCCCGCAGGCGCGTGGAGATGCCGCGCAAGCGCCGAGTCCGCGAGGCCGGCCTCGTCGAGGAGGTCGCGCGCGCGCGCCGCGGGCCCGAGGAGGGCCATGTATTCAGCCGCCGAGTCCTTCCAGGCCGTGAGGTGCTCGCGGTCGAGCTCGATCGAATGGCTCGCGAAGAGGATCGCGTCGAAGCGCCGCGCCGAAAGAGCCGCGTGCGCCTCGGCCGGGTGAACGGCGTGAACCTCGTCGGCGCCTGCGCGACGGGCCGGCTCGCTCCAGCGCGCGCGGTGATCGACGACGATCGTGGTCCAGCCGAGACTTTTCGCGATGGAGAGGAGGGCGGGCGTCTCCGGGCCGGCGCCCAGGAGGAGCAGCGTCACGGGCGGCGGCACGTCGAGCCGCATGGCCGGCAGAGGCAGCTCCCCCGTGCCTCCCGCGAAGATGGGGCGGCCGTCGGGACCGAACGCCTCGGTCCTGCCCTCCCCGGACGCGACCCCCGCGCCGAGAGTCCCGGGCGCGAGAGAAAGCGTCAGCGAGAGGCCGCACCTCTCGTCGCTCGCGCGAAGGAGCGTTCCGAGCGCCCCGCCGGAAGGCGGCGGCGCGGGGAGGAGGAGCACGTCCAGCTTCCCGCGGCAGCCGAGGCCGGAGCCGAACACGCGATCGCCGGGCTCGGTCGTGTCGAGGAGGACGCGCACGGCTCGGCCGGATTCGAGCACAGCCCCCGTGCGCCGTTCGATCTCGGGCTCCAGGCAGCCGCCGCTCAGCGCGCCGGCGATGAGGCCGCTCTCGCCGAAGAGCGCGAACGCGCCGCGCTTGACGTACGTGGAGCCCTCCGTGCCGATGACGGCCGCCAGGACGAGCGAATGCCCGGCGGAACGGTGGGCGCGCGCGGCGTCGAGGAGCCCGCGCATGCCGCCTCTCCCAAAATCGCGCGCGGGCACGTCGTCGGCGAAGCTCGTCACAGCGCCCCGTCAGGCTAGCACGCGCGTAATTCTTCGGACATGCCGGCTACTGCAGGGGTGTAATGGGAATTGCGGGGGTTATGGCGCGCACAGACCAGGGTCTCGCCCTCTGAATCCCCGGTCCCGTAACCGGGCATTCTGGCCGGACGGGAGCCCTTCATGCGCTCTTTCCGGCCGCCGCGAGGCGGCAGCAGTCTTCCGGCGGCCCTTCCCGCTCTCCTGCGCGCCACGCACTTCTTCGGCCTGGCCCTCGGCTCGGCGCTCGGGAAGCTGCGCGATTCGGGTGTGACGACCGCCGGAGCCCGGCAGTTCGCAGAACG
>CALAQS010000245.1 GCA_937888435.1 uncultured Acidobacteriota bacterium
GGGGCCGCGGCGAGGAAGCCGGCGAGGCCCGAGAGCGGGTCAGCGCGAGATGAGCGCGAGGAAGTCGTCCACGGTGAGGCGTGTCGCCCGGATGATCGAGCGGAGTGTGCCCCGGTCGAGCGTCTCGTGGTCCGGCACTGTGACGGGCGGCCGGCCCGGACAGCTGAGGCGGACGTGGCTCCCCGTTCTCCGGCTCTCGGCGTAGCCGAGGCGTTGCAAGGCGCGGATGCACTCCAGGCCCGAGACGGGTAGGGGTGGCACTCAGGCGGCGACGGTGACCGTCGCGACCTCGTATCCCTCGGGCAGACTCCAGCCTTCCGCCGCGCGGCACTCCAGCGCCAAGGCGACCGCCTCGAGCATGTTGGCGAGCGCCTCCTCTCGCGTGCGGCCCTGCGAGATGCAGCCAGGAATCAGCGGGCACTCGGCGACGATGAAGCCGTCCTCGCCGGGGCGGAGGATCACCGGAAGGTCGTGCACGGGCTCATTGTATGTCGAGGATGTGCGCGCACGTGTCTACCCGGCGTCCCGTCCCATCGGCTGCCACAGCTCGATCGGGTTTCCTTCGGGGTCGTGCAGCCGCGCGAAGCGGCCGTTCGGATACGGCTCGGGGTCGACGTCCACGGTGATGCCGGCCTCGCGGAGCTGGGCGGTCATGGCGTCGAGGTTGCGCACTCGGAAGTTGACCATCCACGTCCGCCGCGCTTCGCCGAAGTACGTCGTCGACTCCGGAAACGGCGCGAACACGGTTGGCCCCGCGTCCTGCCGCCAGGGCGCCGCGTCGTAGGTCGGGGGCGCGGACTCGACGCCGAGATGTTCGCGGTACCAACGGCTCAGCGCGTCGGGATTCTTGGCCAAAAAGAACACGCCGCCGATGCCGTTCACTTTCTCCATGGTGTCTCCTTTTTCACGCCACGACCAGCACGCCGGCGCCGCGGATGGCGTCCGTCTTCAGCGCGATCAACGCTTCGTTGGCCTCCTCGAGGGCGAACGTCCGGATGTGCGTCGTGACGGGGATGCGCGCGGCCTCGGCCAGGAACTCGCGCCCGTCATCGCGTGTGTTGTTCGCGACGCTGCGGACGATACGCTCCTGGTAGAGGAGCTCATACGGGATCGGCGGGGAGTCGCTCATGTGAATTCCGCCGAGCACGAGCGTTCCCCCCTTGTCGAGCGCGGCGAGACCGGCGGGAATTAGCTCGCCGGCGGGGGCGAAGATGATCGCCGCGTCGAGCTTCGACGGAGGGATGTCGTGCGCGCCGCCGACCCAGGCGGCCCCGAGCTCCTTCGCGAGAGCCTGGTGGCGCTTCCGGTCTCGCGTCATCACGTAGACGTCGGCGCCTCGCGCGCGCGCGATCTGGATCGCGATGTGCCCCGCCGCGCCGAAACCGTAGAGCCCGAGCCGCGCCCCGCGGAAGCCGGAGGGGCGGCCCGCGAGGCCCGTCAGGCGGAGAGCGCGGTAGCCGATGATGCCGGCGCAGAGAAGCGGCGCCGCGACGACGTCGGAGAATCCGTCGGGAAGCTCGTAGACGAAATCCCCCTCGGCCAGGATCGACGTCGCAAAGCCCCCGTCGACGGTCCATCCCGTGAGCTCGGGGGCGTCGCACAGGTTTTCACGGCCGCTGGCGCAGAAGCGGCAGGAGCCACAGGTCCGGTGGAGCCACCCGATCCCGACGCGCCGTCCGAGGAGCGCTTCGGCTCCCGTCCCCGCGCCGACGACGGTCCCCGCGACCTGATGGCCGGGAATTACGAGCGGCCTTACGACCGGCAGCTCGCCCTCGACGACGTGGAGATCCGTCCGGCAGATTCCGCAGGTCGAGACCTTCACGAGGACCTGGCCCGGGCCCGGAGTCGGATCCGGGAGGTTTTCGAGGACGAGGGGCCCCGTCTCGACCGGGGCCGGAGCGTGGAGCCTGAGGGCGCGCACCCGGGAAGAATAGCCTCCCGCCTTTCAGCCCCGCGGCACTCTTCGTTGCTCTTCGAGCCTGCCCAGAAGTCGGAGTAGGCCGTCGAGAATCGTGAGCGGGTGCGGCGGGCAGCCGGGGATGAAGAGGTCGATCGGCAGGACGGACGACGCGCCGTCGTGCTGCTCGGGATGGCCGGCGTACGGCCCTCCGCTGATCGCGCACGCTCCCACCGCGATCACGATCTTCGGCGGCGGCACCGCGTCATAAGTCCTTTGCAGCGCGAGCCGCATGTTCTCGGTGACGGGCCCGGTGATGAGGAGCCCGTCCGCGTGGCGCGGAGAGGCGACGTATTGGATCCCGAACCGGCCGACGTCCCAGCCGACCGTTCCGAGGACGTTGACGTCCGAGCTGCAGGCGTTGCAGTCGCCGGCGCTCACGACCCGCAGATTCAGAGAGCGTCCGAACAGCCGGCAGAGCTTTCCTTCGAGAGCGTCCGCGAGCGGCAGTGCCTGCCCCGTGAGGACGAGGTCCTCGCGCCGGCGGGTCGCGAGCCGGGTGTCATGCGTAAACGCGATTGCCGCCTCCGGACAGGCGGTGACGCACTCGACGCAGAAGAGGCACCGGCCGAGGTCGAGCGCCAGCGGGCCGTCTTTGGCGATGGCGTCGGTCGGGCAGACGTCGGCGCACGACCGGCACCCCTCCGGACACTTCGCGGGGTCGAGCGCGGGCAGCCCGCGAAACCGCTCGGGCATCGGCGGCGGTGCGCCCGCCGGGTACGCCATCGTGCGGTGGCCCTGGTGCGCGCGCGCGAGGAGCGCTTTCAACATGGGTTCTCTCTCACAGGTCGTGGCCGCAATAGGACAGGTTGAAGCTCTTGTTGCAGAGCGGAAAATCCGAGATCTGGCCATCCCTCAGCGCGAGGGCGAGAGCGAACCAGTTGTGGAAAGACGGGTCGATGATCTTGTAGCGGGAAAAGCGTCCAGCCGCGTCCGTCATCGCGACGTGGCAGATCTCCCCGCGCCAGCCTTCCGTGAGCGCGACGACGAGCGCGTCCGGCCTCATCGCCCCGGCCGCGGCGCGCGTCCCGTTCGCCGGCAGCCCGTCGAGCTGGCTCAGGATGAACGAGATCGACTGCTGAATCTCGAGCCAGCGGACGTACGCGCGGGAGTTGACGTCGCCGTGATGCGCGGTCATCACGGGGAGGTGGACGAAGCGGTAGATGCCCGCGGGAAAGTCGTGCCTCACGTCCCGCTGGATCCCGCACGCACGCGCCGCGGGCCCGACGAGCCCGAGGGCCTCCGCGTCGTCAGGACTGACGGTGCCGGTGCCCTCGAACCGCTCCCTCACGCTCGGCGTCTCCCAGAGCAGCTCCACCGCTTCCGTCACGTCGGTCCGCGCGACGGTGAGGCGCGATCTCAGATCCCGGACCTGGTCGGACGAGAGGTCGAATCCGACGCCGCCGGGCCGGACGAGCCCGCGCCCGAAGCGCGAGCCGCAAAGCTCCGCCGTCATGTTCAGGAAGTCTCCGCGCAACCGCCCGCAGTACGACGCCGTCGGGAGATAGGCGATGTCGCCGGCGAGCGCTCCGAGGTCGCCGACGTGGTTCGCGAGGCGCTCGAGCTCGAGCGCGATCCCGCGAACGGCGTGGGCGTGTGCTGACACCACGGCGCCGGAGAGCGCCTCGACCGCCTGGGCGTACGCCATCGCATGGCCGATCGTCGTATCGCCCGCGGCGGTCTCCATGTACGGCAGGGTCCGCTTCGTCGGGCCGCCCACGAGGGCCCGCTCGATGCCGCGATGCTGGTAGCCGAGCGCGATCTCGAGGTGAAAGACCTGTTCGCCATGACACTGGAACCGGAAATGCCCGGGCTCGATCACGCCGGCGTGGACCGGGCCTACCGCGACCTCGTGGACCTCGTCCCCCTCGACCCTGAAGAAATCAAGCACCCCGGGCGGGATCTGCGCGTCCACCGATCGGCCCCAGGCGTCGTAGCCCTTGCGGTACGAATGATGGAACCGGACCGGCTTCGGCCACGGATGTCCCTCGAACCTTACGCCGTACTGCTCGGCGATCTCGCGCTCGAAGAGGTGCGCCTGTGTGACCTCGGGAACGACCGACTCGAACGTCGTTCCGTCGGAGATCGTGCGCGCGATGGAAAGGCGCCCGTTCGCGTCGTCCGCGAGCACGGCGACGAGGGAGATGCCTTCTGCCGCGGTGCCGCCCGCCGCGTTCGAGGCCGCGCCGAAATACGATACGACACGCCTTCCCTTGTCGCGCACGCCGTTGACGAGCCACCCGCGAAACTGGGAGGGCTCGAGAGAGGGCACGTCCTTGAGCGCGAGGGCGCGCCCGTTCCGGGTCGTGCCGCCCGCCGTCACGAGGCGCCCTCCAGAGCCTTCGCGGCCGCGAGGACCAGGTCGTAGACGGCGCCGGGGATCCACACGCCCATGATCACGACCATTGCGAGAGCGGCCAGCATTGGCGCGGTCCTCCAGAAGCTGTCGCGAAAGTCGGTCGTTCCGCCTGCCGGGGAGACCGGGCCCTGGACGACCGCGAGGACCGTCGCGCCCATGCCGATGAAGATGACGATGAGGAAGACGAGGAAGAGGGCCGCCGTGACGAAGAGGTGCGCCGTCGTGACGCCCACGAGGATCGTGAACTCGCTGATGAACGGCCCGAACGGCGGCGAGCCCGTGATCGCGAGGAAGCCGGCGAGGAAGAGGAAGCCCGACAGCGGGACACGGCGGAGCGCGCCGCTCACGCCGTCGATCGTCTTGCTCCCGTAGGCGCGGTGGATATTGCCCGCGGAGAGGAAGAGAACGACCTTCGTCAGGGAGTTGTTGATGACGTGGAGGAGCGCGCCGAAAACCGCGATGCCGCCGGCGCCGACGCCCAGGACCAGGATTCCCATGTGCTCGACGCTGGAGTACGCGAGCATCCGCTTGAAATCGCGTTGCCCGGCCATGAACACCGCCGCGACGCCCATCGAGAGCATCCCGAGCGCGAGAAAGAGCTCGCGCGCGAACGCCCCTTCTCCGGCTGCCTGCATCACCCGGTAGACCCGGAGGAGCGCGAGGAACGCGCAGTTCGTCATTCCGCCGGCGAGAAGCGCCCCGATCATCCCCGGGGCCTCGCCGTAGGCGTCCGGCTTCCAGGTGTGCATCGGTGCGAGCCCCATCTTCGTCCCGTAGCCGACGAGGAGGAGGACGAAACCGGCCCTGAGCCATGGCCTCGACAACCCCCCTGCGTGCTCGAGCAGGGCCCCGAAGAGGAGGCTCTCGTCCCCTGAGGCGCTGTGGAGCGCGGCGTACGCCACGAAGAGCGAGCCCAGGAGCGCGAGCGCGATCCCGACCGACCCGATCATGAGGTACTTCCACGCCGCCTCGAGCGAGCGGGCGTTTTGGTTGAAGTAGATGAGGATGGCCGTCGAGAGCGTCGCCCCTTCGACGGCGACCCAGACGACCGCCAGGTGCTGCGCGAGGGTGATCGCCGTCGTCATCGACAGGAACGTGAGGAGACAGACGCAGAAGACGCGGTTCGCCCGTTCCTTCCGGATGCGCAGGTACTCGACGCCGTAGAGCGAGCAGAGCGTGAAGAGGACGGACACCACGTCGAGGATCAGATGTCCGAGCGCGTCGACCGCGAACCAGCCTCCGAGCGTCGCGTCGCCGGACCGCACGGCGAGCGAGCCGATCAGGTGAAGAACGGCCGCGCCGGCGACGATCAGGGGAGCCGCCTTCCCCGGGGGCGTCACGAACGCCGCGAGAGCGGCGAAAAGCGGCAGGACGATGAGAGCGAGAAGCAGCATCCCGTCAGTCCCTGAGCTCCGAGAGGAGCCCCGTGTCGAGCGAGCCGAACTCCCGCTGGATGTGGTTCATGACGATTCCCATGACGAAGATCCCGACGAGGAGGTCGAGGAGGACGCCCACCTCCACGAGCGCCGGCATAGCCTCGTGGAGGAGCTGCGCGAAGACGAAGATCCCGTTCTCGAGGATCAGGTAGCCCGTGACCTGGGAGATGGCCTTCCGGCGCGTCGTGAGGAGGAGAAACCCGGCGAAGAGCGTCGAGAGCGCCACCGGCACGACGAGGAGGTCGCGGTGCGCCGGCAGGAGAGGGAGACGGCTCGCGAAGAGCGTCGTCGCTCCCGTCCCGACGGCGAGAAGGAGCACGGAGGGAACGAGACCCAGGTAGGGCTCCACTTCGTGCTTGATATGCACTTCGCGGAGCGCCCGGTAGAGCATACCGGGAATCACGAAGGCCTTGACGGTTCCCGCTACGATCACGAGGCCGAGGAGGCGCAGGGACGGCGCCGGCGTGAAGAGGAGCGGGAAGGCGCTCACGAAAAGGCCCTGCAAGGCCGCGGCCCGGATGCACGCCTTCAGGTTCGAGGTGCCGAGCGCGAGGAAGTTCATCGTGACGGCGAGGATCAGGACGGCGGAGGCTGCTTCTCGCATCGTTACCTGACGAGGAGAACCACGGCGAAGCCCGCGAGGAGCGTCGCGGTCACGAGGAGCTGAGGAACGCGAACGAGGCGGAGCCGCGCCATGCTCGACTCCACGAGCCCGACGACCACGCCGACTCCGGCGAGGCCGCCCACGAGGAGGGCGAGGCCCAGGGCGCCTCCTCCCGGGCGCGCCGGGATCAGGAGCGTCACGAGCAGCGCCGCGAACACGGTGAGCTTGAGGGCGACTCCGTACAGGATGAAGCCGAACGCGGGTCCCGCATGGTCGAGGACCATCGCCTCGTGGATCATCGTGAGCTCGAGGTGGGTGTTTGGGTCGTCGAAGGGCACGCGCGCGTTCTCGGCGAGGAGAACGATGAACCAGCTCGCGAGGATGAGGACGACCGACGCGCTTGCCCTCTGCCAGGCCCCCGCGGTCCTGATGTCGAGCATGCCCGTCAGCGACACGGAGCCCGACAGGCGCGTGAGCGCGAGCATTCCGAAGAGGAGCGCCGGCTCGGCGAGGGCCGAGAACGTCACCTCGCGCGCCGCGCCCATCCCTTCGAATGGCGACCCGGTGTCCATGGCCGCTGTTGCGATGAAGAAACGCGCGAGCGCGAAGACGGCGACGAACAGGAGCATGTCCCCCGGGAACGAGAGCCATGCGGGCCGGCCCGCGAGGGGCAGAAGCAGCACCGCGACGACCGGTGCGACTACGGAAAGGACCGGCCCCGCGAGGAACACCCACGTCGTCGTGCGGCTGACGACGAATCCCTTGCCGAAGAGCTTGACGAGGTCGTAATAAACCTGGACGACCGGCGGTCCCGTGCGGCCCGCCACGAGGGCTTTCGTCTTGTTGATCACGCCGAGAAGGAGCGGCGCGAAGGCGAGGACCATGACGAGATTGGCGATCGAGCTCACCATGACCAGCTCCACGCGAGGAGCACGACGAGCGTGACGACGATGTACAGGAGGTAGGCCTGGATGCGGCCGGCCTGGATGACGTGCAGGAGGCCGAGGAGCGAGCGCCCGCGCGCGAAGACAGGCAGCAGAGCGCGGTCGAGGGCCGGATCGGGTGCATGGCTCTCGAAGCGCTGGCCGGCCGCGGGGAAGGGGCCCTTCAGGCGCGGCCGGTGCTCGTCCGGCAGCACGGCCCAGCGAAACAGCCTCACGAGCATCTGGGCGAACGACGAGGCGGTGTACTGAATCCGCGGGCCTCCCGAGCCGTACCCGCAGTCCCACGTCGTCGTCAGCGCAGTCGGCCGCATCAGCGCCATGCCGGCGACGCCGGCGACGGCGATTAAGGCGAGCAGGAAGAGAGGCATCCCGCCGAGAGCGCGGAGGTCGGCGCTCGCGGCCGGCCCCGCATTCGTCCCGAGGAGGGCGTCCGCCGCCCGGCGGCTTACGCTGGCCGCGCCGTTTGGCCAGAGACCGATCACGGCGCAGGACAGGGCGAGAGCCCCCATCGAAAAGCGCATGGATCGGCTCGCGTCGGCGACGTCGCGCGTCGCATGGGGTCCCCGCGGAGTCCCCAGGAAGACGGCCGAGAACGCCTTGACGAAGCACGCGACCGCCAGCGCGCCGATGAGCGCGAGCGCGGGCGCGGC
Organism: uncultured Acidobacteriota bacterium; assembly: GCA_937888435.1. Lineage (GTDB taxonomy): Bacteria > Acidobacteriota > Thermoanaerobaculia > UBA5066 > UBA5066 > Fen-183. The sequence goes on from CALAQS010000245.1 coordinate 7,951, forward strand.
GGCGGCGGCCCCGAGCATCGCGACGCCCCCGCTCGCGTTCGTGAGCGCCCGGAAGCTCGCGAGAGAGATCAGCCACTCGCTCACGAAGCCGTTCAGGGGAGGCAGGCCGCAGATCGCAACGGCGCCGACCAGGAAGGCGGCTCCCGTGAAGCGCATGCGCCGGAAGAGGCCGCCGAGCGCGTCGATCTCCCGGGTCCCGGTCTCGTGGATCACGGCCCCAGCCGAATAGAAGAGAAGCGACTTGAACGCGGCGTGGTTCCAGACGTGAAGGAGGCCGCCGGCGAACCCGAGCACGGCCCAGTCGAGCCGGTGCTGCGCCATCCCGAGCACGCCCACGCCAAGCCCGATCAGGATGATGCCGATGTTCTCGATCGAGTGGTACGCGAGGAGGCGCTTGAGGTCGTGCTGCGCGAGCGCCAGAATGACGCCGAGGACGCCGGACGTGATCCCGAGAGCCACGAGCGCGAGACCGAGCCATGTCGGATACGCCGGCAGCATCGAGAGCACGCGCACGAGCCCGTAGATTCCCATCTTCAGGACGACGCCCGAGAGCAGCGCCGAGACGTGGCTCGGGGCCGCCGCGTGCGCGTCCGGAATCCAGATGTGGAGCGGGATCACACCCGCCTTGAGGCCGAAGCCGGCGAGCGCGAGAAGCAGAATCGGCCGGAGGAGCGGGGAGGAGCCCAGCGCCACCGAGGGCGCGAGAAGCCACGCGCCGGTGGCGTCGCGGAGCAGAGCGAACATTGCGAAGAGGATCAGCGTGCCCGCGTGGGCCGACACGAGATAGATCCACCCCGCGCGAAGGGCCGCGGCGTCGTCCTGGTCGGTCGTGACGAGGAAGAAGGCGGCGAGCGAGACGATCTCCCAGCCGACGAGGAAGCTCCATGCGTCGCCGGCGACCATCACGAGCGCGAGACCGGCCGTGGCGAGGCCGTAGAAACAGCGGAGCTTCCGGCCGTTTTTCGGGTGGTGCGCCTCCGCCCAATAGCCTTCGCCGTAGACCGAGCCGAGGCCGGAAACGACGAAAACCGGCACGAGGAAGAACGCCGAAAGGCGGTCCAGCGCGAAAGTCAGCGCACCGCTGGGCAACGGCCAGGCGAACCGCGCCGTCGCGGGGCTGCCGGCGAGCGCGAGGGCCGCCGCCGAGACGCCGAGGGCGCATCCCAGGACGTGGCACCAGGTGGCGACCCGCTGTACCGCCCTGGATCCCGCCGGAAGCAGCAGACCGGGGAGTCCGCTGAATGCGACGAGCGCCGAAGCGACGGCCAGAAGCTCGAGCGTCGTCGGCGTCATGGCCCCGCCTCTTCGATTTTCCGCGCCGCGTCGATCAGGCGGGCGGCCGACTCACGGCCGCGAATCGCCTCGCGAAATCCCGAGTCGTTGAGGACAAAGGCGATTTTCGCGAGCATCTGGAGGTGAACTCGGGTCGTCGGACAGACGAGAAAGAAAAGAGCGAAGACTCTCTGGCCGTCCGGCGCGTTGAAATCGACGGGCTGCCGGAGAAAGGTGAGAGAGAGTGACGGTTCGTCGGCTGAGAGGGCGATCGGGTTCCTGACGTGAGGAATCGCGATTCCCTCGCCGACCGGCACGACCGCCGCGGCATCCCGGGCGAGGAGGAGGTGGAGCAGCGCCTCCCGGTCTCCCTCGTCGTCGAGCTTCAGCAGGGCGATGATCGAGCGGAGAGCCTCCTCGCGCGTCGCTCCGCCGACATCGTGAAAAACCCCTCCGCGTTCGAGGCTCTCGGCGACCGACGGGATGCGCTCGTCCTCGTCCTCAGCGTGGAACAACGCGGGGTCCACGGAGAGCTTCCGGGCGGTCGCCCACTCGAGGAGCTCACTCCGGTTGATGCGGTACTGGTCGTTGATGCGGTGCGCCGGCAGGTCGCCGGATTCGATCCACGCATACACTTTTCGCTCGGGGGCGTTCAGGAGCGCCGCTGCTTCCCGGACCGTCACGCGCATGTCGTGGAAATGCTCGTCAATACCTCGGCACGGTCGGATCGATTTCCACGGCCCAACGATCGATCCCGCCGGTCAGGTTCCAGACTTTGCGGAAGCCCGCGGACATCAGGAATTGCACCGCCCTCGCGCTTCGGGCGCCGGTGCGGCAGTGGACCACGATGTCATCGGCCGTGGAAAGTTTGTTCACGTTCGAGGAAAGCGTCCCGAGCGGGATCTTGACCGAGCCGGGAAGCTCGGAGATCGCGATCTCGTGCGGCTCGCGCACGTCCACGAGGACGAGCGCGTCGCCCTTGTCCATCTTTTCCTTCAGCTCCTGCACCGTGATCGCGGGCACGCCCATCTCTCGCTTCTCCTCTTCCTTCACCCGAGGGATACCACAGAACTCCTCGTAGTCGATGAGCCGCGTCACCGTGGGATTCGGGCCGCAGACGGCGCAATCGGGGTTCTTGCGCACCTTGAGCTGGCGGAAGCTCATGCCGAGCGCGTCCACGAGGAGGAGCCGTCCGACGAGCGATTCGCCGGCTCCGAGGATGAGCTTGATCGTCTCCGTCGCCTGGATCACGCCGAGGAGGCCCGGCAGGATGCCGAGCACGCCGCCCTCGGCGCAGGAAGGGACGAGCCCCGGCGGAGGCGGATCCTGATAGAGGCAGCGGTAGCACGGGCCCTTCGCCGCCCAGAAGACCGACGCCTGCCCCTCGAAGCGGAAGATCGAGGCCCAGGCGTTCGGCTTTCCGAGAAGGACACAGGCATCGTTCACGAGGTAGCGGGTCGGGAAGTTGTCGGTGCCGTCAGCGATCACGTCGTAGTCGCGGAAGAGGTCGAGCGCGTTGTCCGACGAGAGGCGCACTTCGTGCGGGACGACCTTCACGTTCGGGTTGACGTCTTTCAAACGCTCGGCCGCGGACTCGAGCTTCTTTCGCCCGACGTCCTTCGTGCCGTACAGAATCTGTCGGTGCAGGTTCGACAAGTCCACGGCGTCGAAGTCCACGAGGCCGAGCGTGCCGACGCCCGCCGCCGCGAGATAGAGCGCGAGCGGCGAGCCGAGGCCGCCCGCTCCCACGCACAGCACGCGCGCGGCCTTCAGCTTTTTCTGCCCGTCGAGGCCGACCTCCGGCATGATGAGATGGCGTGAATAGCGCTGGAGCTCCTCGCGGCTGAGCTCGCCGGCCGGAATTGGGGGGCCGGTCGCGGTCATTGGGATAAGTCTGCACTTCTCCGGGTGCCCCGACAATCCTTCAGAGGCAACGTTTTCAGTGGAGCCGGCTCCAGACGATCCCTTCGACGTCCCAGGTGTTGTCGATCCAGAGATTCGGGTGCGGTAGCGGTCGCAGCGTGACGTCCACGCGCCAGACCTCTTTTCGTGGGTAGGCGGCGAGAAGCTCGGCACGTTTCTCCGGAAGGTCGCGGGCGAAGACGCGCGGCGCGCGCCGCGGATCGGTGCCGTTCTCGAGCAGGAAAGAGCCATACGTCCATTCCACGGTGTTCCCCGCGACGAGGACGAGGGCCGAGGGTCCGACGCCGGCCGCTTTGAGCCGGCGGAGCGGCTCCGGCGTATGCGCGTGGTAGGCGTGGGAGAGGGCCTCGGCCTGTTCGGGCAGGAGCGTCGCGAGCGGGAAGAGGGCGAGAAAGACCACGGCGGCGGCCGCGCTCGCCGTCCTGTACCGGCCGAGGCGGACCCGCTCGAGCAGCGACGCCGCGAGGCGGCCCGCCGTTCGAAACGCCCGCGCGGCGAGGAGCGCGAGAGCGCCGAGCGCTTCGAAGGCGTATCGGGGACCCGAGTGGCTGATGTCGTAGAAACGAAAAAAGCTGAACCCGATGACGAGAGCGAGAACGCACGCGGCGAGCCACGCGTCCCGCCGGCCACCGGGCGCCGGGATCAGAAGGAAGACGAGCGGGAGAAGATCTCCCCAGGGGAACCCCCAGACCGTCGCATCGAGATCGTGAAGGAACCACGGAAAATGCGCCCAGAAGAGCTGCGAGGGGGAAAAGCCGAACGCGAAAGACGTGAAGGAGAAGGACAGCGATGGGTCATTGACGACATACCCCATGCGCAAGGGATGGCCCGACAAGGCGAAGTTATAGGCGAACAGAAACGCGAGGGGCGCCGCCCCGCCGAGCCCTAGAAACCCGATCGACCGCACGATCTCCTTCCGGCGGGCCACGAGAGCGGCGATCAGCGCGGGCAGCAGGAAGAGCACCGCCGCCTGCGGGCGGACGACGACTCCGAACGCCCCGAGAAATCCGGACACGAGGAGCGGGCGGGCGTCGATCCCCTTGCAACTCTCCGCGAGAAACGCGAGACACCACGTGAAGATGCACAGGCTTGCCACGTGTGGCATGAAGTCGGCTCCCATGAGCAGCGCGAACGGCGAGACGGCAAGGAGGAGTGCTCCCAATACTCCGGTTGCCTGGTCGTAGAGGACCGTTCCCAGGCGGAAGACGCCGAAAATCGCCAGACCGAGCAAGACCGGATTGACGAGGAACGGGGCGCCGACGAACCAGCCGGCGGCCAGGAGCAGCGGGAAGCCAGGCGGATAGAGGCTGCACCACCGGGTCCCGTTGAGGAGAACGTTCTGGCTCTTGAACGCATCCGGGACGAGAGGCGGCTCGAGCCACAGGCGGCCCGCCGCGAAGATCTTCCCCTGAAACGCATACGAGACTCCGTCGGCCACGTGCGGGACGCCGCCGAATACACGTTGTCCGAGGAAAGCGCTCACGGCGGCGGCGAACAGGGCGAGACCGGCAACAAGAAGAGCAGGCCGGACGGGCCAGGACTTCGGAGGCGCGCTCAAAGCCCGAGCTGCCGCGCGACCACGTCCGGGCTCGCGATCAGCGCGCCCGCCTGCCTCTTCTTCACGCGGCCGTCGGGGCCCGTCACGAGGAAGTGGGGCACTGCGCGAATGCTCATCTTCCGGGCCCACGCTCCAGAGGCGTCGACGAGGACCTCGCGCCCGATCGCGCGGGCCATCTCCGCGCATCTCGGCATCGCGTCCATGCCCACGACGAACGTCGTCTCGATGCCACGATCCTTCACGAAGTCGGCGAGCGCGCGGTCGCCCGGAAGCGAGGCCTTGCACGGGCCGCACCACGGCGCGACGTAGACGATGAGGCAGCCCTTCGCGCCGCCGCACTGCCCGGCGGGCGCGTCGCCGGTGGGGGTTCCGTCCGCGGCGAGGCGCGGCAGCGAGCTTGCCGCGAGCTTCGTGGGCGGCCGCATCAGAAGCCACGCCGCGACCGCGAGGGCGAAGAGCCCGAACAGGATCGCGCGGCCCGACGGGCCCATCGGGGGCGCTGGGCGTCCCGCGTCGAAGCGCGACGGCGGTGCGGGGCGCGCGGTGCGTTCGGGCGGCGGCGTGAGCGTTCCCATGGTGGCATTTTCACCCAGCATCCCTATCGCGAACCCCTGAAGCATCTGCCTCAGGAATATTTCGCGGCGCCTTGCGTTACTCTACCTTGCGATGGAGAGTTCGTCCGGACACCCATTTCGCTTTCGAGGCGCGGTCGCGGCTCTCGCGGCGCTGCTCGTGTCGGTGTCGGCTCTCGCGCTCCCTCCGCCTTCCGGGAAGGCGCCGTCCTGCCTTATGTCCGGTGCGGCGACGTGCTGCTGCACGGAAGGGGACGCTCCTCGGGACTCCTCCGCGGGCTGCTGCCGCCAGGCCGTGCCCGAGGAGGCGGCGCCTGCGCTCCAGTCAAACGCCTCCTTCGCTCCCGCAGCGGGCGCCGTGACCACGCGCGATCTGCCTGATCCCGCTCTCACCGCGTCGCTCTCGGGGCCGGCGCGCCGCGTCGCGCCGCGCACCCGGTCGGCCCCTCTCTTCCTCCTCTTCGCCGCCCTCCTCGTCTGATCTCTCGTCGAACGTTTCTCCCGCCGCCCGAAAGGCGGCTCCGTGAGGCTTTTCGACGAGGTGATCCGATGGTGGCAAGAGAAGAGAAGAAGAGATTTCTTAGAGGGTCCCGAGTCGCTGCTGGCTTCGTGCTTGTCCTGTGGTGGCTCGCTTCGGCGAGCGCCCGGGCGGCTGAGACCGCTTCGGCCGCGGGCATCCCGGGCGGGGCGGGTATAGCGGCGTCCGGTGCCGCGTCCGAGGTTGAGGCGCTCGTGGCCGAGGCCCTCGCGAAAAATCCGGATCTCGCCATAGCGCGCCAGGAGGCCGCCGCCTCCCGTGCGCGCGTCTCTCCCGCGGGAGCCCTGCCCGATCCGATGGTGACCGTGAGCTACGAGAACGACGGCTCGACGCCGTCGCTCGGCGTCGAGCCGATGACGCGCCTGCAGTTCATGGCGCAGCAGGCGTTCCCGTTTCCGGGAAAGCTAGCGCTCTCCGAGAAGGTCGCGAGCCTGGATGCGGGGCGCGGCGCCACGCGGCCTGAGCGTGTGGTCCTGACGCTGGAAGCCGCCGTGCGGCGTTCGTACGCCGATCTCCTCGAGGCACGCGAGGACCTGAGGCTCGTGGACGAGCAGATCGCCACCTGGCGCGACATCGAGGAGAACATCCGTGCTCGCTATTCGGCGGGCATGGGAACGCAGCAGGACGTTCTGCGCGCCCAAGCCGAGAGGACGCGCCTTCTCCAGCAGCGCCGCCGTGACGAGGGTGCCGAGAAGAGCGCTGTGAGCGCGTTGAACCAGCTTCTGTACCGACCCGCCCAGAGCCCTCTTGCGACGAAGAACGAGCTGATGCCGGGCACTCTCCTCGGAATCCCCGCGGGGCACGAGGTCCTCGAGGAGGCGCTGAAGGCCACGCCCGAGCTGAAAGAGGCGGCGCTCGCGAAGGACCGCGCGAAGTTGGCGGCGGATCTGGCGAGGCGCAATCTCAAGCCCGACTTCGTGGCTTCGGCCGCTTACATGAACCGCGGAGGGCTTCCCCTCATGTGGTCCCTCGGCGTCGGCGTGTCGATCCCGCTCTGGGCTGGAAAGAAGCAGAGACCGCTGATCGTCGAAGCAGAGGCGCTCGGAGAGGCGGCCTCGGCGACCGAAGTTTCCCTGCGCCGCCAGGTCGAGGCACGGACCGAGGAAAGGCTGATTCGCCTCGAGCAGATCGTGGACGAAGCGAAGCTCGACGCCGAAGGCGTGCTCGTGCAGGACAAGCTGTCCGTCGACGCGGCGCTCGCGAGCTATCGAACCGGCTCGGTTCCGTTCGTCACCGTGCTGGAGGCGCTCGGAACGTACTTCATCGACCGCCGCGCCGCCGTGTCGCGCCTCGCCGACTTCATCCGCGCCGAGGCCGACCTTCGTGAGCTGTCCCTCGACCGCGCGGGGCCCGCCGCCACGGCGTCTTTGCCCAGCTCCTCCAACAGCGCCGCCTCGTCCAGGATGTAGGAAAGACAAACATGAAATTACCGCGTCTCACAAGAGTCTTTCTCGTCGCCGCCCTCGCCGGCGCGCTCTTGCCGGCCGTCGCCTTCCTGGCTGGATGCATGCACAAGGGAGCGGACACCGCCGCGGCGACGAAGTACCAGTGCCCCATGCATCCCCAGATCATCCGCGACAAGCCCGGGGAGTGCCCGATCTGCGGCATGAAGCTCGTGCCGATCGATCAGAACCGCACACCCGCGCCTGCCACGACTGCCACGAAGTTAGCCGCCGGGGCACACAAGGTCCTCTTCTACCGCTCGCCCATGAACGCTGCCGAGACCTCGCCCGTGCCGAAGAAGGATTCGATGGGGATGGACTTCGTGCCGGTCTACGACGACGAGGTTCAGGGTGCGACAGGAGGCCCGGAGGGTCTGGCACCCGTCACGATCGACGCTGCGAAGAGACAGCTCCTCGGCCTGAAGACGGTCGCGGTCCGGCGTGCTCCGTTCGAGACGTCGATTCGGACCACCGGCCGGGTGACTGCGGACGAGCGGCGGGTCCATCACGTCCACACGCGCTTCGAAGCATTCGTCGAGCACGTGACCGCCGACTTCACCGGCAAGTACGTCAACAAGGGCGAGGCGCTCGCGTACCTCTACAGCCCGGAGCTCTACGCCACGCAGCAGGAGTACCTGCTCGCCTTGAAGGCTTCCCGCTCTCTCGGGCCGTCCGGAGTCCCGTCCGTCGCGCAGGGAGGGCGTGACCTTCTCGACGCCGCGCGTCAGCGCCTTCTCCTCTGGCAGATCACGCCCGCCGACATCGCGGAGATCGAGAAGAGAGGAGAGCCCATCCGCGCGATGCCCGTCTACGCGCCGATCTCCGGCTACGTCACGGGACGGACGGCCTATCACGGCATGAAGGTGATGCCGGCCGATACGCTGTTCGACATCCTCGACCTCTCGCACGTCTGGGTCCTCGCAGACGTGTACGAGTACGAGCTCCCGCGCCTGTCACTCGGCCAGAGGGCGACGATGACGCTCTCTTACTGGCCCGGGCGCGTCTGGAACGGCACGGTGACGTACGTTTACCCGGCCGTCGACGAGAAGACGCGAACCGTGAAGGTGCGGGTCGAGCTCGACAACCCAAAGGGAGAGCTGAAGCCCGAGATGTTCGCCGACGTCACGATTCACGGATCGGCTCGGGAGGTCCTCCAGGTTCCCGACGACACGATCCTCGAGAGCGGGACGCGAAACATCGTCTTCGTGTCCCAGGGTGAAGGAAAACTCCTGCCGCGCGAGGTCTCGGTGGGCGATCACGGTGCCGGGGTCGTGGAGATCCGCGACGGTCTGAAGGACGGCGACGTCGTCGTCAGGGGCGCCAACTTCCTCGTCGATTCCGAGTCGAGGCTCAAGGCCGCCATCTCGGCGATGGGAGCCTCGAAATGATCCAACGGATCATCCGGTTCTCGGCCGAGAACAAGTACCTCGTGATCGCGGTTTACGCGGTCGTGATCGTCCTCGCGATCGGCGTCATCAAGAGGACTCCTCTCGA
>CALAQS010000246.1 GCA_937888435.1 uncultured Acidobacteriota bacterium
GGCGCGAATCAGTTCGCGAATCGCCTCATCGTCGTCGACGACCGCAATCCGAAGCGTGCGAAGGCCGGGGGGTGGCAAGACCGTCCCATTCTAGCCGGGAGGGAGATCGTGCCGCCGCCGCGCGGCGGCCTAGAAGCCCTGGACCGCCGGCAGGTCGGTGAAGCGGTCGAGCGCGGCTTTCCACTCGAGGCGCGTCGCGCGGAAGCGCCTTTCGTATTCGCGCATCTGACGACGGATCTCCCGCATCGTCTCCGACGGCGGGCGCTGGCCCGTCCGTTTTGCCGCCTTCAGCTCGCAGGCGCGGGCGTAGGCCTCTTTCCAGAGATTGAGGGTTTCCTCCATGCGGGCGCGCGCCTGCTCGGCGCGGGCGCGCAGGTCGTCCGCGATCCCGGTGGGAACGCGCGCCAGCCGCGCTTCCGTGACGGCCGCCGCGACCTTCAGCTTCGCATTCTCGACGAGCGGCGGCGGCGTCACGCGCAGGTTGCGCGCGAGCCGTGTCGCCCGGAAGGACTGGATGAGCCACTTGTTCGGATCCCAGTGGTACCAGCGGATGCCGTTCCTAAAGTCGGAAGGAAAAGCATGGTGGAAGTTGTGGAAGCCCTCGCCGTGCGTGAAGAAGGCGAGAAACCAGTTGTCGCGGGCCGTGTTCTCCGTCGAGTACGGCCGCGCGCCCCACATGTGCGCGAGAGAGTTGATGAAGAACGTCGTGTGATGGACGAGGACGATGCGCAGGAAGCCGCCCCACAGGAGGCCGCCGAGCGGCCGCCCGAAGAACGCGCCCACGAGGGTCGGAAGGCCGAGGCCGACGCCGATGCCGATCACGCGCGCGTACCGGTGCTGCCACATGACGCGCGGGTTGCGCTTGAGGTCGGGCACGGCGTCGAAATTCCGGTCCGGGTCCTGCTTGTAGAAGATCCAGAGGATGTGCGCCCAGAGGAAGCCGCGCTTGATGTTGTAAGGGTCGCGGTCCGTGTCGACGAAGCGGTGGTGCTCGCGGTGGTCGCGCGACCACTGGAGGGCCGAGTTCTGCAGCGCCATCGCCCCGAAAAAGAGCATGACCGACTCGACCGCGGGGTGGCACTCGTAGGCGCGGTGCGAGAAATAGCGGTGGTAGCCCGAGCCGATGGAGAGCCCGATCGCAAAGAAGAGCGTCAGGCATAGCGTCGGCTCCCACCACTGCACGCCGAAGCGCGAAGCATAGAGGATCGTTCCCCCGATGCCCGCAATGGGTGAGAGCACGAGAAAGAGAAGATTCGTCCAGTCCTTCTGGCGTGGGTCCATGCCCTGAATCTTACCCCGCGCGTTGACGCATTCGGCAAGGAAGAGTGGGGGAGAGCCCGTGCAAAATGACGCGAGGCCGGGAAAGATGGCGACAAGCGTGTCGAGGGTCACGTATCGGCGCGCGATCGTCACCGGGACGCGGGGTGGTGTCGCGCGTCTCTGGCCGCAGATGTGACGCCCTGCGACCATGCAGAGGCCGCGTTCCACCGAGGTTCCTGGCGATCGACCCACCCGCGGCGAAGCGCGATGGCGACGATCTCGACCTGACTGTGGACCTCGAGCTTTCGCAGGGCCTTCTGAATGTGATTTCGGACCGTCGCGTGCGACAGATTCAGACGCGCCGCGATGTTGAGGGCCGCGTACCCGTCGGCGAGGAGCGCGACGATCTCGTGCTCTCGCTTCGACAGAGGGCAGGAGCTGGTCGCGGGATCCAGAATGTAAACCGCCCTCTCGGCGTGCGGCACGGCGCCCGGGATCCTGAGGATGGCCGAACGCGCGAGCGTGTCCATTGCTTCGCGCGAGAGCACCGAGCTCAATTCGGACCCCAGCACGTCTTTCTGCCTGACGCCGAGCAGCCGCTCGGCGGCCGGGTTCAGGAAGACCACGCGACGCTTCCCGTCGGTCGCGATCGCGGGCGGCTCACTGGAGGACGAGGCTTCGGGAGGGCCAACGGCACCGTGGTTCGTTTTCATGTGACGTGGAATTTCTCGCGTCGGATATCCTGCCACCGCGTGCCAGATCCTATACCCGGACCTCCTCTCGACGTCGTCGTCATCGGCGCGGGCCAGGCGGGCATTCCGCTCGCGCACGCGCTCGCGAAGGCGGGCAAGCGCGTCGCGATCGCGGAACGGAAGGACCTCGGGGGCTCGTGCGTCAATTTCGGCTGCACGCCGACGAAGGCGGTGATCGCGTCGGCGCGCGCCGCCTATCTCGCGCGGCGCGCAGCGGTCTTCGGCTTGCGGGTCCCGAAGGTCGAGATCGACTTCCCGGCGGTCCTCGATCGCGCGCGCAGCATCCTGATGTACTCGCGGGCACGCATCCGGCGCAGCTTCGAGGAATCCGACAACCCGCGGCTCGTGCGTGGCCGTGCCCGGCTCGAGGGGCGCGAGGGGCGGCTCTTCAAGGTTCGAATCGGAAAGGAGAGTTTGCGCGCGCGCCAGGTCGTGCTCGACACCGGCACGCGGAGCGACCTCGGCTCGATCCGTGGCCTCTCGAGCGTTCCGTTCCTGCACGCGAGCAACTGGCTCGACCAGAACGAGCTGCCTCGCCACATTCTCTTCGCGGGAGGCGGCTACATCGCCCTCGAGATGGGGCAGTTCTACCGGCGGATGGGGAGCCGGGTGACGATCGTCGACGGCGGGGACCAGATCCTGAAAACAGAGGATCGGGACATCGCCGAGAGGCTCCAGCACCTCCTGGAGTCGGAGGGGATCCAGTTCCGCTTGAACTGCCACGTCACGCGCGTGTCCCCGCGCCGAAGCGGCCTCGCGGCGATCGTCGAAAAGGGTGGCGCTCGCGAGGTCTTCGCGGCGTCCCACCTCTTCGTCTCCGCGGGGCGCCGGGCCAACACCGACGATCTCGGGCTCGAGACGGTGGGCCTGAAGCCGGGTGCGCACGGAGTTCTCGCGGTGGACGAGAGGCTCGCCACGAGCGTGCCGGGAATCTGGGCCGCCGGCGACATCCGGGGCGGGCCGATGTTCACGCACACGTCCTGGGACGACCACCGCATCCTCCTCTCGCAGCTCGTGGGCGATGGGAAGCGCACGACGCGGCGCATCGTCCCCTATGCCGTCTACACCGACCCGGAGCTCGGCCGCGTCGGCGCGACCGAGGAGGAGCTGCGGAAGGCAGGACGCGACATCCGAGTCGGCCGCTTCGAGATGCGGGGCAACGGAAAGGCGCTCGAGAGATCGGAAACGCGGGGGTGCATCAAGGTCGTCACGGACGCGAAGACGGAAAAACTTCTCGGCGCCTCCGTGCTCGCTTCAGACGGCGCCGAGCTCGTGCACGTCTACGTCGCGTTGATGAACGCGGACGTGTCCGTGAACGTCCTTCGGGATGCGATCCAGATCCACCCGACCCTCTGCGAAGCCCTGCAGAGCGCCGTCGGGACGCTGGCATGAAGGCGAAAGGCGGAGCGGGCGTTCTCTCCGAAGCCGAGCTCGACCAGCTCCAGCGGAACGCGTTCGCCTACTTTCTCCACGAGACCCACGCGGCGAGCGGCCTCGTCAGGGACAGTACGCACGACGGCTCTCCCTCCTCGATCGCCGCCGTCGGCCTCGCGTTGACGGCCTATCCGGTCGGGGTCATGCGGGGGTTCATGGACCGCGACGAAGCCGCGGCCCGGACGCTCACGACGCTCAGGTTCCTGACGAACGCCCGGGAAGGCGAGGAGAGAGACGCCACGAGTCACCGCGGGTTCTTCTACCACTTCCTCGACATGGGCTCGGGGCGCCGCGCGTGGGACTGCGAGCTTTCCACGATCGACACCGCCTACCTGATGGTCGGCGCGCTGTTCGCCGCGGCCTATTTCGACGGTGAGGAAAGGGAAGAGCGCGACATAAGGGAGACGGCCGACGCGCTCTACCGCCGCTGCGACTTCACGTGGGCGCTGAACGGCGGCCTGCTTCTCTCACATGGATGGAAGCCCGAGGGGGGCTTTCTGAAGCACAGCTGGACCGGTTACAGCGAGGCTCTCGTGCTTTACTTTCTCGCGCTGGGATCGCCGACGCATCCGATTCCTCCGAAGAGCTATGACGCGTTCACGTCGAGCTACCGCTTCCGAAAGCTCTACGGGATCGAATACCTCCACGCGGCGCCCCTCTTCATCCACCAGCTTTCGCACGTCTGGGTCGATTTCCGCGGCATCCGTGACGCCCCGATGCGCGCGCGAGGCCTCGACTACTTCGAGAACAGCGCCCGCGCGACCCGGGTCCAGCGGCTCTACGCGATCCGGAATCCGAAGCGCTTCGACGGCTACGGGGAGACGTGCTGGGGAATCACGTCGAGCGAAGGGCCGGGCCCCGCGACGCTCGACGTCGGGGGCGTGACGCGCCGCTTCTACGACTACGTCGCGCGAGGCGTCCCAAACGGCCCCGACGACGGCACCCTCGCGCCGTGGGCGGTCGTGGCGTCGATCCCGTTCGCCCCCGAGATCGCGATGCCGGCGATCGCCCACATGCACGCGATAGGCGTCGGGCAGGGACCGTACGGGTTCGAAGCCACGTTCAATCCGACCTTTCCAACCGAGTCGAAAGACCCGTGCGGATGGGTGTCTCCGCGCAACTTCGGTCTCAACGACGGTCCGATACTTCTGATGATCGAGAACTACCGGACCGGGTTCGTCTGGGACCTGATGCGGCGCTGCCCATACCTCGTGCGGGGCCTGAAGGGCGCGGGCTTCAGGGGCGGATGGCTTCGTTCTACCTGCTGAAGATTGCCGGGCGGTCGCCGCAATCCTCGGAGCGACCTCAGGCGTGGGTCAGACGCTGCGTCCGACTCGCCTTGTGGTTGTGGTCTGGATTACACAATTTTTATGTAATCCAGCGAACCGCCGGGACGTTTTTTTGCCGGTGCGCTCCTAAACTTGGGAGCGATGGCTCGGAAACGGAAGAAGAAGCCTGGCAAGACGGAGACGCTCGGGGACCGGATTCGCCGCTTCCGGATCGCGAAGGGCCTCACCCAGGCCGAGCTCGCCGCGCGGATCGGCGTGCCGCAGCAGACGATCACCTACTACGAGGTGCGCGGCGTTTCCCCGCCACCGGACCTGCTGGTCGGGATCGCCGACGCGCTGGACGTTTCGACTGACATTCTTCTCGGCCGCAAGAAGATGCCCGAGCGCGGCGAGGGAGCCGCGCCCGCGAGCAGTGTGCGGCGGCAGAAGCATCTCAAGCGACTGGACGAGCTGCCCCCGCACGATCAGAAGGCCGTCTTCAAGATCATCGATGCGCTGGCCGAGCGTCGGGC
>CALAQS010000247.1 GCA_937888435.1 uncultured Acidobacteriota bacterium
ACGGCCTGAGGAGCAGCCTCGTCACCCTTTCACCGTACGTTCCGGACCTCGGGTTCCTCGAGGGGATCCACCGGGCGCAGTATCTGGCGAGATTCCGCGAGAGCGTCCGGAAGGGCGAGAAGGTGTTCTCCACGGCGGACTGCTCGATTTGCGCGGCGAGCTTCGACGTCGCGCTCCTGGCAGCCGGCGGGGTGATGGCAGGTGTGGACGCGGTCCTGAACGGGAGGGTCGACAACGTATTCTGCGCTGTCAGGCCGCCCGGACATCACGCGGGACGGGAATCCGCAATGGGGTTCTGCTTCATCAACAACGTCGCGGTGGGAGCGGTCTACGCGAGGGCGATCTACGGCGTGGAGAGAATCTTCATCCTGGACTGGGACGTCCATCACGGTAACGGGACGCAGGAGATTTTCGACGAAGACTCTCTGACGTACTACTGCAGCCTCCACGAGCATCCCACGTTCTGTTTTCCGGGCACGGGCCGGAGGACGGAGCGGGGCACGGGGGCGGGCGCGGGGTTCACCCTGAACCTGCCGCTGAAACCGCACACGGGCGACGAGGAGCTGGTGGAGATTTTCGAAAGGGAGGTCGTCCCGGAGATCGAGCGGTTCGAGCCTGGCCTCATCATGGTCTCCGCGGGCTTCGACGCGCACGAGAGGGACCCGATCGCCGACCTCGATCTCACGGAGAAGTCCTTTGCCTACATGACGCGCAGAGTCTGCGAGCTGGCGGATCGATACTGCGGGGGCCGGGTCGTGTCGGTCCTGGAAGGAGGGTACGACGGTCCCGCCCTCGCCTCGTCGGCCCTCGCCCACCTGAGGACGCTTCAGGGAAGGAGTCCGGAATGTTCGTCGGAAAAAGGATGACACGGAACGTCATCACGGTCTCCCGGGGAGACACTTTGAAGTTCGCGAGCGATGTCCTGCAGGAGAACCGGATCCATCAGCTGCCGGTCGTCGAACGCGGCGAGCTGATCGGCTTCGTGTCGGGTACCGACATACGCAATTCGACGTTCGAGGAGCCGGCGGTCTTAGAGAGCGGCAAGATCGTCGCGAAGAAGAGGACCGTCGAGGAGGTCATGACGCGCGAGGTGATCACGGTGAGCCCGTGGGACACGGTCGAGGATGCGCTCCTCATCTTCCACAAGAGGAGACTGGGCGCCTTGCCGGTCGTGGAAGGGAAGAAGCTGGTGGGGATCATCACGAAGGCGGACGTTCTGGCGGCGTTCTGCGACACCCTCAGGATCGAGGAGCCCGGAGTGAGAATCGAGGTGCTCCTCCCGCGCGAAGCCGGCTCCCTCATTCACCTGGTGAAGAAGCTCGGAGAGCTGAAAACCGGGATCCGGAGCCTGATCCTGTCTCCCTTGGGAGAGGGCTTCGTGGCCTTTATCCGGCTCTCGACGATCGACGTTTCGGCGGTGAAGAATTCGCTCAAAGACGCGGGCTTCACCGTCCCCGAGCTTTCGGATTTTCTGGATTAGCGGTCGAGGAATCGTGAAGACTCGAGGTGGGTCATGTTGATTCGAGACATCATGCGGAGTCCGGCCATCGCCATCTCCGCGGAGACCACGCTCCAGGACGCCTACCGAACCATGCGGGAGCGGGGCATCCGGCACCTGCCGGTCGTCGAGGGTGAAAAGCTCGTCGGCGTGGTCACGGATCGTGATCTGAGGCTGGCGACCAGCGCGCTCGTGCCGTCGCCGTTCTCACCGGACAGCCGCGTCTCGGCCGTCATGTCCTCGGCGCCGCTGACGGCGGATGCCTCGGACCCGGTCGAGGACGCGGCGCGCACGATGCGGGAGCTGAAGATCGGCTGCCTCCCGGTCCTGGACGACGGGCGATTGATCGGGATCGTCACGGGGCTCGATCTGCTGGACGCGCTCATGCGCCTGACGGGCGTGCACAAGCCCTCGGGCCGCCTGGAAGTGCGGCTCCCCGATCATCCCGGCGAGCTCGCGAGGCTCACGAGCTTCGTGAGCCACCGCGACCTGAACATCCACTCGATTCTGACGTATCCCGAGGGTCCCGACTCGGTTCGGACCGTCCTGCGCATCGGCTCGATCGAGACCGGGCTGCTCGCAGAGGACCTACGCCGTGCCGGGTTCGACGTCCTGTGGCCGCCGGAGAAGCCGTGCCCTCGGTGATCTACGCTCCGGCCTACAGGAGGTACTCCTTCGGCGACGAGCATCCGTTCAGCCCCGTCCGCACCGACATGGTGCTCGATCTCCTGGGCGCGCTCGGGCACCGTGTGGATACGGTCGAACCGGAGCCGGCGACGCGGGAGGATCTTCTCGACGTGCACCAGAACGCGTACGTCTGTCGCGTGGAGAAGCTGAGCGCGGGCGCACTGGTTCCCGACGGACAGGAATACGGGCTGGGAACGCAGGACACCCCCTCGTTTCCCGGTATGGACGAGGCGGCGCGGTGGCTCGTCGGGGGCACGCTGCACGGAGCGCGCCTGATCTCGGAAGGGAGAGAGACGCGCGTCCTTCAGCTCGGCGGGGGGCTGCATCACGCGCGCCGCAGCGTCGCGTCGGGTTTCTGCATCTACAACGACCTCGCAATCGCGATCAACTTCCTCACCCGGAATGGGCTGAAGGTGGCCTATCTCGACATCGACGTTCACCACTGCGACGGAGTTCAAGAGATCCTCAATGAAGACCCGCGCGTTTTGACCGTGAGCCTTCACGAGTCGGGCAAGTACCTCTTCCCGGGTACCGGTGAGATTCGCGAGCTCGGCGCGGGAGCCGGCCGTGGCCTGAAGCTCAATCTGCCGCTGGAGCCGTTCACCGAAGGCGCGAGCTACCTGGAAGTTCTCGAGCAGGTGATCCCCGCCGCCCTGCGGCACTTTCGCCCCGACGTTCTCGTGGTCCAGGCGGGTGCGGATGCGCATTTCGACGATCCGCTCTCCGATCTCATGCTGACGACACGCGATTACGAGGCCATCTTCCGGCGAATCCTGGCGTGGGCGGACGACTTCACCGCGAGCCGGGTGCTGTTCACCCTGGGAGGCGGCTACTCGTTCCGCGCCGCGCCGCGCGTGTGGGCGATCCTCTACCTCGTGCTGCACGACCTCCACGTGGCGCGGGACCTTCCCGAGTCCTGGCGGAGCAAATGGAGCCACACTTCGGAAAACGAGCTCCCGCAGACGTTCCACGATCCGAATCCGTCGCACGCCGACATTCCGAACCGCTACGAGATCGCGCACCGCAACCGGCAGGTGGCCGAGCGACTCCTGGACCTGGCGCGCCAGTACTGGTTCCAGAAGTAAGGGCGAGCGGCGAGCCGGAACCGGCGGCGCCTCTCGCTCACGACTTCGGCGCGATCATTTTTCCGGCGGCCTTCTCGCGAGGATAGAGAAGGACGTGTCGTCCGTTCTGGATCTGGAAGATGCCGACTTCGTAACGCTGTGGGTTCCCGTGCTCGTCGAATCGCAGCCGCTCGAGCGGAAGCAGGAGGTCGGTTGCGCGCAGCGCGTCGCGGACGGTATCCCGTTCCGGGGGGACGGACGTGCGGGTCGCCTTCTCCAGCGCTGCCAGAACCGCCCGCGCCGCCGTGTATCCGTACATGCTGAGCGGCGCCGGGGAATGCTTGAGCTCCCTGGTGAATCCGGTCTCGTAAGCGCGGCTCCCCTCCAGATCTCCGGGGAGCGACATCCCGGGTTCCCAGACGATCGCGCCGATCGCTCCCTCGGCGAGCGGGCCGAGCTGCTCGACGAGGGCGGGGAACTCCATTCCGAAGGCGCCGACAACCGCGAAGCCGGGGCTCATCTGGCCGGAAATCTGCCGGAGGAGTACGAGGTTGTCCGCGAAGAACCCGTCCATGAGCAGGAGTCGCGCGCCGCTCGCCGACACACGGGCAAGGAGAGGGATGAAATCGGGCGTCCCGGTCTGGAAGCTCTCAAACGCGGAGACTCTGACCCCGTGTGCTTCCAGCCGTTCCTTCTGGAGCCGGGCGAGCTGCGTCGCGCCCGGCGTCGCCGAAAAGAGGATTGCCACGTCCTTCGCGGGCAGGAGCTCGAGAGGGACGGCCGTCGTGGCGTCCACGAACGGTTCCAGGCGGCTGATCCTGAAGAACCAGGCGTTTCCGCGCTGTGTCAACCGCTGGTCCAGCGAGGAGCTCGCGACATAAGGGACGCGCTCACGCTCGGCCAGCTGGGCCACCGGGCCGACGATGCTGTCGACGTAACCTCCCACGAGCGCGCTGACTCGTTCGCGCGTCGTCAGATCCTGGGCGGCGGTCGTCGCCTCGTCCGGCCTGCCTCCGTCGTCCCGCGTGATCAGCTCTACCGGGTTGCCGCCGAGGCCGCCGGCGGCGTTGACCTCCGAGACGGCGTAGACGACGCCTTCGTGTACGGCCGTTCCCTGGGCAGCCAGGACGCCGCTCAGGGAGGCGACCTCCCCGATTCGAAGCGGCAGGGCGCGTTTCGGCTCGCGGGAGCACTGCGCGGCGAAAAGTCCCAATGCCAGGAACGGGCCGAATGCGACGGACCGTGGAACCTTCACTCGGTGACCGGTTCCGCGCGGGGCTCAGATCGCAGGCAGAGGCTGCCGCGCTTCCATCAGCAGCTGCCGGGTCCCGTCGGACCGGGCCGAGTCCCGCTCCATCTCGATGGAGGCGAGGCGGGACCGCCACGGTGCGATGTCGAAGGTATCGGCATCCGGGGAAGCGAGGCAGGCGTCGATCAGATCCCGGTAGAAGCGGACGATGCGCTCGACGAGCGGTACGGCGTATTCGCGCCCCTGCACTTTCAGGCACTCGACCTTCAGCTTGATCAGGTGCGGGATGTCTTCCAGAAGGAAGAACGCGTCGTTCTTCAGGGCCACGCTGTTCTCCCACTTCTTCTCGCCGGAATAGAGCTCCCACGACTCCATGCAGACGCGGTAATCGAGGCCGCCCCGGTTCGGGCTTCCCTTGAACAGGTCCTTCCCGAAGGAGTCCGTCGTGCGCTCGAGACGGTGATAGGGAGACATCCAGCACTTCCCGAGGTACGTGTAGCACTTGTTCGCGTGGATCAGGATTTCGATCCCGACGTCGATCTGCTCTTTCCGGGAGGCCAGCTCCCTGAGGGTCAGTTTCGTGTCGGCCACGACCTGCGAGACGCCGATCGACCGGTAGAACCTCACGTCCTCGTTGTTGAGGATGTTGGCTCCGATCGAGGCGTGGATGGTGAGATGCGGGAATCTTTGGTGAACCTCGGCGATGGCCCCGATGTCGGTCATGATCGCCCCGTCCACCCCCCAGGACACGAAACGCTCCATCTTTTCCAGCATGGGAGCGATCTCGTGGGACTGCATGTTCGTGTTGAAGGCCACGCGCAGCTTGGCGCCGCCCGCGTGGGCGATTTTGATCGCGGCGCGGACGTCCTCGTCGGACATCTCATATTGGTCACGCCGCCGGCTCCAGCCGCGCGGCCCCACGTAGATGGCGTTGGCGCCGTTCGCGACCGCCCCCTCGACCATCGGAAGATTCCCTGCCGGCGCCAGAAGCTCGACCATGACCCTATCCTCCTTGAACTGCCTATGACTCCGCGCGCGAAATCGTCGGAAGGGACCCGAGCGCTTCCGGCCGGAGCCCCTGGTAGTCCATTCCGCTCCTGCCGAAGTAGAACCCGTTGCAGAGACCAATGTGAGCGTGACGGCGGAGCGTCTCCCACGATCGCTCGTCCACGTCGCCGTCGCCGGCGAGAGCCCGCTTCAGAGCCGCGTGATACACCGCCGCGACCTCGCGCCGGTATTCGGGATTCTCCGAGACGGTTTCGATCCGGAAGTGCCGGTGGCTTTCGGCGAGGAGACGCGGCAGGTGCTCGAGCATGCACACGTCCTTGCCGCTCAGGATTCCCTTCCCCAGCGACTTCATCGCCCAGTCCCCCTGCTTCAGGAACAGCTCCTTCTGGCAGAGGTCGGGGCACTTGACCCCCCACTTCTCCTCGTAATCCAGCAGAAAGCAATAGTCCGAGACGCCCAGCGGCATCTTGCCGTGCAGCAGGAGCTCCAAGGGCGCGCCGCAGGTCGCCGTGATCTCGTGGATCTCGTCCAGGCTCAGCTCGTAATTCGGCGTGAACCGCACCGCCCCGAAACCGCGCAGGACCTCGGCGCCGGCCGCGGTGTAGATGTTCGCGAAGCCCCCGACGTGCACCGGGAGCTCCGGAAACTCCTCGTGGGCGATCCTCAGGATCCCGAGGTTGTGGACTTCGACCGCCTCGGCGCCCGCCGCGACCGAAGCTTCCAGCATCTTCCTCACCTTCGGCAGGAAGTCGTTCCGCGGCGCCGCATAGGTCGCCACGTAGGCCTTCTTCCCCTGATCGTGAAGAATGTGGAGCCCTTCCTTGAGATCGCCGAGCTGCTCCAGGAAGTTCGATTCGTAGAGCCGGCAGTAGATGTCGCCGAGGTACACCCCGTCGTAGTCGGTCAGGTCCGACGCCTGAAGGTCTCGCAGGTTCGCGATCGTCGTGTTCAGCTCGAACGCGTTCATGAGTTGTCAGCCTCGTGTCCCATCGCGCACAGCCCCATTCGTCATCTCTCTCATCGTCTTTCTCATCGTCCGACGACGGCCCACGCCGCCGGCAAGGTGGCTGGCGGTGGCTCGAACGCGTTCGGAATCGTCCGGGCATCGATCGCCTCACGGTAGCGGCGAACGAGCGCCGCCAGCAGCTCCACCGGAAGGCTTCGCCCTTGCAACTTCAGGACATCGGCGCCCGCCTCGGCGTACGCCTCGACATCCGCGATCCGGCTGATCTGCCGGCTCGGAAAAAGCCGCGTGTCGACCCGCTGCCCGCCGGCGAAAAGCTCCCAGGGTTGCTGGCAGATTCTGAAGCAGGCTCCGACGCCCCCTCGTTTCATGCTGCCCGTCTGCCGCAGTCCGCGAAAGGCGCCCTCTGGCGTATCGCCCGCGCCGGAAGTTGACGAAAGCACCGCAGGGTGGGGCGACGGCTTCAGATGCACGTAGCTCGGCATCCAGCATTTTCCGAGGAGGACGAACTCCTCGACCATATGGATCATGATCTCCACGGAAATTCCCCGGACGGTCCTGATCTCGCGCATCTCCGCGGGGCTCACCGTCCCCGGCAGGACGACGGCGTGAGCGCCCAGGTCCCTGAAAAAAGCGACGTCTGCGACCGTCTGGGCGCCGCAGCCGATGCTGGCGGTCAGCCGCAAGTTCTCGAACCGCCGCCGCAGAGCCGCCAGGATTCCGACGTCGTTCACGATGACGTCTCGAATTCCCAGATCCAGGAGGGCGGGGACGCGTTCGAAGAGGCGCGCGCGCTCCTCGGGCTTCGGGATCGTATTCAAGGCGACTTGGAGGCTCCGGCCGGCCGAGGCGGCCTCGCGCTGCGCCGCAACGAGCTCGTCCCAGTCCAGCTCTCTCCGCGCCCCGCCCCGGCTCCAGCCCTGGAGGCCCACGTAGACAGCGTCCGCCCCCGCGCCGAGCGCGGCCCGAACGGCCTCGACGGTTCCGGCAGGTGCGAGGAGGACCGGCACCGCCATCACCTCGGCCAAAACACTACGTGCCGTCGACTATTCATTCTGTCGAGTGATTGTAGGCTGCGATTCCGGCCGAGAGTCAAGCGGTTTCTCGACGCCGACCGTTCCCTATAATCGCCGGCGATGGCCCCGCGCCACAGTCTCACGGACACGTACCGCTCGATGGCGCATCTGCGGCGGTTCTTCGAGTCGGTGCGGAGGACGATTACGACCGAGCCGACGAATGGCGGTCTCACCCCCGCCCAGCAATTCGCCCTCCTGACGCTCGCGGGCAACCCTTCGAACGACCCTCTGACGATCGGCGACCTGGCGCGCGAGACCTTCGCCACGATGAACACGACCTCCGCCCTCGTCCGGCGGATGGAGCGCGCCGGCCTCGTCCGCACGACGCGCTCCCCGAAAGATCACCGCTTCGTTTACGTGAAGCTGACCGCGTCCGGCGAACGCCGCCTTCGCCCGTCCACGGCCGCCGTCGTGAAGGCCCTCCGCGCGGCCGCCGACGAACAGGGAAGAGCGCCGTTGCGCGCCGCGTTCGAAACGTGGTTCGACAACTGGGGCGCCGTCATCAACGCGCTCTCTTCGAGTGGTCACCGACCGCGCCGCGCACCCGCCGCGAGACGGCGCTCGCGCCTTTAGGGTCGCTACTTCCTCTTGTCGCTCACCTGGTTGAGCAAGGAATCGCTCATATGGGTGACCAGGCCGTGAAAGATGTGTTTCACCTTCCGGAAGGTCGGATCCGTGAAGATCTTCTCGAGCGCCGCGAGGCTCTCCAGGTCGACCTGGACCAGTCGCTGCGGCGATGACCCGCCCAGCATGCTCTTGAACACGCGGACGCCCTTGACGCCCTTGAACTTCAGCCAGATGTCCTTGCCGGGGCCCTTGGTGTACCTCTCGTACTCCCTCAGCTTCCCCGGGAGAACGTCGAACCGGTATTCGAACGTGACCATAAAACTCCCTCCTTGATTCCTATCTTCCCGTCCAGACGGCCGCTCTCTTCCCGAGAAACGCGGTGATCCCTTCCTGGGCATCGACCGCCATGGAATTCATCGACATGATCTCCTTGGCGTACGCGTACGCCTTCGGCTGGTCGAGGTCGATCTGCGAGTAAAAGGCCTGCTTCCCGATGGCGAGCGTGAGGGGGCTCGCCTCCGCGATGCGCGCCGCGAGCTTCCGGGTCTCCTCACGCAGCGCGCCCGCGGGCACGACGCTGTTGACGAGCCCCCACTCCGCCGCCGTCCTCGCGTCGATGGGATCCCCGGTCAGAAGCATCCGGAGGGCACGCTTGCGGCCGACGGCGCGGGTCAACGCGACCATCGGAGTCGTGCAGAAGAGCCCGATCCTGACGCCCGGGGTCGCGAACCGGGCGTCTTCGGCCGCGACCGCGAGGTCGCACGTCGCCACGAGCTGGCATCCGGCCGCGGTGGCGAGGCCCTGAACCTCTGCGATGACCGGCTGCGGAATCGACTGGATCTTCGTCATCAGCTCGGCGCAGACGTCGAAGATCTGACGCGTGTCGTTGACGTCCCTCCCGACCAGCTCGCTGAGATCGTGCCCCGCGCTGTAGACGTTTCCCGCCGCGGCGAGAATGACGGCGCGGACCTGCCTGTCATCTCCGATGCGTCCGAGGCAGTCCAGCAACTCGCGCATGAGCGCCAGCGAGAGGGCGTTTCGCCTCGCGGGACGATTCAGCGTCACGACGGCGACGGACCCTTCCGTCTCGAAGCAGAGGCTCTCGTATCCCATCTGACGCCTCCTTCCCCTGGCTCTCTCTAGTGCCCGCAATATTGCGGGAAGTACTCTTCGTCGGAGGTCCACTCGGGGAACTGGACGCGCACCTCGCCGAGGGGATGGAAGTCGGCGTCGAACTCCAGGGCGACCACGCGCTGGTCCTGACCGTCGTAGTACCGGAAGACATAGCGCCCGTCCGGCAGGGCCAGCGCGTCGATGGCCCGGCTGTCGTCGAAGTTGAGCGCCATGCAGATCAGCAGGTCGGGGACCGAATAGACGACGCCCTTGATCGTCAGGGATTGTCGGCCGCTTCCGAGGGGGCCGTAGCGGCTCTCCATCAGCGCCGGGCCTTTCAACCCAGCCACAGCGCTCACGCTTCCTGCGGAACCGCGGTGGGCCGCTTGAAGATGAGGTGCAGGCCGATCGTCCCGTAGGCAACGCCATCTTTGTTCGGAGCGATGAGAGGGGCCGCCGAGACGAGCTCCCAGCCCTCGGAGCCGGCGCCGTTTATCCAGGTGTCCAGGCCGCTCACCATTCCCCCATCCCCATCGCTGAAGATGACCATTCGATCGAAGTACTCCCACTGCATGATCGCTCCCGTACGCTTCTCAGCCTAGCACAGGGACCGGAGGAAACGGCGTCACCTCAGGCTCTTACGAGGTGATCGGCGAGCCAGGCGCTAAGGGTCTCGCAGGCCGAGCGGTTGAATCGCAGCTCGCTGTGGTTGAACCAGCGCGGGAGGTAGCGGATCAGGCCGTTCTCGTGTTGCACGTCGGGGCGGATGTCCGCGGAGACGAGGCGCTTTTCGGCGGAGGGGAGCTCGGCCTCAAGGCTCGCGGCGCCGTCAAGAAGCGCCTGGATGTCCCGCTCGGAGTAGAGGAGGAGACAGGGGCGGTCGTGCGACGGGACAGGGCCGAGCTTTTCGAGGAGCTCGAGGACATACCCCGAGTAGGGCTCGCGGAGCCCGGGGCTCGGGAGGTTCTCGAACATCCACTTGCCCTGCGGGGACATCTGCATCATGACGGAAGGCGAGATTGCTACCATGGCGTCCGCTGACGACATCAGCGCGAGCCTCCCCCCGAGGCTATGGCCGATCACCGCCGTCTTGCCGAACCGCCGGACGAACGCGATGGCGGCCTCCATCTCGTCGCGCATCGCCGGGCCGATCGGCGCCATGTTCTCGCCGTGCCCGCACAGGTCGATCGCCAAAACGGCGATTCCTTTCTCGGCTACGGCCGTCACGATCCCGAGCATCTGTTCCTTCGACGAGCCGTAGCCGTGGCACACCACGGCGCCACCGCGCGGCGAGGCCGGGGCGAGAAGGAAGCCGGGAATGGCGTGGCCGTCCGGAGCCCTCAGATCGTTCACCCGCTGAAATTCCATCTCACCCCTCCTTCGCTCTGGCCTCGAGGGCCGCGAGGCGCACGTTCATCTCTTTTTGCTTCTGCCACCGGGCCGTGACGTCCTGGACCATCGCGGCCACGCCCGCGAGCTCGCCGCTGTCGGCGCGGACGAGAACGACGTTGAACTCGATGGAGATCCGCGAGCCGTCCTTCCGCATGGCCGGCACCGCCAGCGGGTCGCGTCCGTACTTCGTGACCCCGCTCGCCATGACATTGTCCCAGCCCTCCCAGTGCCTCTGTCTCTGGCGCTCGGGCACGATCAGGTCCAGCGACTGTCCGAGAGCCTCTTTTTCCGTGTAGCCGAACACGGTCTCGGCTCCCGAGTTCCAGAGGCGAATCTTCCCCTCGCGGTCCGCGAACAGGATCGCCATCGGGCTGTTCTCGAGGATTTTCCGGCAGAGCCACCCGTGTTCAGCGGACTCGGTCATGTGATGCTCCTTGGACGGTCGTCTTCGCGAGCTGAGCGGAAGCGTCTGAAGGGCGCGGGCTTGCCGGCGCCGTCGTCGTGTAACGGGCGGCCCGTCCATTCTGGGGGAGAGCCACGCGGATGCGCGAGTCGAGAATGCGGCAGCCTTCGCCGGGAGACCCCACGAAGATCGGGCTGAGCTCGAGCTCCGCGATGTCGGGCACCTCCTCGACGAGGCGGGAGACGCGCAGCAGGACGTCTTGAATCGCCTCGATGTCGGCGGGCGGGTACCCGCGATAACCCGCGAGCAGGGGATAGCTACGGGTTTCACGCACCATGGCGGCGGCCGCGCGGTCGGTCAAGGGAGTCACGCGCACGGCCGGGTCCGAGATCACCTCCACGTGAATTCCGCCGAGCCCGAATGCGATGAGAGGTCCGAAGGAAGGGTCCTCGAACATGCCGACCGTCACCTCGACGTCGCTCTTGACCATCGGCTGCACGAGCACCCCCTCCTTCGCCACGGCGCTGCCATCCGCCTCCAGGGAATCGCGAATCGCGCCGAAGGCTCTTCGGACCGCGGCCTCGTCGGTCAGGTTCAGATGGACGGCCCCTTTCTCGGTCTTGTGAAAGATGCGGGGCGAAGCCGACTTGACCGCAACCGGGTACCCGACGTTCCGGGCCAGCTTGGCGGCCTCGTCGGCCGTGCGGGCGACCCCTCCCGGTGCGACGGGAAGGTGCATGGCCCGAAGGACCGCTCTCGCCTCGTCCGCCGTGAGCCAGCCCGCTCCGCGCTCTTCGATCGCCCACCTGCAGGTTCCGCGCGCAGAGGCGGGATCGATGTCGTCGAAGTCGGGCACGATCCCGTGCGGGCCCGCTCGCCACACCGCGTATGTCGCGACCTTTCCGAGCACGCGCGCGGCCGATTCCGGGTACGCATACGTGGGAATGCTCTCGCCGGCGAGGGTGATCGGCCCGCTGGCATCCTCCTTCGCCACGAGGCAAGCCAGGACCGGCTTGCCGGCGCCTCCCGCCGCGCGCCCTTCCGCCGTGCCCTGCCGGATCGCCTCCCGCATCGCGGCCGATTCGTCCGCGCCGAGCTGGGTCTGGATCGCGATGACGGAATCCACGTCGCGATCGACGAGGAGCGACTCGAGTGCCAGGGCGTACTGATCCGCCGTGGCCGAGGCGGCCAGCTCCAGGGGATTGCCGATCACCGTGCCGGCCGAGAGGAAGGCCTCGAGCCGCTTTACCGTCGAGTCGGAAAGCGGAGAAACTGACAGCCGGGCGGCCTCACAGGCGCCCGCACAGAGGAAGCCGGGGCCGCTCTGGTCCGAGAGGATCGCCACGCGGCGCCCCGCCGGCAAGGGCTGCCGGTCGAGCGCGGAGGCGAGATCGAACATCTCGTCCAGCGTCTCGGCGCGGATGATGCCCGTCTGGCGGAAGAGTGCATCCACTGCGGTGTCGTCCGCGACGAGAGCCGAGGCGCCCAATCCGGTCTCCAGGCTTGCCGCCCGTCGCCCCGGCTTCACGACCACGATCGGCTTCCCTCGGCTCACGCCCCGGGCGACCCGCGCGAACCGGCGCGGATTCCCGAACGACTCGAGGTAAAGAAGGATGACCCGCGTCACCTCGTCTCCCTCCCAGTACTGCAGAAGGTCGTTGCCGGAGATATCGGCCTTATTTCCCACGCTGATGAAGGTCGAGATGCCCAAGTAGCGCTGCCGCGCGAGGGCCAGCATGGCGAGGCCCAACGCACCGCTCTGGGACAGCATCGCGACCCTTCCGCTCGGCGGAAGAGTCGGGGACAGCGAGGCGTTGAGACGGACGGCCGGATCGGTGTTCAGAAGACCCATGGAGTTGGGCCCGACCATGCGCATCCCGTAGCCTCGAGCTTTCTCCAGGAGCTTCTCCTGCAGGGCGCGCCCCTCGGCGCCTGCCTCCGCGAATCCCGCCGTGACGACGACGAGCGCGCGGACGCCGGCGGCGGCGCAGTCGTCGACGGCTTCCAGC
Organism: uncultured Acidobacteriota bacterium; assembly: GCA_937888435.1. Lineage (GTDB taxonomy): Bacteria > Acidobacteriota > Thermoanaerobaculia > UBA5066 > UBA5066 > Fen-183. The sequence continues at coordinate 13,031 of CALAQS010000247.1, forward strand.
ACCGCGTCGCGCGGCGTCACCATGATGGCGAGATCGGTCCCGTGCGGGATGTCTCGTGCGGAGGGATAGGCCGGCCACGGCGCGACGGACGGCAGGGCCGGGCTCGCCGCGTATACGGGGCCCTGGAATCCCCCGCGAGACAGCGCACCGAGAATGCCCATGCCGATGCTCGAGGCGTCGCGGGGTGCGCCGACGACCGCGATGGACCGCGGCCGGAAAAAGGGACGAAGCGAGGCGGTCGTGAAGACGCGGTCCCTGATCTCCGAACGACTGACGCTGTCCTCGCTCGGAGCGACGGAAAAGTCGATCTCGACGGATTCATCCTCGATCTTCGAGTGAATCGGAAAGCCCGACTGGCGGAACGTCTCCATCATCATCTGGTTTCCCAGCAGGGTCAGCGCCCAGAAGCGGACGAAGCCATGCCGCGCCGCCAGGAGGGCCAGCCGCTCGAGAAGAAGGCCTCCGAGGCCCTTCCCCTGAAACTCGTCGTCCACGGCGAAGGCGACTTCGGCGCTGGCCTCGTCGCGCGCGACATACGAGCCGGTCGCGATGATCCGGGACGAGCCCTCGACGACCCGGCTCACGATCAGCGTGAGCTGCGCCCGGGGATTGGACGAATCGCATTGCCGCGTGACCAGCGCCTCCGCCGGGTCGGCGGCCGAGAAGAAGCGGCGCCGCTTCGACTCCGGCGAGAGCTGATGGAAGAACTCGCGCAGCGCGTCGAGGTCTCCCGGCTCCGACAGGCGGACAAACGCGGTAGACCCGTCACGCAGGATGAGACGGCCGGATTCCGCGGAGTCCTGATAGGTCGGCGGCAGGAAAAGGGTTCGCATGAAAGCGGACGTCGTGCCTACCCGCCCGGGGCGTCAGCGTCTGCTCATGTTACCACCGCAGTGGCGGCAGACATGGGTCCGCTATCATCCCGCGCGTGTCCCTCGCCATCCCGATTTTCGACGCGCACATCCACGTCGGTCCGCATGACCGGATGAACGAGAGCGCCCGCCGCGTCATGCTGGACGGGCGGAACGACCTCGATCTCCTCTGGCGGGTCATGAGCTCGGCAGACGAGCTTCTCAGGGCGATGGATGCCGAGGGGATCGCGCGGGCGGCTCTCATCAACTCCGTGGCTCCCGACGTCCTCGGGATCACCGACCTCGTCAATCCCTGGGTCGCGCGCTACGTGGAGGGCCACCGCGACCGGCTCGTCCCGGTCGGAGGGATTCACCCGCGGCACTCCCGCGACGTCGTCGGGGACGTGAAGAAGCTTCTCGACGTATACCGCCTCGGCGCGATCAAGCTGCATCCGCCCCACATGGAGATGGCCGCGAACGCGTACCGGGGCGACTGCCCCTCGCTCGCCGACGTCTATCGCCTGGCGGGCGAGGCGAAGCGGCCGGTCCTGATCCACACGGGGACGTCCATTTTTCCCGGCGCCCGCAACGTCTACGCGGACCCGATGGCGTGCGACGACGTGGCGGTCGACTTCCCCGGAACGACCCTCGTCCTCTGCCACGCCGGCCGCCCTCTCTGGTACGAAACGGCGTTCTTTCTCGCGAGGCGCCATCCGAACGTCCTGCTCGACATCTCGGGGATCCCGCCGCGAAAGCTCCTCGAGGTTCTTCCGCGCATCTCCGAGATCGCCGATCGCGTCCTGTGGGGAACGGACTGGCCCTCGAAGGGAGTCCGCTCGATGCGCCGGAACGTCGA
>CALAQS010000248.1 GCA_937888435.1 uncultured Acidobacteriota bacterium
GCCTCGCGCTCTTCTTCTTGCTCGAGACGGGCGCCAGGCTCTCGGAGGTGCTCCGGGCAAAGTGGGATGACGTAGACCTCGAGGGCGGAACGTGGCTCATCCCGTCGCCGAAGGCCGGCACGCCGCAAGGTGTTCCGCTCTCGCGCTCCATCGTCGCGAAGCTCCGGCGCCTCCCCCGGCTCGGCCCCTTCATCGTCGCCGGCCGGGAGAACGAGAAGCCCGGCGCCCCGCCGAAGCCGCGGTACGACCTCAAGGGGCCGTGGGAGCGCGTCCTGTCGCGCGCCATTCTTGAGGCACGAAAGAAGAAGCACAGCGCCGACTTCCTGAAAGGCGTTCACGTTCACGACCTGCGGCGAACGTTCGGGCTCGCCGTCGCCAAGAGCGCGGGCCTTCACGTCGCGTCGAAGCTCCTCCGCCACGGCGACGTGAGAATCACGGAGAAAGTGTACGCGCCTCTGAGCGTGGAGGATCTCCGGCCGGCCCTAGAGAAGCGGTCGGAGCTTCTCCCGTTCGCATCGAAGCAGGGCAAGAAACAGACCGTCGCTCCGGGCTGAAGTCCGGGCGCAAGGAGGCCCGTATGAAGAGCACGAAGCCGAACGCGAAACGACAGGCTCCCGCAAAGGACGCGATCTCCCACGCAGCCGCGGAGGCGGCCTGGACACGCGTCTCGCAGATTAGCGGACCGAATGAGGAGCGGTGGTTCACGCTCGTTCACTCGCTCCTCGATGCGCGCGAGGACGCGTTCTTTCGATGCGACAACGAAATGGCTCTGGCAGCGGGCATCACGCCGCAGCCCGCGCAGGCTCTGTCCGCCCTCGGCGGGATCGTCGCGCTGCGGCGACTGTCGCCCGCGCAGCTTTTCGAGCTCGGATCGAGCGAGGAAGCGATGCTGCTCGCCGCAGAAGTTCTCGCCCGAGGCTTTCGCGAGCCCGCGGCCGAAGTAGGGAAAGCCCACGTTCTCCGTTTCCCGCGCTGGTGCTGGCTTGGGGATCCTATTCCGGCGGACGAGCCTCCCCAAGAGGACGAAGGGGACGAGACGTACGCGCCGGGCATGGAGGAGATGGTAGGTCTGGCGTGACCGCGGCTCCTGGCCGGCTCCGGTTGCGGCGTGTCGCGTTTGCACGCCTCGCGCGCATCCGGGAGGGGCGCGCCCTGCGGCTCGTGGGCGACGAGTCCGCGCCGACCGAGCCGCGTCCTCGACGCCTTTCTCCTTGGGCTGAGCGGGTCCTCCTCACCTCCTCTTTGTCCCGGCCCGACCTCTCCGAGCTAGAGGTATTGGTCGGGCTCGTGCGCTGGAGCGGCGGCGACCCGAAAGTGATACTGCGCGAATGGCTGAAGAAACAAACGAAGCGCCTGAGAGAAGCGGGACCCCGCCTCGTGGCGCTTCTCGAGGCGGAGTACCAGCGACACCTTGAGGGAAGGAAGGCAGGCACCTCCCGGAACGCGGCGCACCGGATGGCGCTCAGAAGAACGCTAGCCACGCTTCGCAGCGCTGGCCATGTTCCACGAAGAGCGACGGTCCGCGATCTCCTGTCGGTCTACGACCGAGAGAAGAAGTCGTCGCTCTGGGATGCCATGCGCAAGGACGATGAAGAAACCGAGTAAGCGCGGCGCTGAACAGAAAAAAATGTTCACGTAAAGAACTAGACGAAGAGCGTCGCTCCGGGAATCCTCGAAGGGTGAAGGAGGACCCATGAACGACGACAACGCTACCAATAGCGTTTTAGACGATGACTTAGGCAACGCCGGGACCAATGCTATCCACGGTGGACTAAGGAGGAACGCATGGAAAAACTAATTTCGACCCAGGACGCGGCCGAGCTGATCCGGCTCAAGCCGCAAACGCTCCGGAGCCTTCGAAGCAAGGGCGGAGGCCCGAGATTTTGTAAGTTGTCGACAAATCGCGTCGCGTACCGGCCCTCGGACCTAGAGACGTGGATCGAGTCCAGATGCCGCCGCTCGACTGCCGACCCAGGACGTGCAGCGTGAGGGGGCGACGATGAACGGAAACGAAAAGCCGGTGCTTGCGACACCGGCCCACGAGAAACCCCCGACGACGCCTGCAAGCATGACCGAAGGAAACCCGCCCCGCAAGTCTACGCGCTCGACGCTCCTCGTCGCAGAGCTGCGCGCCGCCGCCCTGGCTCTCTCTCCCGGAAGAGTGGTCTTCGTCGGCCCCTCCGGTTCCTTGGGCTGGTTTCGTGTCGAGCGGCTCGACGCTCTGAAGGCCCGCGTGACGCACGTTTCCGAGGCAGCCGTCGCAGAGACTCTTCTCGAGGAAGCGGACTTCCTGGCCGCATCGCCGCTCGGAGGTGTCGCTTGAGTACGGCCGCCGAGGTGGCCGCATCCTGTCCTCCTCACCCTCCTGATCGGTGCTACTCCTACTTGCACTCCGACCGCGGGGTCACCCACCGAGCGGTCAGGTGCGGCTTGTGTGGCGACGACGTTGAAGACGAAACACCCGCGGCGGTCGTGAGCCCTCCTGAGCCGTGCGTCGTGGGCACGCCCAATCTGGACCTCGCCCGCGCGTACCTCGAGGCGCTGACCGGCTCGCCCGACGCTCCGATGACGTGGCAGACGTTCAGCGATGCCACACCGAAGCCGGTTCCCGACCCGCTCGCGAAGTGGATGCACGGACCGCTCGAGCACAGCGCGCCGGAGCTGCAACGGCGGAACGCGCGGGGCGCCGGCATCTTCATCATGCCGAACGAAGGCGACGGGCAGGGGCGAAAAGCCGAGAACGTCCACCGCGTGCGCGCCGTTTTCGTGGATCAGGACAAGCCGCCCCTGCGACCGTTCGCCCTCCCCCCCTCGTTCATCGTGAAGACCTCTCCGGGCCGATATCAGGCGTTCTGGCGCGTGGCCAGTGACGTGCGCCCCGAAGACTTCACGCCGACGCAGGAGCGCCTCGCCGCGTTCTACGGCGGGGACCCGGCCGTGAAGGATCTCCCGCACGTCGTCCGCGTGCCAGGCTTCTTCCATCGGAAGAAAGAGCCGAGCCTCGTCACGTTCGAGGCCGGTTCGGGACGGACGTACACGCTCGACGAGATCCTAGCGGCGCATCCCGTCGAGACGAAGAAGCCTCCGCCACCGAAGCCGAAGACGAACATACCGAGGCCCGCGGCCGGGAGCCGGCGCGAGAAGCTCATGCAGATCGTCCGCGAGAAGGCCGAAAGCCGGGACTGGACCGAGGGGAACCGTCACGCGTCGGCGAAGGAGACGGCCGCACACGGGCGAAGGCTCGGGCTCGAGGCCGATGAGCTTGCTTCGCTCGTCGTGGATCTCGCCGAACGTTCCGGGCTATCGCGCGAGGAGGCCGAGGCCATCGTGACGTGGGCGATGGAAAACGTCACGCCTGACCCTTCGGAGGCGGAGCGTTCACCGGCTCCGAGGACAAATACGAATGTCGCCG
>CALAQS010000249.1 GCA_937888435.1 uncultured Acidobacteriota bacterium
TGGCGCTTCGGCGACGCCTCTGCCGGCGTCCCGGTGGGAGCCGACCAACCGATCCTCCGCAGCGCGGTCATCTGGTCCGCGCGCAGCGCGTGAGCCTCGTCGAGGTAGTTGTTACTGACGCACTCGGCGCGGACTCCGAACGAGCCCTGCCCGGCAAACTGAACGTATGCCCAGCCGCGCTTCTCGGTGATGACGAGATACTGGTCCTCTTCCAGAACAGCCAGTGCCTCCGCGAGCTTGCTCTCGAAGGCAGGCCACGCTGGCGACGACGCATTCCTGTGGCGCGGGGGCTCTTGAACTGTGCTTCTTCTATTCGGGGTCATGGCTGTCCTTTCGGTTCGTCGATCACCTCGATCGCACATGGTTCCGGGCGTTCCGGTCGGCCTCAAGGGCCATGGGGACGTTAACGGTCGTGGACAGACATCGAGTGTCCTGTCTCCTTCCCCGAACCCGCAAACAGCTCCCCGGACCAACAGGCATAGAATGAATTCCGGAGACAGCAGATGAGCCGCGCGGCCAGCCCCAAAACCTCAAATCGAATCGACGGCACTCTTGACCGCCTTCGGCAAGGGCAGCGCATCGTCCTCAAGAAGGGCCGAAGGGCCGTGGCGGCTGTCGTTTCCATGGAAGACCTTAGGCTGCTCGAAAAGCTCGAGGATCAGATGGACGTCGAGATAGCCCGCAAGAGGCTCGCGGACCCTTACGAAGTCCCCATCCCGTACGAGAGGATTCGGAAGGAACTCGGGCTCGATTGACGTTTGCGATCGAGATTCTCCCCGCCGCCCGCCGCGAGCTGGAAGCCCTCGACACGACCGCCAGACGGCGAATCGACCGCAAGATCGCCCTCCTCGCCTCCAACCCGAGAACATCAGGTTCGAAGAAGCTGGAAGGCCATGACTTGATGAGGGTTCGGGTTGGCGACTATCGAATCGTCTACACGGTCATCGATCAGCGCCTCGTCGTGCTGATCGTCCGAGTTGCCCACCGAAGCCGCGTTTATCGGGGGCTGTGAGCGTTTACGCGAGGTGTTGAAAGCATCGCCGTCGAAGGCCGGTACGTGCGTATCTATAGCCTCGCGAAGACCATCGCCGATCTCTTCAAGTACCGGCACAAAGTGGGTCTGCACGTCGCCGTCGAGGCCCTCCGCGAATCAATCAGGTCGGGGAAGGTCAAGCCTGGTCAGATCGACCCCTTCGCCCAAATCTGCAGGGTTCGAGAGGTGATGCGTCCGTACCTCGAGGCGCTCGTAGGATTAGTCAGCCCAACACGGGCCTATGGCGATCGAGTGGAACACCCCGGTCGCGGGAATGAGCACCGAGTCCAGGCAGGGGTCCAAACTTACGGTGACGGTGTCGCCATGACCAGAGAAGAGCTGCTTTCCCGCATCACGATCGACCCGAAGGTGTGCTTCGGAAAGCCCTCCATTCGGGGGCACAGGATCTGGGTGTCGCTGATTCTCGACCTGCTCGCGAGCGGAATGAGCAGCGAGGAAATCCTGGACGAATACCCGGGAATCGAAGAGGCCGACATCCGCGCCTGCATCGCCTACGGAGCGGAAATGGCGCGCGAGCGCTACGTAGAGGTACCTCTCGGCGACGCCCATTGAAGCTCAAGCTAGACGAAAACCTGGGACACCGCGCTCGGGCACGCGGGCTTCCCCGGTATCGCCGTTCTGCGCCTGCCCGCGAAAGCCTCTCCCGCGCATCTAGAGAACGCCATCAACACGCTCACGCAAGCGCTTCAGCCGACGATCGCTCGACACCTCTGGATCGTCGAGACCGGCAGGATTCGGATCTATCAGGATCCCGACGAAGATCCGCTCGACCGAGAGTAGCTGGACCCCCATCCCAGCCTCCCGCCTCCATCGCGATCTCCAGCCTCAGGCCGGCCCGCAGGAATGCGGTCTCGATCAGGCGGCGCGACGTCGAACCCCGAACTGGTCTGCCTCGGCTCCTTCAGGGGCAGCCACCTCGCTCCGGGTCCTTTGATCAGCTGCTCGGGCGTCAGGCCGATGTCTTTCGCGACCTGACGGAAGAGAGCCGGCGAGATGTCCCGACTGCCGTGAAAGGGCAAAGTCGTCTGGCGACCGTCGGGGTGCGGTACTGCCTATTGCGAGCCGCGCTGGCGCACCAGCTCGAAGCCGAATCGTTCGAGAAGGCGCTCGACCTCCCGTGGCTTCAGCACGGGGATCGGAGGCAACTCAGGCCACCTGCACCGTGTAGATCCCGATGAACTCCGTGGAGATTGCCGGCTCGCCGTCCTCGAGGAGCATCTGAACGACCTCCTTCAGGTTCTCGTTCAGTTCCTCCAGCGTCTCGCCCTGCGAGTGAGCCCCGGGGAACTCGGGCACGTAGCCCACGAACAGCCCCGTTTCCGGGCTCTTCTCGACGACCGCAGGGAACGTTCTCACAGGCGGGATTCTACGCCGTGGCCAG
>CALAQS010000250.1 GCA_937888435.1 uncultured Acidobacteriota bacterium
CTTGCCGTTCACGGCGAGGAGGTACTCGCCCGCTTTCACCTCGACGCCCGGCTCCGAGAGCGGCGCGCGCAGCTCGGGGTTCCAGTTCAGGCCGCCGAAGACTTTTTTGAAGCGGTAGCGGCCGTTCGCGACCTCGTAGTCCGCGCCGAGGAGGCCGCCCGGCACGGGCGTGACCTCGACGAAGGAGTCGCCCGGCGTGTTGCGGTGGTGGCCGATCGCCAGCTCGCTGCACATCCACTGGATGAGGCGGTTCAGGTCGCCGCGCGACGAGAGGTACGGGAGGAAGGGCGAGTACTTCGCCTTCATCGCGGCCCAGTCGCGCCCGTGCATCTTTGGGTCGTAGAAGTAGTCGCGGTTGACGCGCCACGCCTCGTCGAAGATCTCGGGCCATTCGGCGCGCGGGTCGACGCGCACCTGGATCGCGTCGAGCTTGAGCTTCCCGTCCGAGGGCTTGCCGTCCGAAGGCTTGCTGCCCGGCCCTTCTTTCGCGTCGGCTTTCTTGCCGGAGGAGGCGACGATGGACCACGACAACTTCGGCGGCAACACGCCCGGCGGCGACTCCCTTTCGCTGAAGAGAATCTTCTTGCCGTCGAAGGAGACGTAATAGTCGTCGGCCTCGGGGACGATCGTCTCGGTCTTGCGGTCCTTGAAGTCGAAGCGCTGGATGGAGGTCTTCCCGTCCGAGGTGCGCTCGAAGAAGATCTGGCCCGCGCTGCCGGCCTGGAGGTTTTCGATCTCGGCGGGGTGGATCGGGAGGTCGACGATGCGCAGGTTGAATCCGTCGCGGTCGATCACGACGGGCTCCGGCGGCTTCTTCGCGGCGAGCTTCGCGTCCTTGCCGTCGGCGGATTTAACGTCCTTGCCGTCGTCCTTCTTGTCGTCTTTAGCCGCTTCGCCCTTCTCTTCATCGCTTTCCTTCGCGAGGGGCGAGGGCGTGCCCTTCTTGAGAGTCGCAACGTAGATCGCGTTCGTGACGCGCGCGTCGGTGTTCTGCAGCGAGAACCAGTTGCGCTGCGGGCCGGCGTCGGTGGAGGCGAGGAAGTACAGGAGCTTGCCGCCGCCGTCGAAGACGGGGTCGGAGACGTCCGAGAGGCCGTCCGTGAGCGGGAACGACTTGTCCTCCTCGACGGAGTAGACGAACGCCGTGCGGATGTACGTGGGGCCGGAGAGCGTGTAGGCCACCCAGCGCGAGTCCGGCGACCACGAGCCGTGCAGCATCCGCTGGCGCGTCGGCGCGTAGAGGCGCTCATACGCGATCTTCTTCGAGGCGCCGCTCGCGAGGTCGACGATGAAGAGCGTGAGGGAGTTGTCCGTCAGGACGAGCTTCTTGCCGTCGGGGGAGAAGACGAGCTCGTCGTAGAAGCCCGCGCCGGGGACCTTGATCTTCTTCGGCGTGCCTTTGCCGTCCTGCGCGCGAACCACGAGCCCGTTCTCGCCGGTCTCGTCGGAGACGTACGCGATCTCCTTGCCGTCCGGCGACCAGGCGGGCGCGCGCTCGTGCGCGGCCGTCGTCTCCGTGAGGTTTCTGGGATCACCCTTCTCGGCGGGCACCGTCACGATCTCGCCCCGGAACTCGAACGCGGCGCGCGCGCCGGACGGGGAGATGGCGGCGCCGCGGATCCACTTCGCGCCCTTCGCCCAGCGCGGACGCGTCTCGAGAAGATCGCCGGCGACCGTGATCGAAAGGTCCGTCGTTTTCTTCGAGGCGAAGTCGAGGAGATGGAGCGTGCCCGCCTGCTCGAAGACGATGCGCCCGTCGGCCGCCGCGGCGCTGAGGACGGGGAAATCCTTGTAATCGGTGAGACGCGTGAGCGCCTTCGACTTCGCGTCATACGCGTAGACGTTGAACTCGCCGTCGCGGTCGGAGCGCAGGTAGAGCGCCGCGCCGAGCCACATCGGGTCCGCGTCGTTGCAGCGCGTCGCGGGCTGCGGCACGCGGTCGATCGCGTTCGAGGCGACGTCGAAGAGCCACACCTTCGAGACGAGGCCGCCGCGGTAGCGCTTCCACTGGAGGTGCGCCGGGCGGTTCGGGCTGTAGGCGATCGTCCTGCCGTCGGGGGAATAGGCTGCCCGGTCGGCGTACGGGATCGGAAGGACCGTCTCGAGGCCGCCCTCGACGGGCACCGCATAGAGCTGCGTGTGCCGGTTGTTCGTGGCGGCACGCGCCGACGTGAAGAGGACGGACCTGCCGTCCGGCGTGAAGCCCTGCACGATGTCGCGCGCGGGATGCCAGGTCAGCCGCTTCGGCACGCCGCCCGCGGCCGGGACGACGTAGGCGTCGAGGTTGCCGTCCAGCTCGCCGCTGAACGCGAGGAGCGAGCCGTCGGGGCTGAAGGCCGGGCGCGTCTTCACGCCCGGGCCCGACGTGACGCGATTGACGTCGCTGCCGTCGAGCCGGCAGGTCCAGATGTCGTTCCCATAGACGAAGGCGATGCGCTCGGCCGAGAGCGCGGGCTCCGTGAGCATCTTCGACGGCCCGCTCGGGGCGGTGACAACGGTCACGGCGAGCGCGGTGGACGAGAGTACGAGAGACAGGGCGACGGCGGCGAGACGCACGCGCATGGGAACCCCCTCAGGGAAGATTCGATCGCAGGGAATGGATTCTGGCACGCCCGGCCAGGGCGAGAACGGCCCGCGCCGCGCGCAGGGACTCCTCGGGGCGCGAGCGGGCGGCCAGCGCGTTGCGCAGACGGCCGACGCCCTGGCCGCGTACCGCCACGAGCCAGCCCTCTTTCCGGCAGCGGTCGATCCGTCGGCAGTCGTACACTGACTCCGTCCGTTGGAGGCGTCCGTTGGCGTGGAACCCC
>CALAQS010000251.1 GCA_937888435.1 uncultured Acidobacteriota bacterium
CGCGCCGAGAAGCTCGGTGCCCGCGACCGCCACCAGGAGCCAGGCCGCACCTTTCGCCGCTCGCTCGCGTCCCGCACGCGAGGCGCGGGCGAGGAGCAGATCGAGTCCCGCCGCCCCGACGCAACCGAGCGCGAGAGGGAGGAGGAGCAGCGTGCGCGTCCAAAAGACGGGGGTCGCGGTGGCGAGGAAGCGCGCGAACGGCCCGTCGTAGGCGGCGAGGAGGAGGGCCGCCGAGGCGCCGCCCCAGAACGCGACTTCCCGATCGCGGCGGACCAGGACGAGGCCGACCGGAATGAGGACGAGAAGCGTCAGCGAGACCGTGGCAGCCGCCTCGATCGGGTGTGAGCCGCCCGCCGATGGGATGACGAACCGGATGAGTGCCGAGAGCGGAAGGGGCCGGGACGTCCGGGCGGCGCCTCGCGCCGCCTCGCTCCTTGCGAAGTACTCCAGGAACGGGAGGAGAAGCGGCGCGGCGAGAGCGGTGCCGAGGAAGGCGCCTCCGAGCGGTGGAAGCCAACGCCTCGGTGTCGGCGCGAGGGCGAGGACCCAGCCTCCGCAGAGAAGGGCCGCCATCAGCGCGGTCTCGGGGTGGCCGCCCGCCAGGACGAGATAAGTGGCGAGCGCGAGACCGATCACGTCGCGACCCCTCGGGCGCTCGGCAAGTCGGCCGGCGTAGAGGAGGAGGAGCGGGACGGGAGCCGCCGCGAAGGTCTGCGGGTGCTCGAGCCAGGCGACGAAGGCGCCGGAAAGGGCGAAGGCGATGGCCCCGAGCGCGGCTGCGGGAGCCGAGCGACCTCTTTCGCGGAGGAAGGCCCATGCGCCGCCGAGCGCCAGGAGAAGTTTCAAAAGAAGCGAGAGATTCCAGCCGCGGCGGACGCCCAGAAGGAGAGCGGGCCAGACGAGGGGAGTGCCGAGCGCGGACTGGGCATTTCCGAGGAGCGGCACGCCGCCGTCCTGGTGTGGATTCCACAGCGGCAGCCGTCCGGCCCGGAGCTCGCGCCCCGCCAGCTCGAGCCACGGCACGAATTGCCAGACCGGATCGGAAAGGGCCTCCGCCACGGGCGCCCTCCTCGCCTGGAATGGCGCCCATGGCCAGCACATCGACTTGATGCCGTTCGAGAGGAGGAGGCCTCTGTCCATTCCGAGCCCGAGCCAGAGCACTGCCGCCGCACCGATGATCGCGAAGGGCACCGCGACCCGTCGGGGACTCATCGCGCTTCGCCGGCCCGGGCATTCTCGATGGGCACGAGTTCGAAGAGGCCGGCGTCGAGCCGGTTCAGGGGACGCGGGCGAAAGGAGCCGCTGAGCGCCGCGCGCAGAGGGACGGCGATGGGACTGTCGGCTCCCTCGATGAAGATGCGCCGGCCGGACTGCGAGACGGTGAGCGCCTCGCGGGACAGCTCTTCAGCGTCGCGGGCGAGGTCGTCGGGATGTCCGAGATGATGGCGGGGCGCCCACCAGCCAATATGGCGATCGATCTCGATGGGATAGCTTCGAAAGGTCACGTCGGCGCGTTTTCGGAAGGCGTAGCGAAGCGGGATCCCCGACAGTCCGACGGTGAGGATGAGCGACGGCCCCGTCGCGTTCCGGCTGAGTACCTCGGCGGCTAGCGCCTCGGGGCGGATGCCGGTGACCGTGGGGCGCGCGAGGCGGAGTGACAAGCTGAGAATTCCAAGACCTGCGAGCCCCGCCGCGCAGGCGCGTCCCGTCGGCGCGGCACGGCTGGCCGCGGCGACCGTAAGGGCAAAGGGCGCCACGAGCGGGACCGAAAAGCGGCCCGGCGCGACGACCGGCCGTCCCGTCAGCGAGAAGAACACAGCCATGGCGGCGTTGCCGGAGAGGAGGACGAGGAGGGCGACCGTGTACGTGTCTGGACGCCACGCGCCTCTGCGGCGCAGCCCTGCCGCGAGGGCCACAGTTGCGAGAGCTGCGGCGAGGATCGCGGCGGCTCCCTCCGCGGCAAGGAGGAGCGCATCCGTCGGCGGCAGGAGCGAGGAAGGCCACCGTGACGTTGGAAGAACGTCGCGAAGCATGAGCACGACCGGCGCCAGGGGGCTACGGCCCTTCCAGAGGTCGACCAGGTATTCGTTCGTCTCCGGAACAAGACGCCAGAGCGGGAAGAGGGTCGTGGGGAGGAGTACCGCTCCCGCGATGCCGGTTACGAGGAACTGGCGACTCAATGCGCCGTATCGAAACGTCGCAAGACAGACCGCCGGCCCGACGAAAAGAAGCGGGGCGCCGTATGCGTGGAGCGAAGTGGCCAGCACGATCAGGAGCGCCTCGACCGCAAAGGACGCGATCGAAGGCCGCGCGAGTGTGCGGTCGAGAATCTCGAGATAGAGAAGGGTGACGAGCCCGAGGAGCGCGAACGGACGGATCTCGGCCGAGTAGTGTATGGCGACCGCCGACGCAGCGACGAGAATCGCGGCGACGATTGCCGGAAGGGGCCCCCAGCGCCGCCAGGCGACCCACGCCGCCAGCACGGTCGTGAGCGTGCCCGCAAGGGCCGAAATGAGGCGGAGCGCCAGTTCGGGATCCGCCGCAGTCTCGAGGACGACATGGGCGAGGAGGAAGTAGAGGGGCGGATTCGCTTCACTTCGCAACTTGGCCGCGACCGAGGCAGCCGTCGCCTGCGAGCCGATCTCCAGGACGAGGTACTCGTCGATCCAGAGGCGGGCCCGGACCGTTTCCAAGAGTCTCAGGCTAAGCCCGGCGATGAGGACAAGCGCGACGATTGCTCCGCCGGCAGCCCTGAGCCCTCTCTCCGGAAGCACGAGCGGAGTTTACAGAAGGCCCGGGGGCTCCGAGGCGATTGACGCGTCTTCCTCCCGCGTGTAAGGTCTGCGCG
>CALAQS010000252.1 GCA_937888435.1 uncultured Acidobacteriota bacterium
GTGGAAGAGCGACGGCGTCTCCTTTCTTACCTTCGAAGAAATTTGCAGAACGCTTCTCCCTGCTCCTGCGCCTGCACGAAGTGAGAGGGACGAAAGCGCATCAACGCCTGCACGCAGCGCACGGGAGCAAATCTCGATTCCCGTCAAACGTCTTGCGTTCACGACGCTTCCTGGACGCGCGACGCCTGTCGCGACAGGCGTCGCGCCCTGAGCGGGCCGCGTCAGGGCGCGAGGTCCACGACGATGCGCGCGGAGCCAGCCGGAACGGGCACGCCGATGAGATGGAGATCGGCGGCGAGGAGCGTCACGGGGCGCCCGTTCACGCTGGCGGCGGCGCGCGGCGTGAAACTGCGGTCCACGTGGAGGACCGCGGGGCGCGCCCCCGACGTTTCGATCACGAGGCGGTCCGGCCCGTCCTCGAGGACGCGGGCCGCGGCCGAAGGATCGCGCTCGCTGGAGGCGAGCGCCGCGGCCTCTTTCCCGTAGACGACGACGTCGGTCTTCGGGTCGAAGTCCTCGCGCTCGAAGACCGCGACGGTCTCGCTGACCGAGCCCGCCGGCACGACGCGGCTCGAACGCCTCACGCCCGGCAGGGGCGCGGTGAGCTTCCAGAGCGTCACGGGCACGCCCACGGACGCCTCGACGAGGACGGGCGCGAGGCCCGGAGTGTCAGCCGGCACGTCCGACGCGATCACGGACGTCACGGCCGCCGCCCGGAGCCACTTCACGCGCCGCTCCCAGCTTCTCTGGCGAAGGACGTCGGAGGAGTAGCGCGTGAGGATCGTGTAGCTGCCGTCGGGATCGGGGTCCCAAGCGTACGCGAGGCCCCAGGGCGCACCGGAAAGCGCCCAGCCCTGCCGCACCTGCGCCGAGACGAGATCGAGGAGGCCGTCGCTTTCGATGCGCCCCGCGGGGCCGCGGCGCACAGCGTCGAAATCCTTCGACGCCCGCTCGAAGACGCGCCCTCCGAGCGCGGCGGCGCGCTCCACGAGAGGTGAAGGGCTCTCGTAGAGGGAGGACGGAACGCGCGGAATCGTGAGTGGGGCGCCGGCGAGGAGCGAAAGCGCGGTCGCGCCGAGCAGGATGAGGCCGCCGCGTGAGTCGGCGGCTCCGCGCACGAGGAGCAGCGCGACGAGGAGGAGCCCCGCGCCGGCGAGCGCCGCCTGACCCGGCAGCCGGTGCACGACCGGGGCGAGGACGACGCGCGGATCCGATCTCCACGACGGATCCCAGCCCGAAAGGAGCAACGTTTCGACGCGGTCGGGCGCGAGCCGCCCCGCGACCGCGAGGGCCGCAAGAATGCCGCCAAGCGCGAGGAGAACGCCTGCCGCGCGCCGCCGGAAGCGCGGCAGGGCGCCTTCGACGAGGAGCCGGTCCGCGCCGCGCGCCGCGAGGACCGCGAGCGCGAGCGTGCAGGGAAGAAGAGCCTTGACGGGATAGCGCAGCACGTGGGCGGCGGGTACGGCCTCGTACAGAGCGCGCATGCCCGGGAGCCACGGCGCGACGGACGCCGCGAGCGCGAGGGCGGCGACGCCGATCCAGAAGCGCCCCTCGCTGCGGCGCGCGGAGACGACGAAGGCGGCGGCAAGCGCGAGAGGGACGACTCCGAAGGAGAGCGAGGCGTGGTACGGCGGGTTTCCCTGCGTCACCGCAAAGCCCCAGAACGCGCCCGAGACGATTCGGGTGGGATCGCCGAAGAGAAGCGGAAACGGCGTCTCGAGGAGGCGCAGCGGGTGAAAGCCGACCGCGGCGAATTCGTTCCACGAGAACCCGCGTGAGCGGCGCGCCGCGAAGGTCGACGCTCGCGCGACCTCGAGGAGCCACGGCGAGACGAGGAGGGCCGCGCCGAGTCCTCCGCCAAGAAGGGCGAGAAGGCCTCGCCCGCGCTCCGCGGCCGGCCCGCGGAGCGCCAGAGCGAAGGCCAGAAGGAGCGCGAGGGCCGCGAGCGCCGGCTCGCCTCCGAGGACGAGGAGCGCCGAGGAGACGAGCGCGAGTCCGCCCGCGCGGAGGAGGGCCGGCCGTCCCGCCGCCGTCCGCGCTCGTGCGACGGCGAAAAGCAGCCATGGCATCCACGCGATCGTCGTCGTCGCGTTCAGGAACGCCGCCGAAGACAGGACGTAGCCCGAAAGGCCGAAGGCGAACGCGCCGGTCAGCGCCGCCTCTCTCGAGCGAACCTCCGTGTTGAGGAACAGGAACGCTCCGAAAAGGCCGAGCCCGAGGTGGAGGAGGAGGTGGAGGCCGAGAAAACGCGGGCTCGCCGGAAAGGGATACACGAGGAGGAGGTTCGGATTGCCCCGATAAGCCTGCCCGAAGGACGCGTAGGGATCGAGGTGCGCCCCGTCGAGCCGGGCGGCGAGAGCGCGGGCGGGCCGCTGCGTGGTCGCGATGTCGCGGTAGGCGGGGGTCGTCCGGCCCGAGAGGAGATCTGCGTGGGAAAAGGCCGTGCCAAAGGCGAGGAGCGCCGCGGCGAGGGCGGCCGGGCCGAAGGGCGCACGCCGGTTGCTCACCGGAAAATCGGGTCGTTCCGCCATCCCCACTTGACGGCCTTGAACCGGGCCATGACGCCGAGGATCGAAAGGCCGTAGACGCATGAACTCCAGAAGTCGATCTGCGAGGCCTCGTCGAAGTAACGCGTCACGATCGGGACCTCGCGGATGCGCATGTTCTTCCAGATGCCCGCGGCGATGATTTCCGTGTCGAAGACGAAGCCGTCGGAGAAGGCCGGGAGGTTCACGCTCTCGAGATAGCGGCGCGAATAGGCGCGAAGGCCCGAGTGGTACTCGGTGAGGTAGAGGTAGAACGTGGCGTTCTCGACGGCGGTCAGGAAGATGTTCGCGAGGTACTTCCACTTCGGCATCCCGCCTTCGAGCGGGCGTCCCCCGAGCATCCGGCTGCCGAACATCGCATCTTCCTCGCCTCGCGCGATCGGGCCGATCAGGTCGGGGAGGACGGAGGCGTCGTACTGGTGGTCGGGGTGCACCATGACGCAGATGTCCGCGCCGCGCGCGAGCGCGGTCGCGTAGCAGGTCTTCTGGTTCGCGCCGTAGCCGCGGTTCTCCACGTGAGTCACGACGTGAAGGCCTGGAATCGCGCGCGCGACCTCGACCGTACGGTCCTTCGAAGCGTCGTCCACGAGGACGATGTCGTCGACCCAGTCCTTCGGGATCTCGTTCCACGCCAGGTGCAGCGTCTTCTCGGCGTTGTAGGCGGGCATCACCACTGCCACCCGCTTTCCCTGAATCGGCATTTCCCCGGGATTCTAGGGTGCCGCCGCCTCGAGCACGCGAAAGACCCGGAAACGCGGCTGGAAGCTTCCGTCGGCGCGCCGCGTGCCGGTCCGCGAGTCGAGGACTCGCTCGAGGAACGGCGCCGGGTGGGGCGCTTCCGACTCGTGCATCCGCCGCGCGAACATTCTCGCGGTGGGCGTGGGCGGGCGGCCGGCGGCAGCCGCGTAGGCGGGAAGCAGCGGCGTGAGGTCGGTCGTGACGAGGTAGCGGCACTTCGCCGCGGACAGGATCGCAAGCGCTTCCGCGTCATCCGTCGCCGTGAACAGCCGGCACTGTCGGCGCCAGCCGTAGACGAACGGATCGGCCGCGGACGGCCGCTCCGCGATCGCCGTCACGAAGTGCCCGGCGGACCAGGGCGGCATGACGCCCGGGATCGCGCCGGGGGTCGGCGGCGGCACGACCGAAGGATCCACCGGAGGCGGATCGAGCGCGCGGAGCCGCGCGAAGAGGTCGAGGACGTCGTATCCGGGCCCATCCGCGAAGGCCAGCGCCCGCGCGAGGTAGGGAACGCCCGGCAAGATGACGATGCACGCGGCAAGGACCATCGGAAGGGCGGTTCGCGCGCGCCCGCGAACCCGGCGTGGCGAGATCCGAGCGAGGAGCTCGGCGAGCGCAAGCGCGGCGAAGATCGCGAGGTAATAGACGTTGCGCTGCTGAAAGAGGGCCATTGCGAACACGGCCGCCGCGAAGGTGGCGAGCAAAAGGCGCGCCGCGGCCCGAGGCGAGAGCGGTCGCCGGAACACCGCCCCGAGCCACAGGAGCGCCGCGACCGGCACGAGAAGGAAGCCCGGAGAAACCTCGCGCACCGCGCGCTCGAATGAGCTCCACCCGCGCACGAGCGGCTGGCACTCGGCGACGAGGCGCAGGAACTCGGGTGGGTAGGAGAGGAAGCCGCCGTCCGCGAAGTCGTCCGCCCGCCCGCCCGCTCCACCCTTGAAGACATAAGCCCCGCCGTGAAAGACGGCCTCGAGAACGCGCTGCGCGTTGGGCAGCGTGACTCCGAGGCCGAGAGCCGTGAGTAGCCCCCACAGCGCGCGTCGCCGGGCTGTGGGCGCGCGCCAGATCGCCAGCGCCAGAAGCGGCACGGTGGCGCCCGCGACGAGCAGGGGTTGGAACCAGCCGAAGGAGACGAACGAGAAGGGTACGGGTTCCGAAGGAAGAGTCGCGGCGGCTCCGAGGGCGACGAGCGCCGTCGCCACGAGGCCCGCCACGGCGGCGGCCTCGCCGAGCGCGAGCGCGGCCCACAGGAACGAGAGGCCGGCCACGAACACGGCCCCCTGCCACGTGAGGACGGCCAGAGCGATCGCGACTCCGAAGGCGACGGCGCGTGCGAATCGCGCGTCGCCGCGCGCGGCCGCGGCCCACGAGCCGGCCGCGAGGACGAGAAGCAGGTTCAAAGCCTCGGCCACGTGATGATCGAAATGGCCGAAGCTGCCCCAGAGAACTGCGGCGGGGAGCGCGACATAGGCGGCGGTTGCGATCCGCGCGCGCCGTCGACCGAACGCCCGCCTCGCCACGGCGAAAAGGGGCACGATCTGGAGGGCGCCGAGGAGCGCGGGAAGAGTCGCCGCGACCCTCAGGACCTGTTCCGTCGTCGCTCCGCGCCCGAAGAGGAAGCGCGCGGCGCCACCCGCGACGAGGTCGAACGCCGGAGGCCAGATGAAAACGCCACCGTCCGGATGGTTCAGGTACGGATCGCGATACGGGACGCGAGGGAAGTTCCGCGCGACCGAAACGGTCCGCCGGAGGTGCCCGTAGCAGTCAGGCGAAAGGAGACGCCAGCCGCGGGAGGTCGCAGCCGGGAACGGCGCGAGCCGCAGCGCGAGCGCTGCGAGGAACATGAGCAGCACGAACCGCCCGTCCCGCGAGAGGCCTCCGGAGCGCGCGCTCACCCCGAAGAGCGTAGCAGGGGTCGGGCCCCCTCCCCCCCTACAATCGCCGGATGGTCGAGGGTCGCCGCGCGAGATTCTGGGCCGCCGTGCTCCTTCTCGCCTCGGCGGGCTCGGCGCTCGTCTTCGATCACACGCGCCTCGACAGCCCCACGATGGACGAACCGTTCCACACGCTGGCGGCGGCGGAATACGCGATCGCGGGCACGTACTACGCGAACCTCGAGCACCCGCCGTTCGTGAAGCTCCTGTCGGGCTTCGCCATCCGGGCGGCCGGGGGGCGCGCGCCGAAGATGGACGTCCCGTTCTCCATGGCCTCGGCCGAGCAGCCCCGGCCCTTCAGCTTCAGCTCCCCTCTGCGCCCAGAGACGCTGTTCGCCGTCGCGCGTGCGCCGGTGACGGCGCTGTTCTTCTTTCTCGTCGTCGTCACCGGCTGGGCCGTGCGGTCGTGGGCCGGCGACCTCGCCGGGATTCTCGCGGCCGCGCTGCTCGCCTTCGAGCCGAACCTTCTTGCGCACGCGGGCGTCGTGCATACCGACCTCGCGGCCGCTCTCGGTTTCTTCGGCACGCTCGTTCTTGCCGCGCACGCCCTCGAGCGCCGGTCGCTCGGTCTCTGGGCGGCCACGGGAGCGGCGCTCGGCGCGAGCCTCGCCGCGAAGTTCTCATGCGTTCTCCTCGTCCCCATGGTCGCGCTCCTCGCGCTGACCGGGCTCTTTCGGGAGCGCCGCGCGGCCGCTCGCGAGCGCCGCCGTCCCGATCTTCTCGAGTGGAGCGGCCTTCTCCTTGCGGGCGCGACCTCTCTCGCGGTGCTCCTCGGAAGCTACGCGATCGCCATGCGGCACATGAGCGGCGCCGAGGCCGCCAAAGCGGTACGCCTTTTCCTCGTCTCGCGGCAGGCTCCGGAGGCGACCATCGATCGGATCATCGCGCTCTCGCGGATCTCGAAGGAAGCCGGTCACTATGCGGCGGGCCTCGCGGGCATCGCGGTCCAGAACCGGACGGGCGGCGGCGTGAACTTCCTCGACGGAAAACTTTCCGTGGACGGATTCTGGGAGTACTTCTTCGTCGCCTTCGCGGTGAAGAGCACGCTCGCCACGCTCGCGGTCCTCGGAATCGCATGCGCCGTGGGCGCTCTTCGGAGGGTCCGGCCCGATCTCATTCTTTTCACGCTCGTCCTCCCGCCGGCCTATCTTTTCCTGACCGGCATGGCGACGTCGTACAACATCGGGATCCGCCACATGCTGCCCGTTTACCCGTTGCTCCTCTCGGCGGCCGTCCTCGTTCTCTTCCGGTCTCTCTCCGCGCGCGCGGCGACCGCCATTCTCGCCGTCGCGGCCTCGGTGCAGCTCGTCGAGACCCTGCGCGTCCATCCCCATGAGCTCTCGTTCTTCAACGCGGCCGCCGGAGGGCCCGCGAACGGCGCGGCGTGGCTCAACGATTCGAATCTCGACTGGGGTCAGGACCTCGAACGTCTCGCGCGGCGGCTCGAGGCACGCGGAGAGGAAGGGCGCGCGACGATCGCGTATTTCGGCGGCGGCGACGTGCCGTACTACGCGCCGAAAGCGACCGTGTTCGTCCCTTCCAAGACGCCGTTCAACCCGGGCCTCTGGGCGGTCTCCTCGTTCCTGATGTGCTGTGGGCCCGAGACGATGGCTTTTCATGGCGATCCGGCCGCCGCCTTCGGCTTCCAGCAGCTCCGCCGCGAGATTTCCGCGCACGGAACGCCGGTGGGACGCGTGGGATACTCCATCGTCCTTTACGATCTGAGAGAGAAGAGCCCATGAAGCTGTCGATCGTGATGCCGGCGTACAACGAGCGCCGGACGATCCGCGAGATCCTCGCGCGGGTGCTCGCCGTGGACCTAGGACACCTCGAGCGCGAGATCGTGATCGTGGACGACGGCTCTCAGGACGGCACGCGGGAAATCCTCAAAGAGCTCGACGGCCGGGACGGTGTCCGCGTTCTGCTGCAGCCGCGCAACATGGGGAAGGGGGCGGCCGTCTGGGCCGGCATGCGTGCCTCGACGGGCGATCTCGTCGTCATCCAGGACGCCGACCTCGAGTATGACCCGGAGGAATACTCGGTCCTACTCGGGCCCATTCTCGCGGGCAAGGCCGACGTCGTGTACGGATCCCGCTTTCTCGGCAGCCCCCACGGGCACCGAGTCCTCTATTTCTGGCACACCGTGGGCAACAGGCTGCTCACGCTCATGTCGAACGTCTTCACGGACCTGAACCTTTCCGACATGGAGACCTGCTACAAGGTCATGACGCGGGGCGTCGTGGATCGGCTGGACCTCAAGTCACAGCGCTTCGGCATCGAGCCCGAGATCACGTGCAAGGTGGCGCGCATGCGCGCCCGGATTTTCGAAGTCCCCATCTCGTACAGCGGACGTACGTACGAGGAAGGCAAGAAGATCGGCGCCAAGGACGCCTTCCAGGCCGTCTGGACGATTCTCAAGTACTTCCGCTGGGAAGCGCCCGACAGCGACGTCGGGACGATCACGCTGCGCCGGATGGGAGAGCTCTCGGTCTACAACCGCTGGCTTCACGACCGGGTCGAGTCCTGGCTCGGGTCGCGCGTCCTCGAGGTCGGCTCGGGTGTGGGGAACCAGACGCGTTTTTTTGCCGACCGAGAGCGCGTCGTCGCGTCGGACATCGAGCCGCACTACGTGCGGGAGCTCCGCACGCGGTTCGAGAAACGGGGAAACATTCGCATCGCCTCGTTCCGGTTTCCGCTCATCCCGGAGGATCGCGCCGACCTCGAACAGGAGCGGATCGACTCGATCGTCTGCATGAATGTGCTCGAGCACATCGAGGATGACGCCGGCACACTCGTGGACTTCTGCCGCGTCCTGCAGCCGGGAGGGCACCTCGCCCTCCTCGTGCCCGCGCTGCCCGCCCTTTACGGCTCGCTCGACGAGAATCTGCGCCACTACCGCCGCTACGAGAAGGGTGCTCTCGCGACCCTTGTCGCACGCGCGGGCTTCGCGGTGGAATCAGTCCGATACCTGAACCGGCCCGGCGTTCTGGGCTGGTGGCTGAACTCACGCGTTCTCAAGCGCCGTGTTCTTCCGAGACGACAGCTGGGCGTCTTCAAATGGATCATGCCGCTGCTCAAGACAGAGGAGAAGACGGAGCCGTCGTTCGGGATGTCGCTCCTCGTGCTGGCGCGGAAACCCTGAGCGGCGTGAAGAAAGAGGCTCCGCGCCTTGCACCGGTTCTCGCCGTCGTCTTCGGCGCCGCTGCGCTCCGTTTCGCTCCGTTCCTGGCCGGGGGCACGCTGTACCGGCGCGACGCCGGCTTCTTCTTCGTCCCGTGGAGGCTCGTTCTCGCGAGATTCCTTCGGTCGGGCGAGGCGCCGCTCTGGAACGAGTGGATGTCGGCGGGGCGAGCCTTCGCGGCTGACCCGAATGCCGCCGTTTTCTGGCCCCTATCGCCGCTCCTCGTCGTCTTCTCGCCGACCGCCCTCGCGCTCGCGAACGTTTTTCTCGCCCTTCTCGTCTTCTTCTTCGCGCTCAGGCGCCTCGGGCTTTCGACGGTTGCATCCGGGGCCGGGACTCTCGTGCTTCTTTTTTCGGGCGTCTTCCAATCGCTGCCCGTGTACGCGACGACCTGCGCGGCCGCTCTTCCGGTTTCTCTCGCACTCGCCGAGGCCCCGCGCCTGTCCGCAGGCGACACGACCCCGCGCCGCCGCGCCTGCGCTCTTGCGGGGCTGGCCTTCGGCTTTTCGGCGCTCGGCGGCGAGCCCGCGGTGACGCTCATGGGCGCTGCGGCCTTCGTCGCCGTCGCGATCGGTGCGGGAAAGGGATCGCGCCCGCGCGCGGCCGCCGCCGCGCTCTTCACGCTCGTGCTCGGGGCGGGGCTCGCGGCGATTCAGATTCTCCCGGCGGCCCTCGAAACGGCACGGTCCGCTCGTGGCGCCGGCATGCGGCTCGAGCACGGCGCTCTCTTCTGGTCCGTGCGCCCCGCGCGCGTCCTCACGCTTGTCGAGCCCCGGCTCACGGGAGATCCGGCCGGCAACGCGGCCTCGTTCTGGGGATCGGCCACGTTCGACGCGGGAAGTCCGTATTTCGAGGACCTCGCGCTCGGCCTCGTCCCCCTCCTTTTTGCGGTGGCCGCGTGGCGCGACCGCCGCGGGCGCGCGGCGCTGCTCCTCGCGTTCGCGGGAACAGGTCTGTCCTTCGGCCGGTTCCTGCCCGGATATTCGTTTCTGGCGGCGGCCCTCCCAGTCATCCGGTATCCGGAGAAGTGGTGGCTGCTCGTGACGTTCGCGCTCGCGGCCGCGGCGGCGGTGGGGGTGGAGGCCGTCTTCTTCGGCGAGGCCGGGGTGCGGGCGCGGGCGCGAAGTACTTTGCTGAAGACGGCGGCCGGAATGGCTCTCGTCTGCGGCGCGCTTCTCGTTCTGGCGATCGGCGCGGAAGATTTTCTTAGAAGGGGATTGTGGGCTGCTGGCCTTGGCGCGGGCGAAGCTTCAAGCTCGGCCGTGGCGGCCGCCCTCAGGGTACCGCTCCTCATGGCGACCGCGACGCTTCTCGTGTGCGCGGGCGCTCTTTCTCCCTCCCCATTCACCTTCGAAGAAAAACGGCGATGCCCGTTGCTCGTCGCTGGCATTCTTAGCGTGCTGTTCTTCGCCGACGCCGCTCGGCGTGTCGCCGGGACGTGCCCCGCGGGGCCCCCAGACCTCTACAGCCGCGAGACGCCCGCGGTTGCGCTCGTGCGCGAGCAGGCCGGGCACGGGCGCTTCTACGATGACGGCGCGGACGACGCCCCGACCGTCGCGCGAAGGACGCGCGAGGCGGGCGGCCTCGACCTGCTGCACCCCGCCACGGGCGTGGCTTTCGGCATCCGGTACGCGGGGGAGAACGACGTGGACCGCATGACGGCGGCCGCATCGGTGCGCTTCGCGCGAGACACCGCGGGCCTCGCATGGGGGGAGGAGAAGGTCGCGCGCCTGCGCCGGCTCGGGGTGGCAATCGTCCGAACGCCGGCGGCGCCCCCCGATCCCGCCGGCGTGGTCGAGGTGGGTCGCTTCGGCGGGGATCGGATCCTGCGCATCGGGGGGGCGCGCGAGGAGTTCGCGCTCCTGCCGACGGGAGGCGGACGCGTGACGGTGGGGGAACGCGGCGCGAACCTCACGCGCCTCGAGGTCCACGTCGCGCTTCCCGCCGCGGTCCTTGCCGTCTCGCGGACATTCGAACCGAACTGGCGTGCCCGCCTCGACGGGAAAGAGCTCGCGCTCCGTCCCGCGGACGGATTCCTGACGGCTGCGGACGTGCCGAAGGGAGACCACGAGATCGTGCTCCGGTACGAGAATCCCGCCTTCGGACCCGGAGGGGCGCTGTCCCTGGCATCGCTCCTGGCCGTCGCCCTTCTCGCGCTGCCGCCGAGCCGGCCATGAAAGCTCGACTCCGCGTTCACCTGCCGCTCGCGGGGGCGATCCTTCTCGCGCTCCTGCCGTTCCGTGACTTCCTGGGCTCCGGCGTGCCGGCGGGCCGCGACCTTCTCTTCTATTTCTTTCCGCTGAAGGCGCATCTCGTCGAGGCGGTGGTGCGCGGAGAGATGCCGTGGGTGGACCGTTTTCGATGGGGCGGGTCGCCGCTGCTCGGTTCGCCTTCGGCGGCGCCCTTCGACCCGGCGAATGTTCTCTTCGTGCTCCTTCCGCTCGGCGCGGCGATGAAGGCGTGGATTCTTCTCCATCTCGCCGTGGCCCTCGCGGGATTCGCCGCGTTCGCGCGGCGCCTCGGCCTCGAGCGCGCGCCGGCGGCTGTGGCCGGCCTCGTTTTCGCGCTGGGAGGAACGACGGTGTCGCTCGCCGCGTTTCCGCCCACGCTATCGGCCCTCTCGATCCTTCCGTGGTTTGCCACATTCGTCTTCGACCTCGTGAGGGCGCCGGGAAGACGCACGACGGCGGCCGTCGCTGCTGCGGCAGCCCTCATTCTCCTCGCGACGTCGCCCGAATTCGTGTTCTTCGCCGTGTGCGTGGCCGTCGCGGTCTTCTTTTCGGCGCGCGGCGGTGGCGGGACGTGGCGGCAAAAGGCACGCCCGCTGGCTTTCCTCGCGGCGAGCGCGCTTCTCGCCGCCGGCCTCGGCGCAATCTCACTCCTACCGGGGGCGGCCACGGCCGCACGCAGTGTCCGGTCGCCGGGGGGCGGCATGGGCCCCGGGGCCGCGGCGATGAAGCCGCTCGTCGCGCCGCGACTTCTCGAGCTTCTCGTCGACGGGGCCGTCGCGGACTGGACGGTCGCGGCGTCCGCCCCGCGCGTTCCGGATTATCCGTATCTCCCCTCGCTGACCCCAGGCCGCGTCGCGTGGGCGCTCGTCCTCGCCGGGCTCCTTCGAAAGGGCCCCGGACGAATCGCGGCCGCGGTGCTCGCGCTCTTGGGAACTCTTCTCGCACTCGGCGCTGCGACACCGGTTTTCGGCCTCGCGGCGGGCGCGCTCCCGCCTCTCGGTTGGATCCGGTACCCGGAGAAGCACATGATTCTCGCGGGCTTCGGCCTCGCCTGGCTCGCGGCGCTCGGGCTCTCCCGGCTCGCCCTGGCCATCTCGCCGCGCGGTCTGACGATCGTCCTGCCGCTTCTCGCCCTCGCCGTTTTCTTGGACCGGGAAGAAATGGCGCGTCGCCTCTCGCCGGTCGAGGACGCGGCCGTGCTGACGCAGCGACCGCCTCTCCTCGCGGGGCTGCCAGAGGCCTCCGGCGACGCGCCGCCACCGCGTCTCTTTTTCAACGATGCCTACAAGCCCGCTCCGGTTTACGACAAGCGCGACATCGGGGCCGCGAGCCGGGTCGGATGCGAGACTCTCCTCCCCGCGTACGCGTCGCTCTTCGGCGTCGGCTATCAATTCGAGGTCGACTACGACCTGTCGCTTTCGGCGGAGGCGTTCGAATGGACGCGGCTTCTGTCGCGGGCGGTCCCGGAGACACCCTCGCTCGCTTTGCGTTTCGTCCGGGGGGCCGGCGTGTCGGCGATCGTCAAGAGTGACCAGGGAGCAGACGGACGCTACCGCCCGCATCTCATGCGGATCGGGAACTCGCTCCCGCCGTACCGGTTCGCGGCGCACGTCGTCGCGTCCGCCGACGCGCGCGCGGTCTTCGCGCGGCTTCTGGAGGACGGCTTTTCCGCCGACACGGCGTACGTCGACGCCGCGCTGCCGGGCCTTCCCGCCTCTCCCGCGGCGGGCTGGATCCTTTCCGCGGCCGACCGGCCTTCGGGACTTTTCCTCGACGTCGAGGTCGACGGCCCGGCTCCGGGCTTCCTCATGCTCTACCGCCTGCGGGAAGCCGTCGAAGAAGCGACGCTCGACGGCCGTCCGGTTCCGGTCTCGCAAGTGGCGTTCGGGTTCGCGGGCCTTCCGGTGCCGCCGGGGCGCCATGCTTTGCGATTGCGGCCCGACACGCGCTGGGTGAAGATCGGGGCGTTGATCTCCGCCCTCACGGCGCTCACGCTCGCCGCCGCCCTGCTTGCCCGGCGGTGCCGCACCGCGTCCGGGAGCGTATGAGCCTGGGGCCGGCCGCTCGCCGCCGCGTCGCCTTGTACGGCGGAGCGGCAGTTTTCGCCGCGCTCGCGCTGTGGGCGATTCCGGCGGTCCTGTCGCGGCTCGTCCCTGGCGTGGCCGTGCGCCGGATGGATATCGAGGCCGACGCGGCGATGAAGACCGAGGCCGTGAAGCTCCTCAGGGAGTACGTGCGCATCGACACGTCGAACCCGCCCGGGATCACACGTCCCGCGATCGAGTTTCTCGCCCGGATCCTCGGTTGCGAGGGGATTCCCGTGACGGTCACTGGCGCCGACCCTGAGCGCCCGATTCTCGTGGCGCGCCTCAAGGGCCGTACCTCCGAGGGAACGCTCGCGCTTCACAACCACGCGGACGTCGTTCCGGCCGGAGATCTCGCGGCGTGGAAAAAGCCGCCGTTCGCGGCTGAGCGCGGCGAGGGCGCCGAGCACGACCACCTGTATGGCCGGGGAACGCTCGACATGAAGGGACAGACGATCGCGAACGTCCTCGCACTCGCGTCTCTCGTGCGCGCGGGCATCGTTCCGCTCCGCGACATCGTGTTCGTCGTGGAGTCAGGAGAGGAAACCTACGACGAGAGCCTCGGAATGGGGTGGCTGGTGGAACATCGCCCCGACCTTCTCGCGGGAGTCACGGACGTGTTCAACGAGGGCGGCGTCAACGAGGTCAAGACCCAGCGAGTCGAACGCTTCGGCATCGAGGTCATGCAGAAGGCGATCCTCTTGGTGGACGTTCTGTCCAAGGAGCGGAAGCCGCTCGAGGATTTTGGCGCATTCCTGAAGGCCGAGGAAGCGAATACGCCGATACGCCTGGTGCCCGCCGTGCGAGAGTTCCTGCGCTTCATCGCGCCCTCGCGCTCGGACGTTTGGGGCCGCCGCATGATGGGCGACGCGGAAAAGCTCGGCCCCGGGACGGAGTTCTGGCAATACGTTCCCGAGGTTTACCGCTCGCTCCTCAAGGACAGCATTTACCTGGGCGCGATCAAGAAGGACGCGGAAGGCTTCTCCGTGCGCCTGGTCATGACCTTCCTGCCCGGGAGCTCGGTCGCCGCCGCCCGCGCCCAGGTCGATGGCTGGCTTCGGGACCGGAAGCTAGGCCTGCGCGTCGTCATGGCGACCGCGGACTGCGTGCCGAGCCCTGCAGAAGGGCGCGCCTACCAGGCCGTGGCCGATGTATTCAGCCTGGACGCGGATCGCGCCCCGGTCGGGCCTTATATTCTGAGCAGCCAGTACACGTCGTCGGAGGGCATTCGCGCGCGTGGCCTTCGCGCCTACGGCGTATCGCCGTTTGCCGTGAGCATCTACGACGCGATGACGATTCATCACGAGAACGAGCGCATTTCCCTGCCGTTCTTCGTCGACGGGATCGAGCGGATGAGACGCATCCTTTTCGAGTTCGCGACCGCGCCCTGAGCGGGCCGGCTGCTACACTTCGGAGTTCGGGGTCGCTGGCACGCTCCTCGCGTCATCGAGGCACCCCGTGCCGGCCCGGCCGGACATCCCGTTCAGGAGTACCGATGAAAGTCTCGTTCGTTTTCTTCGCGGGCCTGGCGCTCGCGGCGCTTCCGGCGGCCGCGCAGGTGCAGGTGCAGACGACGCAGGTCGGACCCACGCCCGGAGCGAATGCATCCGGCACCGGCGCACCGGCCCCGCAGCCCACGCCGCCACCCTGCCCCGGCATGGCCGGGCTCGAGATCGGCCAGACCCGTACGTTCTCGTTCGAGCGCATGGCGCTCCACGAGCCGGCGAAAAAGACGGTCACGCGCGACCTCAAGGTCGTGCACACGCCGGAGGGACGCCCGTGGACGGTCGACGTCACGTACGCTTCCGACGCGCTCGACGCGAAAGTCGTCGCGCTTCACTACCTGCTCGACCCGCCGTCGGGCCTTTACGAGGGCATCCTCGAGAGGTATGGCAAGGGAACGCCGGTCGCGTCCGACCCGGGCGTGTCGTCGTGGGCCGTTCCGTTCTGCGTCGGAGCGACGAAGGGCGTACGCCTGCGTTACCGGACAGGGATGTCGGACAAGCAACGCCGCGTGGAGGAGCTCTGGGTGGAGCCCCTGACGGCGAGAAACGCCACGGCCAGGAAGCGCTAACCGGTCTTTACCGCACGATGAGGCGCGCTCTCTCGGTGCTTCTCGCCGCGGCTCTCGCGGCGGCGGTGCTCGCCCTCGCCGCGCTCGGATTTCTCGTCGAAAAGAATCTCCCGGATCTTTCTTTCCCGAGGATTCCGGGCCTCGAGGCGAAGGTTTCCGTTTCGTTCGACGATCGTGGCGTTGCCACCGTGGCGGCCGGGAGCGTCGGAGATGCCCTCCGCGCTCAGGGGTATCTGACGGCGCGCGAACGGCTGTTCCAGATGGAGCTCCAGCGCCGCGCCTCCGGCGGCGAGCTGGCCGAGATCTTCGGAAAGGTCGCTCTGCCGTCGGATCGCCTGCACCGGATCTACGGGTTTTCCCGCGTGGCCGACGCGGCGGTCCCGCTCCTGCCTGCGGCGGAGCTCGCGGACGTTCAGGCGTTGACGGACGGCATCAACGCGTTCGTCGAGACCCACGCGGGCCGATGGGGACTGGAGTTCGCCCTGCTGCGCCTCGCGCCGCGTCGGTACACACCCGCTGATGCGCTGCGCGTCCTGCTCCTCATGTGCGAGGACCTCTCGTCTTCCTGGCGCAAGGAGCTGGCCGCCGAACGCCTGCTCAGGCGGCCGGCCGCGGTGCGGCGGTTCTTGACCTCGCCGTTCACGGCCGACGACCTCGTCCTCGTTCCGGACGCCACGAAACCCGAACTGCCTCCGGTGCCGGGGCTGGAAGGCGCGGCCCCGGCCGCAGCCCTCGGTCTCGCGCGGTCGAACGCGTCCGAGGAGGTCCCCGGCTCGAACGGCTGGGTCGTCTCCGGCGCCCTCACGAAAAGCGGCAAGCCGATTCTCGCGAACGACCCGCACCTCGGCCTGAACATGCCGGGAATCTGGCTGCCCATGCGGTTCGTCATCGGCGGGCATCTCGTCGAGGGCGTGACCTTGCCCGGGCTGCCCGGCGTCACCCTGGGGCGGAGTGAACGCGTCGCGTGGGGATTCACGAACCTCTACGCCGACGTCGAGGACCTCTACCGCGAAACGATCGTGGACGGCAAGGCGAAGCGCGGTTCGGGGTGGGAAACGGTTCGCGAACGGGAAGAGATGATCCCGGTGCGCGGGGCGGCGGGAGAGCGCGTCATCGTCCGCGAGACGTCGCACGGCCCGCTCGTGTCCGGGAACCTCGCGTTGAAGTGGGTCGCGCTCGACCCCGCCAATCTGCGCCTTCCCTCGACGAAAATCATGCAGGCCGTCGATTCCGCGGGCGTGAAAAGAGCCCTCGACGAATTCCTCGA
>CALAQS010000253.1 GCA_937888435.1 uncultured Acidobacteriota bacterium
ACGTGCTTGCGCGGCGCATCGTCGGGGAGGCGGGACCGGTTCCGCTCCGGCACGCGTCGGGAGGGCTGCTTTTCGTGCCACGGCCCGGCCGCGGGCAATGATCCGATTCCGCTCAAATGCCAGAGTCTCGGGTACAGCCGGACGCCGTGACGCTCGGGTTCTGCCTCAATGACTTCGCGGACAACGCAAGCGACAGCGCGTACGGCTACCGCCGTCCCGTATACGCGCTCGAGGGCGGCCGCCTCCTGCTGAAGGGTGTCCCCATCCCGAAGCCTCGGCATGGGGCTTTTGCGACCGTGCGGGCGTTCGTTCGGAACCATATGCTCACGCCACGGCTCCTGTTCGCGGAGTGGCAGTGGCTCGACCGGAGATTTCTCCGCGCCACCGACCTGACGCCTATCCCACGTGCTCGCCTGCGCCCTTTCGCGAGACAACCGCCTCCCGGCCGAGATCGAGAGGGGCGCGATCCTTGAAGAAGCTAGGCGTGTGTGCGAAGCGAGGGGCGTCCGGTTCCTCGTACTCGCGATCCCGTCCGTGTGCCAGGTCCGGCCGTCGGTCGCGCTCTCATGCGGCGCTCAGGACAACGCAACCAACGCCGCGCTCATCCATCTGTGCGCGGCGGCGGGAATCGATGTCGTCGAGCCTCTCGACGAGTTACGGGCGGCCGAGGCGGGGGGTCCCGGTGTTCTCGCCGTCCGATGCGTAGTCGATCTTCTCCTCGAGGATGTAGTCGATGTTCCGGCGCGCCACGAGAGATTCATAACAGGCGCGGTTCACGACTCCGTCCAGGTTGATGACGCGGAGATCGGGAGCCGTCGAGGAATCGCGCAAGCTGATCATAGCCGTCATCGTTCGAGTCGGGCCGGACGGCCGGGCCGCGGCGCCACTCCCAGGACGCGCAGCATCTCGTCTCGATCGATGGACACGGCTTCGACAGCTAGCGCGTTCCGGGTCGGTCCCGCGACCCGGAACGCGGGGAATGTCGCCCAGGGCAGCAGCCCGGCGATGTTGAGGGCAGGGTGGTCGAGGCGACTCAGGTTGTACCGGGGCGTGGCGTACTCGAGGTAGCGATTCCGGTCGGTGTTTCGGATGGCGCGGGCGGCCTGGCTAAGCCGTGATGTGTCTTCCGGGGCCAGAAGCCGGCTCGAGATGACGCCTCGAAAACGCGCGATGACGTTGGCTCGCGGCCACCTGATCCTGTCGGACCGCTCCATGAGCCTGTCGAGAGCGGCCGGCTGCAATGCCTGCTCGGTGTCGGACGCGACGAGGATTGCCTGCGCGCCGAAATACCAGACACTGACGTGCGGGAACACGTCGGCAAGCGTTGAGATGACGCACTCCACTTCCTTGAGACCGATGTGATGGAACTGGATCCACTGCTGAAAGCCCCCTCCGCGGGCCAGGCGCTGGCGCGCGAGCTGGTAGAACTCGCGACTATAGAGGTTGGTCGCGCCGGCGAACCAGACACTTGTGAGCTCTGTCGTGATCAGGTCGTATCGGTCTGGCCGCAGCAGGAGGAAGTTCCGGCCATCCTCGAGGTGCAGGGTCACGTGTGGCTTCTCGAGGATTCCGCCGTTGATGTCGGCGAATGAGTACCTCGCCGCCACGATTCCGGGAGCAATCTCGGCGATGTCGATCTTCCTGAAGCCGAGCGCTTCGATGACGCCAGCCGTGTGGCCGGTCCCGAGCCCGATGACGAGCGCCCGCTCGGCCCGGGAAACGAACAGGGAAGGAATCAAAGCGAAGGCAGTCTGGGCGTCCACCTCGGCTCCGTCGCTTCCCTGGAACTTGCCATTTGTGAGTAACGTTCGCTCGACGCCGTTGGGATTAGTTCGTGCGACGACCGTCGTGATGCCGCCGGCCGTGTCCTCGTGGAAGAAGAGAAGCCGGCTCAAGGGAGAGACGAATGCGCGACGGAAGTACACGTTCTCTCCGGAGGTCAGCGCCAGCCGGTTCCAGGGGGGGCGCGTCACGACAAAGGCGATCACGACGCCGGCGCCAAGGATGCCGGCGCGGCGGAGAAAGGTGGAGGAAGACAGCAGAAGGAGGAGCAGTCCGCAGAGGGAGTAAAGCAGAGCAGCGAGAAGAAGAGTCGCCTCCGAGCCCAGGAGCGGGATCGCGCCGAAGCCGGTGGCGAGCGCGCCGAGAATACAGCCGACACAATTCAGGGCCGTGATCCTTCCCACCGCGGCGCTCCTGTCACTCCCGGGAAAGACGTCCAGGCGAAAAAGAACGGGGTACACCGCGCCGAGGACGGACGCCGTCGGAAGAATCTGGATGGTTGCCTGAAGCCAGCGCAGGAGCTCGCCTTGTGAGAACGTTGTGAGTCCCGAGCCCCACCTCGAAAACGTCTCGGGGACTCTCGGCCAGCGGCTGTGGGCCACCGCCAGGGTTGCTCCGGCAACGAGGAGGAGACAGGCGGGTACGGCGGCCGAAAGAAGTCGACCGGGTGCGATGCGCGAGGCTCCCCAGCTACCGATACCGAGTCCGGCCAGGACGACCGTGAGCATGATGGCGAACGAGTAGACGCTGTTGCCGAGGACGGTCGTGTTGAGGTGAATCCATGTGACCTCGAGACCGAAAAAGAGAAGGCCGGACAGAAAGGCAATGACGGCGACGATCCTTGGCAGGCGTCCGGCGCCAATCGCTTGGGGCTGCGTCGAGACGAACGGGCCGCTTGCGATCGGAAGGCCGCCCAGCCGCGCGTGGGATAGCCAGAGCGCACTCGCGGCGACCATCGTGTTGGCCCCGGTGACGAGTGCAAGCGCGCCGGAAAGCCCGACGGTCGGAAAGATGAGGTACGGCGCGAGGCCCGCGCCTAGAATGGCGCCCATGAGGTTGACACTGTAGAAGGCCGCCATGGTTCGGCCGATCTCCCGAATCTCGAGCCGTTCGAGCGCGTCGACGATCGCGGGGAAAGTGGCGCCCATGAGCGTCGTGGGCGGCAGGATCCAGACGACGGCCACCAGGAACCGAAGCGTCTGCAGGACAGCGAGGTGTTCTCGCCCGAGGCTGAGCACCGGTGTAAAGAAACCGATGAGAGCCGGAAAGACGACGTTCAGCAAGAGCGCCCAGACGGCGACGCCCCCTTCGAGAAGGGCGTAGGCCCGTAGGGGATTCCCGACACGTGGACGGAGGAATGGTGCGTATAGGAGGGCCCCAAGCGTGAACCCCGCGAAGTACACGGCAAGCACGATGGTCGCCGCCGGAGTGCTGGTGCCGAGGAGCGTGCCCAGCAGCTTTTCGAAGGCTTGCTCCCCCACGAGACTCGTGACGCCGGTCGTTCCGAACATCAGGGCGACGAGGACGAGAACCCGGGAGCCCCCGGTTGGCCCTTCGGGGCTGGAGTGGGTCATGGTTCATTTCCGACCGCGCCCGGCGCCTCCGGATAGATAAAGCGCGTCTGGAGCTCGGGGTCAGAGTAGTAGAGGACATGAGAAAGAAACGTCCTCAGGAAGAGATCGAGAAGATCGCGTCCACCGGATGCCTTGCTGGCGTCATCGGCGTCCACGACGCGCCTCTGCGCGGTGTCCACGATGACATACTGACGACCCTTCATCATGAGCCAGAGGTTTTTCCAGACGATGTCTCCGACGAAGATCGGTCGTCGTCGGCAGAAATCTTCGCCTGCCGCCCGGACATCGATTCCTTGCCAGCCCGGGCACGGAGGAACGCCGAGGACGCCCAGAATCGTCGGGAAAAGGTCGATCGTCGAGACGGTCTCCCGGAAATGCCTGGGAGCCAGCCGTCCCGGTAGAAGCAGCACCATGGGGACGTGGACATACCGTTCGGAGATCGACTCGGCGGCCGGGAAGCCTCCAACCTCGAAGCCCTGACCGTGGTCGGCCGTGACGGCGATAAGTGTGTCGTCTCCCAATCCGAGAGTGTCGATCCGGGAGACAAGCGCGCCAAGCTGCTGGTCCACATAGTACAAGGCGCTATCGAAGACGTCGACGGCGTTTGGAAAGTCGTCCGCCTGCCAGCGACGCCATCGGTCGCCGAGCGGGACGATAGGGCCGAACCGGGGCGAGACACCGGACGGAAGCGGATACGCGAAGTGAGTCCTCTGGAAATTCGTGTAGAGAAAGAAGGGGTGTCGATCGCCCCTGCGTTCCTCGAGAAACGCGAAGATCCTGCGGTTGACGGTGGCCTCGTCCTTGTTCAGGAAGCCGCCGAGATACGACTCCCCGTCACTCATATCGGGGGCATGAAGATAGATGTCCGGCGGCTGTTTCTCGTAGAGCTGGAAACGGCGCATGCCGAGCCAGTTCTCGTCCTGCGTGCTGATGACCGCGGTCTGGTAGCCGAGCGCCCGGAAGACATCCCAGCAGAGGACCCGGGGATACAGGAGTGGCGACTTGAGGAAGTCATTGTTGTCACCCCGCATGGGGAGCACGCTCGCGAGGAGAGCTGTCTGGGCGTTTTTCGACTCGTTGGTGGCGCTGAAAGCGCGATCGAAGGCGAGCCCGTTTCGGGCCAGGCGATCGAGTTCCGGCGTTGTGTTGCGGCGGTAGCCGAAGAAGCCCACGTGGTCCACCGGGATCCCTTCGAGAAGCACGAGGACGACATTTGTCTTCGGCTTGACGGGTAGCCGGCGCAGGGTCTCCAGATATTCATCAATCTCCCGCCGCGGTCGCAGGTGGCGGAAAACGTCTTTCCGGGAGACCCCCGCTTGGAGGTCCGCGGCCCCCACCCCAGCGGCGAGGGGAAAAAAAGGCAGATGAGCGGTGACCGCATGGGCTTTGGAGCCAGCGGCGCGAGCCAAGCAACCACGACTTCGGCGACGGGCAGCTCGTAGCCGAGCCCCCCATGGGCGAGGAGAGAGACCCCCTCACGGACGAGTTGTCGACTCAAGAATGTCCCCTCAACCGCAAGGAAGACCAGGTTGAACACAGAAAACGCCGGTAAGACGGCGAGCAGGAGCCCGGCGAGGAAGCGGCGAAGCTTGACGCTGCGAAGGAGGAGCAGAAGACGAAGCGAGAGTAGGAGCCCGGTCGTCAGGATCGCAACGGCGGCCCCGGCGAGCCCAATGGCAAGAACCGGGCTCACCTCCAGCATGTAGCGGGCAGGGGAATTCCAGTCTTTGGGCGAGAGAAAGAGCCCCGTGATCTCGAGAGCGGACAGGGCGAAAGCGATCCGGAGGCCAATGCTGAGACGGGGCACGGGGGCGCCCCAGATGAGCGCCAGACCGGCCAAGGCTCTCGAGAGGATTCGCGGCATTTACTTTCTCCGCGGACAGCCTTCGATACCACCATGCATCCACCGACTTCCGACGACGAGGTCCGCTCCTGGCTGGTGCTGTTTCGCCAGCATAAGAGGCAGCGTCTCGACGTCGAATTCTGCACCGGTATCCATCAGGAGAAGGAGGTCGCCGCGGGCTTCCTCGATTCCGTCCCGGTACGCGAAGCCGACGCCGGGACTCCTGCGCTGAACGGAAACATGGGTGTTGCCAAAAAGGCCCCGAGCCTCTTCACAGGCCGCGAGCGCTTCGGCGGGCGACTTCGGAGACACGATGATCTGGATCTCGAAGAGATCGGCGCCCAGAAGCTCCCGAAGTCGCGCGACGAGCTCCACGAGCCTGCCCGTCTCGGAGAGCACGGGGAGGATGACGGAAACCCGTGCGGACTTTTGCATGCTGTATTCTTCCACAGGCTAGCGAGCGCCCTTTTGCTCGTTGGACTCTAGCCCGTCGGAGGCAGGATCTCCCAATGATTCGCCGTCGCATTTCCTGGGCCGGATGGTTGGAATCCGCTCGTTGAGCGAGCGGGAAACTCAAGCCGCTCGCGGCCTCTTCGGCCTCGCTGCCGCGGTCGTGCTTTTGCCGCTCGCGGCGGTTCTCGCGCTCGGCGCGGGCTCCGCGTCCCTGTGGCTGGACGAGATCACCTACTTCCGCCTGCAATCCGATCTGGCGCTACGCGCCGCGGAGATCGGGCGGTCCGGGTCGGTGATCGCCCCGTTCTTTTCGAGCTTCTTCTACTGCGACGTCCAGAGGGCGTTTCAGGCTTTCCTCGGCGCTGCGGGCATCGTCCGGTTCGAGACAAGCCCGGAATGGCTCGCCCGATCGCTGTCCGTCGCCGCGTACGCGGCGACCCTGGCGTTGATTGCTCTGCGCACGCGCCGCCGCGAGAGCCCGTGGGGCGCCGTCGCGGGTGCCCTGCTGTTCGCCGCGGCCCCCGTATTCCTCTACTACGCCTTCGAGGCGCGCGTGTACGCGCTCGTCTCGTTTCTCGCGGTCCTCCTGCTGGAACGGATCGAGAACGCGGCCGCGCGAAGAACCCTGGTGTCGACCCTGACCGTCGCGATCCTCGGCGTCCTCGTCGCGCAGCTCCACCTCTGGACGCTGTGCCTCTTCGCCGCGCTCCTCGCACGCGCCGCGCTCGAGGTTCTCCGCCGCCGGCGCGCAACGCCTCTCGTCGGCGCACTGCTCGCGGCGAGCGTCCCGGCCATCGCGACGATCGTGCTCGAGTACGCCTTCATGAAAACGACGCAGCCGCCCGAGCCCCTGTTCGCGCTCTTCGCGCGGCAGCCCCTTGGAGGCACGCTCGCGCAGACTGGCCTGTCCATCTTCGAAGGGCCTCTCCAGGTCCAGTTCGTGTTCCAGCAGGCACTCGTCCGCGCCTTCGTCGCCGGATGCCTCGTGCTCCTCGGGCTCCTCGTGATTGTCGCGCTGCGCGAGCCCGAGCCTGAGGGGACCTTCGGCGCGCGGAGCGCGGCCGGTGTCGCGCTCGGCGCGCTTGCGATCTCGGTCGCACTCGCGGTGGGCTTCGGCTACTTCGTCCATGGCCGCTATCAGGTACCGCTTTTCGCGGCGCTCTTTTGGGCGATCGCACGCGGGCTCTCGAGCCGCCGCAGCCTGCTCCTCGCGCTCCTCCTCGTGGCGGGCGAGGCCGTCCTACTCCCGTCGTCGGCGGCCGCGATCCGGGCCAAGTCGAACGACGCCGAGATCGCCGGGGCGGTCCTGAAGGGAGGCAGCCGCGCAGCGGCCGCCGTGATCGTCCAGCACGGGGTGATTTCCGGGTACCCGGCGCCTCATCATACGATCGGGCTCGACTTCTACCTGAACGACGTTCACCCGGACAGGGAGCCGATCCCGATCTTCGAGCTTCCCGACTTGCGGCCGACGCAGGGAGATCACGGAACCTATCGCTACTTCAACGGCGGCGAGCCCCTGTTCGCGCGCGTTCTCGAGATTCATCCGAAGGCGTTTCGCGCGTGGGCGGAACGGGAAGGGCGGCCAGACGTGTGGGTCGTCCAGCCGCTGTGGGACGTCGCGCCGTCGCGGGATCAGGTCGCGGCGCTCCTTGGTGTCCTCGTCGGCGAGCGGCGCTACGCAGTCGTCGGCCGCTTCGTGGCGGAAGGCTATCCGATCTCTCTCCTGATCCACCTCAAGCGGCAGCCTCCCGCTTAGAATCGGCGGCGCATTGACCGGTGACGAACGATTCCTGCGGGCCCGCATGGTGGCCGTCGAGGTCCTCTGTGTCGGCGCCATCCTCGCGCTGTTGGCCGTCTGCATCGCCAGCGGCCTCGTCCACGCCTCGCTCTGGATGGACGAGATCACGTACCACTACATGGAGGATGACTTCGCGCTCCGCGCCGCCGAGCTCGGGCGTCCGGGCGGCACACGCGACGTGTCGGTCGTCTGCCAGCATGTCGTCACCGGCGGGTTCCCGCTTCCGGCGCAGGCGATCGGCCTCGACTTCTACTTGAATGTCCTCCATCCGGGGGAGCCGGCGATCCCTATCCACGAGCTTCCCGACCTCTCGCTCATCAACGGGCGGCGCGGCGTCTACGACCTCTTCGCCGGCGGCTCGCCCGTCCTCGACCACTACCTCGCGTCCACGCCCGACGTGTGGCGAGCCAAGCGTGACTCCCTGCGTCCGACGCTCTTCGTCCTGAGGCAGATCTGGAATATCGAGGCGGGCGCGCGGCAGGGAGCCGATTTCGCGCACGTCGTCCTCGAGCGAGGCGATCGCGTCGTGACCCGGCAGCTCTTCGTGCCGGGGTTCCCGCGTTCCATGCTTGTCGAGGTTCACATGCGCCCGGCGCCGTGAAGTGCGCGATCAGGTCCGCTCGACGCTCCGGATGCGGTGGTGGGCCAAGAGGCTAGCGAGCGCGCGGATTCGACTCCCGTCCAGGTTTGGATGCCGCCGGAGAGCCGGTTCGAGTTCGTCGGTCCAGCCGGTGCCGCCGAAAAACGGGAACCGGCCGGGCCCGTAGAGGAACGGCTCCTGCCCCGGAGCCGCCGGAGCCGCGGCAGCAGGTCCGCGCCGGAACCGGGCGCCGAAGGGCAGGCGGCTCAGCGTGCCCGTGAGCAGCGTCTCGCCCGTCTCCACGAAGAGGTCCGGCCACCACGGGCAGTCGACGAAGGCGTCTCCCGCGATGCGGCCGTAGCGGCGGAGCTCGGGCTCGAGCGCGCGCGGCGAGGTGGCGGGATGGTCGAAGAGCTCGAGGGTCTTCTCGCCCGGCTGCGCGAGTCGGAGCGTTCGCCTAAGGAAGACTCCGTACGACGCAGGATGCGTGACGGAAACGACGAGCCGGCGGCGGGCGCGAGCCGCCGCCTCGGCGAGGTATCCCTTCCAGTCGGGCACGGAGGGAAGCGCGTTGTATGTGAGCACGAGGTCGAACGTCCCCTCCGGCCACGCCGAGCCTGCGCGCGCGTCGAGGCGGTCCTCAAGCCCGACGGTCCGATAGACGCCCCGCACGATCTCCGCGCTTGCATCGTCGGGGACGATCACCGTCACGCGGGCTCCGCGGGCCGCGGCGGGAAGAAGATGGAGGCCCGGAATCCCGGCCATTCCGTCCACCGGCCCCTCGAGGGCAGTCGCGGGCGGTTCCTTCGCGAGCCACTTCCCGAGGAGCTCGTAGACGGCCCAGCGCTCATACGCGGTTCCGAGACCGACGTCACGCCGGGCTGGAGGCGGAAGAGGCACCAGCCCGTCGGTGCTCCTCACGTACGAGCCTCCGCGAGGGCGACCGCCGTGCGGCGAAGGCCTTCCTGGTAGGACGTGGGCGGCTCCCAGGCGAGCAGCCCTCGCATGCGGTCGATACGGTAGGCGCGATCCACGGTCACCGTCTGGAGCTTCTCGCGTGTGACGGGCGGCTCGCCTCCGGGAAAGCGGAACCCGAGCTTCTCGAGCGTCTCGAAGGCGAAGCCGGCGGCCCGCGCGACGCCAAGCGGGACGCCGAGCGCCGGAAGAGGGTGGCCCGCGATTTCGGCGACGAGAGACGACAGAACGCGGATCGTGATCGGGTCGCGGTAGGTGCAGATGAACTCGTCGCCGTCGAGCCCGGGCCGGAGGGCCGTCTCGGCGATCGCGTGTGCAAGATCCTCCGCATAGACGAGCTGGACGCGGCTCGACCCGCTCCCCACGAGTCGGTAGCGGCCCGCCTTAACGAGCCGGACGAGCTTGTCGATCATGCCGTTCGTGTCCCCCGGCCCGTACGTGATCGACGGCCGAACGATCGCGTAGGGCAGGCCGGACGCACGGACCATCCGCTCCGTCTCGACCTTGCTGCGGCCGTAGGGCCCGACCGGCGCGAAAGGGCGGCTCTCGTCGATCGGGAGCTCACGCGGCCAGCCGAAGACGGCGATCGACGAGACGTCGACGAAGCGCCCGACGCGCCCTTTCGCGGCGGCGAGCAAGCGCGCGGTGAGCGCGACGTTCTGGCGCCCGTACTCTTCGGGAGGGACGCCATGGCGGTGGCGGACGGCCGCCACGTGAACGAGCGCGGCGGACGGCTCGCCCCGCCGCTCCCACTCGTCGAAGGTCCGCCACGTGACGCCGGGGATCTCGGCGGGCTCGAACGGCCGACGATGGAGAGCGACCACGGGCACGCCCCGGCGGACCAGCTCGCTCGCCACGTGCCCCCCGATGAAGCCGGTCGCCCCGGTAACGACGACGGCGGTCACGCCCGAACCTCGGTCGTTCTCCGGGGCAGCATCTCGCCTACAGCCGTGATCGAGAAGCCGCCCGCGACGAACACGATGAGGAGCCAGGCCGCGTGGTAGAGGAGCACCGCGGCCGCGACGGCCTCGGTCGGCTGTCCGAGGCCCGTCGCGAAGATGAGGGTCGCGTACCACTCGGTCGTGCCGACTCCCGCGGGAGGAGCCGGGACGACCGCGAGGAGGTCGAGCAAGGCGGTCCCGACGACGGCGACCACGAGCGGAAGGGAATGTCCGGCGGCGCGGAACAGGAGCGCAAAGCCCGCAGACTGCGCGAAGAGCGAGGCCGCGGACAGGGCGAAGAGGCTCGCGGCGAGCCCGGGGCGCATTCCAACCTTCACGGTCGCGTCCGCGAACGCGCGCAGCGTGCGCGCGGCCGCATCCCGCGCCGCGGGCGGCAGGAAGCGGAGGAGCGGGGCGCCCGCGCGGGCCAGCGCCTCCCCGTAACGCTTCCAGACGAGGAGGCCGGCGACCGCGCCGACGAGGACGCCCGCGAAGATCCCTGCAGAGACGCGCAGGCTTGCAGGCAGACGCGACGGGACGACGAGCAGCAGAGTGAGCGCGAGTAGGCGGGTCGCGATTCCCCACAGGCGGTCCACGACCATCGACGCCGTCGCCGAGCCGACCGTGAAGCCCGGGCTGCGCGCCGCGAGCGCGAGGGCGCGCCCGACGTCTCCCACCTTAACCGGAAGGATGTTGTTCAGGAACTCGCTCGCGTAAAGCAGGTGGTCAGTGACTGGAGTTCAGACGTGTGCTCTTCCGATCTCGGTTCAGGAGCGCGTGCCACCGGAGGAGTCGCAGAAGCTGCGCGACGCCCATGAGAGCGAGCCCCGCGAGGACGAAGCCGGGGTCCGCGCGCAGGGCGAGTGCGGCGACCCTCGGGCCGTCGAAAAGGCGCCACCACAGAGCGAAGGCGGCCATCCCAGCGATGAGGGCCAGGGCCCAGGTTCGCGCGCGCGCCATCACGACGGCGGCGCGCCGGAGCCGGCCTTCGTGCTCGTCGCGATCGTCCAGATGGTGTATTCACTACCCCCGCGGCGGAAGTCGCGCCGGGCCTCGAGTCGCGCGAGGACTTCGGTCGCGACGAGAGCGAGCCCGGGGAGCCAGCGGGAAGGATGCGGGAGGACCTCGGACAGCCAGATGGAAAGGACGGCGGTACCGGAGTCGGTCGAGACGGAGTAGCCCGTGCGCCGGCGAAGCCACAGGTAGCCGAACGCGATCCGGCGCCGCTGCGACATCCATTCTCGTAGCGTCGCGGGACCCCGGTTCCCGACGACGGCTCCGGGCACGTAGACGAGCCTTCCCCCTCGTTCCCGGACGGCGGCTTCGAGCGAGGACTCGTCGACGGGGCTCGCCACGTCGAGCGACTCCACGAGCGCCGAGCGCACCGCAACGAACTCCCCGAGCTTCGGGCTGCGCCGCGCAACGCAGTCGTGGAGGTGCCACATGAGGCGCGCCATCCGGTCCAGGAGCGCGGTTCCCGCGTTCCGCGGGACGGGTCGCCCTCCCGCCATCCCGACGGCCGGATCCTCGAACGCCGCGACGATGGCCTCGGTCGCGCCCGACTCCGGGAGGACGTCGGCGCTCGCGATGATGGTCACGTCCGTGCCGGGCGGCCGTGTCGCGAGGAAGGTGTTGATCGCCGCTCCCTTTCCCCGCCGCTCGGGCTCGGCGATCAGGACGACTCGCGGGTCACGGGCGGAAAGCGTGCGCACGATCTCGTCCGTGCGGTCGCGGCAAGCGCTCGACACGACCGTGATCTGCTCGATCGGCACGCCGGATGGGCGGGACGCGAGAAGCATCTCGACAAGCGGTCCGACCGTCCGCTCCTCGTTGCAGGCCGTGACGCCGGCGACGACGCGCATTCGAGGCAGTCTACGCCGCGGTTGGCACCGGAGCTCGAGCCGAGTCGACGCGCAGAACCGCCAGGAGGGCAAGGAGATAGAAGATGGCGGCCAAGCCGATCAGGGCGCGGTACCCGAGCAGAAGCGACGAGTACTCGAGCATTCCGCCCAGCATTCCGCCGAGGAGGTTGAACGCGTAGCTCTTGGCTCCCTCGCGCGCGTCGCGGAAGAACGTCGCGAAGAGCACGTTCGCGCAGAAGATTGGCAGGAACGCGACCGTGCTGACGACGAGCCCCCGCCAGACGTAGTCCATCGCGAGCAGCGCGTTCAGGGGCACGAACCACGACACGAAGAGGGACAGGCTCAATGCGCCGAAGAGCCCGAGCCGCGGAAGGCGCGGGAACCGCGCCGCCACCCAGATTGCGAGAAGGACGCTCACGTGAATGGCGGCGAAGACGACCGCATTAGTCGCCCAGGTCGAGCCGAAGAACAGCCCGAACGTCGCGACGCTGCGGGTTTCGAGGAGCAGGAACGCGGCGCCCATGAAGAAGAAGGCCGCGAGGTGGCTAGGCAACTCCCGCTCGCCCGGCGGCGTCGGGCCCGCGAACCGCAACCCGAAGACGACGGCGAGGAGGGAAACGAAAGCGACGATCCCAAGCGAAACGAGATAATGCGGCGGCACGTTCGGTTCGAAGAGGTAAAGGAAGGGCCAGTCGTCCCTCGCGAGGGTCGGCTCGCCGTGAGACGGCCGTGTCGCCGACGCGAGCCGGGGAAGGCCAGGTCCGACGGCCAGGATCGCTGGAAACCCCCACGCGCCCTGGTCGGCCTTGACCCTGAAGACGGCGGGGTTCTTCTCGAACGCCTCCCGCAGCATTTCTTCGATCTTCTGCACGACCCAGGGAAGACGGTAGTAGTTGTAGAGGACGAAAACACCGTGCTCCGTGAGGTGCGCGCGGATCTCCCGAAACGCCTCGAGCGTGAAGAGGAAGCTCTCCATCCGAAGATTCGTGCGGTCGCTGAGATTGAAGGTCGAGTCCGGCAGTCCGTAGACGATCAGGTCGTACTTCCTCGTGCTGTGTCGGATGAAGGCCCGGCCGTCTGCGACGTGAGTCGTGACTCGGGGTGACGAGAAGGGGTTCTCCGGATGGAGCTGCCTGCCGATCTCGATGACCCACGGGTTGATGTCGACCGCGTCGATTTCGTCGACGCCATGACGCAATGCGTAGGCGATCTCGTTGCCCGCGCCACATCCGATGACGAGCGCCGAATGGTACCGGGGCGGAGCGTCCCGGAACGGGGCCAGGAGCTCATCGTAGGGTGAGTCATAGAAAAAGTAATAGACGCCGGATTCCGTGTGTCCGCGGATTCCGATTCCGTACACGCCATTACCCGCCAGAAGAAACGTCTTCTCGTCGATCTTCTTCACGTTCTGACGGTAGTAGGGGCCCCATGTGTCGGCGCGACCCATCATCGCGACGATGCCGAGGATGCAGGCTGACGTGACTCCGTGGACGATCCACCACCGGCGAGGAGTCTGCGCGAGCACCGGGAGCGACGCGAGAAGGCAGACGGCGAACCAAAGGACAGGCGGAGCCCAGAGGAAGGAGCAAAGGGCGAACGCCCCGATTCCCAGGAGGCTACCGACGATATTCACCGTGTAGGCGTGAAGACGCGGCAAACGGCCGAAGAGGACACCCATCGGAGTCGCGAGCGCCGCGAACAGCATGGTCGTCAGGGAGAAAAGGATCGGGACGAGCAGGTA
Organism: uncultured Acidobacteriota bacterium; assembly: GCA_937888435.1. Lineage (GTDB taxonomy): Bacteria > Acidobacteriota > Thermoanaerobaculia > UBA5066 > UBA5066 > Fen-183. Next base: position 13,550 of record CALAQS010000253.1, read on the forward strand.
CGTGGGGATCGCCGTCCGGTGGATGTCCGAGGACGGCGCCTCCGCCCAGAAGACGACGGAGCGAGTCGCGGGGAGGTCGATGATGCGTACCTGGAACGCATACACGACGCCGATCGTCACGAGGAGGAGAGAGGTGAAGAACCGGATCAGCGTCTCGGTTCGTCGGGCAGCGAGGCATCCGAGCCCGATGCCCAGGAACGCACCGAGCAGGATGAAGTTCGTGAAGTAACCGAAATTGATGATGTATCCGGAGATCCATCGGATCAGGGCCAGCTCGAGAAAGAGGATCCCGAAGCTGACCGTGCCGAGTTGCAGATCCTCTCGGCTCAAGAGGTTCCTCGAGTTCCCGGAGATCATGCGACCCAGTTCCGCACGACACGCGCCAGCGACCGCGGCGAGACGAGCATGTTCGTGTAGCTCGCGTTCGCGAGCGGGCACGCGCATTCGCGGTTGTATACGCTCCGCCGGAACTTGTCCGCCTCGGGCGAGAACCACACCTTCCCGAAGTCGTAGCCGTTCTCGCGGAGGCCGCCGACGGACTCGGCGCGGACGCAGCACCCCCAGACGTATCCGTCCGGGGCGATCTGGGCGGACGCCCACCCGGCGTAGCACGGGATGATCTGCTCCCGGCGCTCGAGGTACTCCTTCACGAGCTGGTAGTACTCGAGCCGGAAGCTCTCGACGAGGCGGCCCATCGGATGGCGGATGCGGTTCTTGCGCATCTCCGCGATGAGATAGTCCGCCGCAGCGGCGTATGCCGGGGCGGACGGCGTGATGTCCTTCCCGATCGTCCCGAGCTCGACGCGCTCCTCGGCCACTTCGGTGATGTACGAGTCGGGCTGCAGCTTCTTCAGCTCCGCGTGGATCTCGGGGAGCCGCTCGACATTGAGGCTGCTGATGACGGTGTGGATCCCGACCGTGACATGCGGGTTCGTTTTCTGGAGCGCGAGGACGATGTCCCGCGCCTTCATCATCTTTTCCCAGTTGTCCCGCGCGCCGCGGATCTCGTCGTGCCGCGTCCCGATATCGTCGAGCGAGAGGTTCACGATCAGCTTCGAGCCCTTTGTGGCCTCGACGATCCCTGGCATTTGCTTCTCGATCTGCTTCGTGAGGAGCCCATTCATCGGGAGGTTGATGATCTTGGGCCTCAGGATCCGGCGGATGAGGCCGAAGAGCTCGGGCAGGTCCGAGCGGACGAACTGGTCGCCGCCGGAGACCGTGACCCAGATCGGTACGCCTTCCATCGAGCGGAACGTCTTCTCGTATTCCTCGAGCGTGAAGTCCGGCACCTTTTTCTGCCAGATGTCGCAGGTTTTGCAGCGCGACGGGCACGTGTAGGTCACGCTCACCGTGAGGTTGATCGGAAGGAGGCGTGGCGCGCCGAACCGGTGGAACGACCGGAAGGCGAGCAGTTTGACCGGGAGGGGGGCGCGGTCGAGGGCGTTCATCCGCGCGGCGTTCCGTGGGCCCTGGTCACAGCGGGGCCCCCCACTCGTGCCACGACTTCCAGCCCCGCTTAATCGGGACCTTGGGGTCGGCAGGGCGGCCCGGCAGGAACAGGCGGCACCAGAACGGGCGCGCGACGCCCTCGAGGACGCGCCCGGAGGAGATCTTCGACGTGCCCTTGCGCCGCTCGACGAAGAGGATATTCGTCTCGGCGAGCTGGCCCGAGGCCCGCCAGATCCGGTACTTCATCTCGATCTGGTAGGCATAGCCCGACGACCGGATGTCCCGGTACCCGATGCGCTGCAACATGTCGACGCGGTAACAGCAGAAGCCGCTCGTGAGGTCGTCGCACGGGACGCCCGTGATCAGGCGCGCGTAGATGCTCGCGAACGCCGAGAGGAGGACGCGTCGAAGCGGCCAGTTGAGGACGCTCACGCCATACAGGTAGCGCGACCCGACGACGAGGTCGGCGTCGTGCGACATGTCGAGGAGGAGCGGCAGGAAGTCGGGCGCGTGCGAGCCGTCCGCGTCCATCGAGACGACGCGGCTGAAGCCCCGCTCGACCGCCCAGGAGATCCCGTCCTTGTACGAGCCGGTGAAGCTTCGCGGCGGCTTGCGGCGGAGCAGGTGAAGGCGCGGATGCCGCGCGCGCAGCGCGTCAACGGCGTCCGCGGTCCCGTCCTGCGACTCGTCGTCGACCACGAGCAAGGTCGCCTCGGGAAGCACGCGGAACACATCCGCGACGTGGTCGGTGATCGTCTCGGCCTCGCAGAATGTCGGCGAGACGACGACCGTCTCCCGGGACAGCACCCGCACCCGGTCGAGCCGCTCCGGCGAGAAGGGCGCGGACAAATCCACGTTGGAATGATAGGCGAGTGGAGGTGGGAGCCGGTCCCCGGGCTTCCGGACGCATAATCGCCCTTCATACCGCGCGTCACCGTCCTCGGAGCCGGCCTCGTCGGTGCCCTCATCGCCAGGACGCTCGCCGACGACGGGCGGTTCGAAGTTCTCGTCTGCGATCGTTCGGAAGATGCCCTCGGCTCCTTCGCGGGCC
>CALAQS010000254.1 GCA_937888435.1 uncultured Acidobacteriota bacterium
AGGAAGTCAGCGTGTGGGAAGGCCCGAAAAACAGCGTGACGTACCGGCCGTGACCCTCCGCCCGTAAGATGCGGGCATGCACCTCGTCGCCTTCCACGGCTATCCTCTGGACCACCGGATCTGGAGCCCTCTCGCCGCGCGCGCCGCGGGCGGCACCCTCGGCCCGATCACGTCCGTCTTCGCCCCCGATTTCCGTGGGCGCGGATCCTCCCACCGCCCCGCGGCGCCCGTGCACACGATGTCGCTCCTCGCCGACGACATGGCCGAGGAGATCTCCCGCGCCCTGCCTGCAGGCGAACCGTTCCTGCTCGCGGGCCTCTCGATGGGCGGCTACGTGGCGTTCGAGTTCCTGAAGCGGCACGGAGCGCGCGAACGCGACCGCCTGAGGGGCCTCGCTCTTTTCGACACGAAGGCCTCCGCGGACGACGACGCGGGCCGCGCAAAGCGCAAGGAAGCCATCGAGGCCCTCGGCAAGGACGGGATCGAAGCCGCACTCTCCGCGATGCTGCCGAAGCTGCTCGCGAGGCGCTCGAAGGGTGGGCCCGCCGAGGAAACCGCGCGCGCGATGATCCTCGAGACGCCGCCAGCAACCGCCATGGCCGATCTCGCGGGCCTCGCCGTGCGCGACGAAGGCTTCGAGGCGCTGTCCGGCTGGGAGAAGCCGCTTCTCGTCGTCGTCGGCGACGAGGACGCCATCGCACCGCCGTCCGACGCCGAAGCGATGACGGCCGTCGCGGGCCGCGCCTCGTGGGTGAGCCTCGTGACGGTGCCCGGCGCGGGGCACCTCGTGCCGCTCGAGAATCCCGACGAGGCCGCGGACGCCGTCGTGGCGCTCGCGGAACGCGCTATTTTCCCGACGCCACGCTGAAGGACGGCAGGACCGTGAGCGGCGGCGTCGCGGAGCGCGCGGCGGCCGGGAGCTCGACGGGCTGCGGAGACGGCTCGAACACGGGCAGCGTGGAGGGGCGCGGCGCCGGCGCGTAGGAGGGGAGAGGGACGCGCTTGCCGTGGGCGTACACGGGGTGGCGGCCCTTGTCTTTGTACCACTCGGCCAGCGTGGCGCTCTGGAACATCTCCTCGACGATCTTCCGCCAGCCGGCGCCGGTGTTGTAGGCGCAGAACGAGATCTCGCCGAGCTGGGTCCCGTACGGAATGATGCACATCTCCGTGCGGCGAAAGTCGTAGTTGAAGAGGTCCTGGAACCACATGCCGGCCACGAGGAGGACGCGCCAGGGGTAGCGCGCCTGTTTCGCGATCCCCATACCCCGGCCCGTGTGCCCGTCCATGACCTTGAGCGTCTCCCAGACGCCGAGGTTCTTCGGGACGCCGGCGGGGCGAATGTTGCGCGCGAGAGAGAGGGCAGTCTGGACCACCGTGAGAAAGCGGCCGCGCGCCGAATCCGTCACGACCGTCAGGTCGCGCAGAAGGCGGTCCGCGTCGAGAAGCTGGGTGACCGGCACGGCGTCGCCCGACTCGGGATGGACGAGCAGCATCGTCGCGATGCCGCAGTTCGGGTGGCAGCCGCATTTGAGCGAGCCCCACTGGGCCTCGAGGCCGCCGAGCAGGTCCTTGAGATCGGAGAAGGGGCCCGACGCCGAGAGGGGAAACCAATCGCGCATCGGCTCGCCGATTCCGGCCTGGTCCTTCACGTCGTGCGCAAGGTGGGCGAGCGTGTAGCGCTGCTTCTTGCGCGTCTCGTCGTCGATCTCCTCGTCGCGACCCGTGAAGGAAACGGGTTGGAAAGAGACGGCGTTGATCTTGTCGATGTTCCGGATCGCGAACCGGAGGATGTCGCCCACCTGGTCGTTGTTGACGGAGTTCACGAGAGTCGTCACGAGCGTGACGTCGACGCCGGCCGCGTGGAGGTTGTCGAGCGCCTGCAGCTTGACGTCGTACAGGTTGCCGACGCCGCGGTGGTTGTTGTGCTCGTTGCCGACCCCGTCGAACTGCAGGTACGCGAGCCTCAGCCCCGCGTCGTAGGCGGTCTTCGCGAACTCGGGCTCCTGCGCGAACCGGATTCCGTTAGTCGCGCACTGGACCGAGAAGTAGCCGATCTCCTTCGCGTAGCGCGTCGCCTCGAGGAAAAAGGGCGAGATCGTGGGCTCGCCGCCCGAAAACTGCACGGAAAGCTGGCGCCGCGGCTTGATGGAGACCGCGTTGTCGAGGATCTCCCGAATGTCTTCAAAGGAGAGCTCGTGGACGTAACCGACCTGGTTCGCGTCCATGAAGCACGGGTTGCACATCATGTTGCAGCGGTTCGTCAGGTCGACCGTGAGAACGGCCCCGCGGCCGTACTTGATCGACGCCGAACCGTGGTCGTGAAGGGAGTCCTTGCCGATCTTCACGTCGCGCCCGAAGAAATTCTCCTCGAGCCGGCCGAAGAAGCGGGCGTCGCTCGCCATGAGGTCCTCGAACGTGCCGTGCTTCGGGCACGTCTTGACCATCCAGATCTCGTTCCCGCGCAGGACGATGTCCGCGGGAATCTCGCCCGGGCGCCCGTCCACGAGCTCGCGCAGCTCGCGCGTGCCGCCCACGATCGCGTCCCGGACCTCCCGCGTGCACGTCGGGCAGAGCGAGTCCGTGCGGCGCGGATAGCCGAGCGGAGGCTTCGTACGCTGGTAGCTCTTCGGGAGCGGCTCCGGGGCCCATGCCGGATGAAACGCACGCGCAGGAATGCGGCGGTTCACGGCCTGGAAAGCGTTCCAGGCGACGTTCGCCGTCGACCGGACCGCTTCGTAGAACAGCTCGCGCATCTATCTCCTCCCGACTTGGATCGTCGCGCCGCACCCTCGGGTATGGCTCTCGTCGCGACGGCTGGATGAAGTCGGAACTTTACCACGCGTCCTCACGACACCCGCCCCCTCGCATCGAGAATGAGTCCCGTTCCGGGCAGTTCGGGGGGTCCGTAAAGGCGCTCGACGCGCCGGAGCGCAGCCTTCCCGACGGCACGCACGGCCCCGTAATTCAGGGCGGCTCCGGCAGCCGCACCGAACAGGGGGACGAGGTGCGAGGCTTCGCGCCCCACGAAGCGCGCCAGAAGGCGCGCCGCGATCTCCTCGGCGGCGCGGGTCGTGAGGCGGCGCCCCACGTTGATGCCCGCGCCGGCGGCAAGGCCGGCGAGCACCTCGAGCGCGCGCTCCTTCGGCTCCATGGGAGCGCCGTAAAGGAGATGGAGGGAGACGATGAGGCGGCTCTGCAGGACGAGAAGCGCCGTCAGCTCCGGCGCGGCCGTGGCGAGCGCGGCCCACCCGGGCGGCAGCCCCGCCACGCCCCCGAGGACTGCGGCCCGGCGGGCCGCCCTCGTGACGAGGCGCTCGGCCTTCTCTCGCGTCGTTGCCTCCGGGTGCCTCGCCGCGAGCCGGAGAACGTCGCTCCGGAGGCGGTCGACGTCGAGGTCGGTCGTGGCCTTCTCGACGAGCTTCAGAAAGGTCTCGGCCAGCATCCCGGGGTCTATCATCGGCGCGGCCGGTGTCCCTGACAAGGACCGTCCGGACGCTCCAAGGAGGACACACGGAATGTCGATCCGACCGGCTGCTTCCCGAGCGGTCCGCGCGGCCTTCGCGACTCTTCTCGTCCTTGCCTCCGCGTCGAGCCTTTCCGCGGCCGCGAAACCGAGGCCGAAAAAGAAACCTCCGGTCAGAGCGGTGCCTCACGACTACGCCCATGCGGTGGCCATCCTCCACACCGAGCGCGGTGACGTGACGATCCGCTTCTTCTTCGACCGCGCCCCGAATCACGTGAAGAACTTCGTCGATCTCGCGGCTTCGGGTTTCTACGACGGCACGCTCTTTCACCGCGTCATCCCCGGCTTCGTCCTGCAGGGCGGCGATCCGCTGACGAAGGACCCGAAGAACGCGTTCGTCTGGGGAAATGCCGGCAAGACCGACGCGAAGGGGCTTCCGGTCACGTTGAAGCCGGAGTTCAACGAGACGGCCCACAAACGCGGCATCGTCTCGATGGCCCGCTCCTCGGCGCCCGATTCGGCCTCCTCCCAGTTCTTCATCGTCCTCAAGGATTACCCCTCTCTCGACCACCAGTACACGGCGTTCGGCGAGGTCGTAAAAGGCATGGACGTCGTGGACCGCATCGTGGCCGAGTCGAATCCGGATCCCGCGAACGCCAATCTCGGCAGGCCCCGCGCGTATCAGAAGCTGGTGAAAGTCGACATTGTCGAGGAGAGCGCGGCTCCGGCCGCGACGCCGGCGCCAGCGAAAAAGGGGTGACGAACCTCCCGGAGCTCGAGGCAGCCCGGCGTCTCGGATGCGCTCGTGAGCGTTTCGGCCTCGCCGGTGCTCCGGCGTACGTGCCCCTCGCCGGAGACATCGGCGCACGCCGATACTTCCGGCAAAAGGCCGCCGGCCGCTCTTCGACTCTTCTGGTTCTCTATCCGCAGCCGGCCTCGGCCGCGCAGGCGAACTGGGCCTCGGTCGGCGCGGCTCTCGCCGCCGCCGGCGTGCGCGTGCCCGCGCTCCACGCGGACGCCCCGGACCTCGGCGTGGCGCTCATCGAGGATCTCGGAGACCGCGATCTCGCGATCGACCTCGCCGAGGCGCCCATCGAGAACCGTTCGCGCCTCCTCGACGAGGCCGAGGACCTGCTCCTCTCGGTCCGCTCGATCTCACGGGTGGCCGCGGCGCGCAATTCCGCCTTCGATGCCGAGTTCTTCGCTGCCGAGCTCGACCACACCCGGCACTGGGCGCTCGAGAAGGGCGGCCGCGAACCACTCGGCGCGCCGCGTGCCGCCGACTGGCAGGAACTCGCGCGGGACCTCGCCCGCGCGGCGGCCGATCCCCGCGCCACCGGAGACCCCGTTCCGACGCACCGCGATTACCACGCGAACAACCTCATGCGCGCGCCCGGCGGCCAGCTCGCGGCGATCGACTTTCAGGATCTGCGCCTCGGGCCGCCGGACTACGACCCCGTCTCGCTGCGCTTCGAAAGGGCCGCCGAAGCCGTAGCGAGCGACGCCGCGGCGTATTCGGAGCCGGTTCTCCTTCAGAGAGCCTGGAAAGTTCTCGGAACCTTCGAGAAGATGATGCTCATGGGCAGGCCGTTCTATCGCCCGCACCGCGAGGCGGCGCGCCGCGTCATCCGCCGCCACACGGCGCCGGGAGGACCCTTCGCTCCCCTTCTCGCCTTCCTGTGAGCGGAAGCGCGGGGAGTATGATCCCGCCGGCAGGAGGATCCCGTGCCGAATCTCGGACTTCCCGAACTTCTCGTCATCCTCGTGATCGTCGTCCTCGTCTTCGGGGCCGGCAAGATCCCCCAGCTCGGCAAGGGCCTCGGCGAAGGCATCAAGAACTTCAAGGATGCGATGCGCGACGGCCAGTCCACCGATTCGAAGGACGCCCCGAAGAACGACGGCACCGACAAGCCCAAGTAGGTAGGCGCAGGCGGCGTAGCCGCCGAGCGGAAGGGTGAGGGAAACCCGCCTGACGGGTTTCCCGGTCAAATCAGCTGTTGTCCCGGCCTCTGATCGGCGGCTTCACCTTCAGGAGCGAGATCTTCGCCCGCAGCGTGTTGCGGTGGATGCCGAGGGACCTCGCCGCGCGGCCCATGTTGCCGGAGGCGCGCGTCACGGCCGCCACCACGTATTTTTTCTCGAATTCCTTCTTCGCGGCCTCGAGCGGAATGCCCTTCGAAACCAGCTCGTCGATGATCCGTTGCAGCTGCCCGTCGATCGTCACAGACACGTCTCCTCCCGCACACCGCACGAACGCTCGCCGTTTGGGGGAGAGAAAGCTATCACGGGAATTTCATCCCGCAACAGTTTTTTGAGGCGCGTTTTCTTACTTGAGCTCGACGGCGTCCCCGACGCCCATCGTGTCCGACATGCTCGTGATGATGGCGACCGCAGTCCGGGCTCTCGTCGTCAGGATCGAGGCCTCGCCGAGGATCGTCCGCACGCCTTCCGCGCGGCCGGACGGTCGATAAACGGTGAGGAAGTCGCCGGGATTCAGACCGTCGGCTTCTCCAAGGTCCAGGAAGACGACCGAGTCGGTCCCGACGGGAGTCACGGCGTCCCGGGTCTCCACGATGTGGCCGATCACCTTCCCGTTCGGCACGTCACACATCGTCGCCACCTGCGTCCGGCGCACGAGCGGCACCGGAACCGGCTCGAAGGGTATGACGAAATCACCGATCTGGGTGTCGGCACACCCGTAGGAGATTTCGGCGATCGCGGACCGCTCCTGCGCGCAGATCACGCGCAGGCGGGCGGGCGTCAGGTAGACGCGGCCGACGACCTCGATATCCGAGCCCCACTTGTTCACGGTCTGCTGGGGGCGCACGATCGTGAATTCCATTCCTGCCTGGACGCCGTCCCGCTCTCCGATGTCGAGATAGACGATGTCGCCCTGCATGAAGAACGTCTGGTTCTTCTCCTTCTCTGCGCTCACGACCGCCCCCGGAAAGACCTCCGCTGGGTCCCCGAGATAACCCGAGCAGTACACGTCCGCCTCGACGCCGATCGGAATCGGCCCCGTCACCGTTTGCGGCGCCCTGACGATCCTCTCTATCCGGGATGAGCTGGCGGCAGCCGGCCCTTGGCTCAGAGCGGTGCGCGGCTCGTCTGACGCCCGAAGGACGGGCAAGGCGGCGAGGAGGATACCCGCCGTGAGAGCGGCCAGAGGATGACGCATGACGACCTCCTGCTCGAAAACGGTGCTCAGGGGACGGCAGAGCGAGCGAGAACGTGACGCAGAAGCACCCTAAGTTACCGCATCGAAAGCGGTTGCGTCAAATCCGGTCTTTTTCAAGGAGGCTCGTCAGCCGCCTGCCGCCCGAACCGGTGCGGCCGCCAAGGCTGGCGGCGCGGGCAGTTTCCTGACGAGCGGGCTCGCAGGATAGTCGCGCGCAAGGCGCTCCCAGAGCGTCCGCGCCCCGTCCTTGTTGCCCATTTTCGTCTCGAGAAGGCCCGCCTCGTAGAGGACCTTGTCGAGGCCCGCGTACTCGGGATACGCGGTGAGGATCGTGTCCATCCGACCCTTCGCCGCCCGCCACGCCTTCCGCCTCAGGTAGAAGTGGCCCACGAGGTACTCGTGCTCGGCGAGGAGGCCTCGCATGGCACCGAGGCGCGCACGCGATTCCGTGGCGTACGGGGAGTCGGGGAAATTGATGGCGAGCTCCCGGTAGGAAGTCGCCGCCTGGCGCGTGTTCCCCTGCTCCCGGTCCGGGCTCTCTGCCTGCCGGTCCGAGCACTGCGCGACGCGGAAGAGTGCGTAGTCGGACTTCGGGTGCGACGGGTAGCGATTCCGGAAATCCTTGTACCGCACGCCCGCCTCGAGGTAACCGAGCTGCGTCTTCTCGTCGAAGAACGAGTCGGCGAGGCGGAGCGCGGCCTGCCGTCCGATCGGGTCGTTCGCGTAGTTCTCGGCCACGAAACGCAGGTACTGGCGGCCCGTCTCGTACTTCTTCTTCTTCACGAGCGCTTCGCCCCGCGCGTATGCTTCTTCCTTCGGCATCGTCAGGAGCTCGCGTGTCAGCTTCGCGGCGTCGTTCGTCGTGCCGCAGCCCGACAGAACCGCGAGAGCTGCGCCGAACATCGCGGTCCCAAGGAGGCGAGGGGAAGTTCGTCGCGACATGGACTTCGGAGAATGCACGGACTTCCGCGACCTTTCAAGCACGCAACGTGCCGGCCGATCCGGCGGCCTCCCGGAGACGTCTGATCGATCCCGGCACGTCCCCTGCCGAGAAAACGGATGCGCCCGCGACGAAATGGCGCGCTCCGGCGCGGACGAGGTCGCCGATGTTCCCGGGGCCGACGCCCCCGTCCACCGCGATGGTCGCCCGCGAACCCGACCTCCGAATCATCTCCGACAGTCGCGCCACGCGGTCGAGCGAACCCTCGATGAAGGCCTGCCCGCCCCACCCCGGGTCGACCGTCATCACGAGGACGAAGTCGGCGAAGAGAAGCGCCTCGTCGAGAGACGCGAGCGCGGTGCCCGGGTTGATCGCGACGCCCGGGCTCACGCGGCGCCCGCGCGCGTGCTGAGCGAACCGGTGGAGATGCGGCTCGGCCTCGACGTGCACGGCCACGCGCGACGCGCCCGCGTCGAGGTACTGATCGAGCCTCGAGAGCGGCTCCTCGATCATGAGATGGACGTCGAAGGGCACGCGCGTCACCTTCCGAAGCGCATTCAGGACGATCGGCCCGACGGTCAGATTCGGGACGAAGCGTCCGTCCATGACGTCGAAGTGAATCCAGTCGGCACCGCCGTCCTCGCACGCGCGCGCGGCCTCGCCAAGCCGGGAAAAATCCGCCGAGAGAAGCGAGGGCGCGAGGGCGACGCTCATGCGCCTCCCTCGGGCGAGGCGATCACGAAGGACAGGGCATCGCGCCGCGTGACCGGCGAGCCCGCGAGCGGGAACTGCCTGAGAATCGTGCCGGTGAGGGCGCCCTCGTACGACTGGCTCTTGACGCCGCCAATGCGGAACCCCCGCTCCTCGAAGGCCGTCCGCACGCGCTCGAAGTCGCGGCCGATGAGGTCGGGCATCACCCAGGCGACGTCCGGCATGCCGCGATTCACGAGCAGGTCGACCGGCGAATCGGGCGGCGTGATCGATCCGGGCGCGATTCCCTGGGCGACGACTCCGGGCGGGCCCGGCAGCCGGATGGAGGCGACCGCGGCCTCCTTGAGTCCCGCCTTCGCGACGGTGAGCGCCGCGGCGCGCGCCGAGAGGCCCGTCAGATCGGGCATCCGGACGGCGCGGGGGCCGAGCGAGAGGGCGATGCGAATCGTCTGCCCGCCCTTGACCGCGGTGTTCGCGGCCGGCATCTGGCTTCGCACGCGATGCGGGGCGACCCCGTCGTCGAAACCCTCCTGCGCGGGGTCCACCTTCACCTCGAGGCCGCGTTCGGCCGCAACGGTCGCCGCTTCCTCGGCCGTGAGGTTCGTGAAGTTCGGCACCTTGAGCGACTTTCCCGCCACGAATCGCGTGAAAGACACCCAGGTCGCCGCCGCGAGCACACCGGCCAGCAACATCGCGTAGATCACTCTTCCGAACACGCCTCCCATGGCAAATCGACTTTAGCAGGCTCGGGGCCGGCGTCCTTGACTCGCCCCCCGCGGACCGGGAGACTGCCCTCCCCATGGCGGACACCCGCTCTTCCGCTCCCGGCCCCGCCGAAGCCGAATCCCCGCCGGCATTGCCCCTCGCGCGGGCGGACCTCCACCTGCACACGAACGCGTCCATGTTCAAGTACTTCCGGGCCGCGAACACGCGCGACTCGTACAACGACCCCGACGAAACGTACCGCCTCGCGAAGAGCCGCGGCATGGACTTCGTGACGTTCACGGACCACGACACCGTGGACGGCTGCCTGAAGTTCCAGGACCGGCATCCCGACTATGCGGATTTCTTCGTTTCGGCCGAGATCGAGACGTTTTTCCCCCGCACGGGCCACCGCATTCACGTGAACGTCTTCGACCTCTCGCTCGCTCAGTGGAAGGTCGTCGACCGGAAGCGGCGCAACATCTTCGACCTCGTCGAGTACCTGAGGAGCGAGGGACTGCTCTATTCCGCGAACCACCTCTTCCAGTCGTACCGCATGCGGCAGGCTCCGGAGGACTTCTTCACGACGATGCTCGAGCTTTTCGACGTCTTCGAGGTGAAAAACGGCTCGATGGCCTACCAGCACAACGCGCTCGTCGAGGACCTTCTCACCGCGGCCAAGGAGAAGCGCGGCTCGCTCGCGCTCGTCGGCGGATCGGACGCCCACACGTATCCGCCCGTCGCCTCCGTCTTCACGATGGCGCCGGGAGCGACATGGCGGGAATTCCTTTCCTCGGTGCGCGCGGGTGAGTGCCTTTCCTGGGGCGTCGAGATGGGTTTCACGAAGGTCCTCGGCGACGTCTACAAGCTGCTCGGCAGGTACTACCGCACGGTCGTGGACTTCAAGAACCCCGCGTACACGCCAACCGAGAAGGCCCGCCACTTCCTGCTCGCGCTCGCCTCCGTGCCGTTCAACGTGGCGGGCGCCCCCATCGCCGTCTACTCCCTCAACTACGCCAAGCAGCTCGCGGTCTCGAAGACGCTCAAGGCGCACTTCGGGAAGAAGGGGCTCTCCTCCCGCCCGCACCACCTGCGGCGCGAGCGGTAAACCCGGCGAGGCTACGTCCCCGCCTTCTTCGCGTACTTCGTCGCGACGTAGTCGTCGACGAGCCTCCGGAACGCCTCCGCCAGCTCCTCGTGCGTGCCCTTGAGCGTCGTGAACTTCTGGCCATCGATGTAGACCGGGCAGCTCGGCGCCTCGCCGGTACCGGGCAGCGAGATGCCGATGTTCGCGGCCTTCGACTCGCCGGGGCCGTTCACGATGCAGCCCATGACCGCGAGCGTCATCGTCTCGACTCCTTCGTAGCGCGTTTTCCAGGCAGGCATCTGCTCACGAACGTAACTCTGGATTCGCTCGGCCAGCTCCTGGAACCCCGTGGACGTCGTGCGGCCGCAGCCGGGGCAGGCGGTGATGGACGGCGCGAAGCTGCGGAGGCCGAGCGACTGAAGGAGCTCGCACGCGGCGTACACCTCCTCGCGCCGGTCGCCGCCCGGGCGGGGCGTGAGCGAGACGCGGATCGTGTCGCCGATTCCCTCGTGGAGCAGAACGCCCATCGCGGCCGCCGACCACACGAGCCCCTTCGTCCCCATGCCGGCCTCGGTGAGGCCGAGGTGCAGCGGCTGGTCGGTCTTCGCCGTGAGCTCGCGGTACACGGCGATGAGGTCGTTCGGGCGCGAGACCTTGCACGAGATGATGATCTGGTCCTTCTTCATGCCCGTTTCGAGCGCGAGCTCCGTGGACTGCAGGGCCGAGAGGACCATGCACTCGTTGACGATCTCTTCCGACGAACGGCCGAGATCGAGGTCCGTGTTCTCCTGCATCTTCTGCATGACGAGCTCCTGGTTCAGGGAGCCGCCGTTTACGCCGATGCGCACGGGCCGGCCGAGGTCGCGCGCGACGGAACAGATCGTCGCGAACTGCTCGTCGCGCCTCTTCCCCATGCCGACGTTCCCGGGGTTGATTCGGTACTTGTCGAGGGCTTTCGCCATCTCAGGGTACTTCGTGAGGAGGATGTGCCCGTTGTAGTGGAAGTCGCCGATGAGGGGCACGCCGCAGCCCGCGTCGAGGAGGCGTTTCCTGATCTCCGGGACGGCCCGCGCGGCCTCGTCGACGTTCACGGTGACGCGGACGAGCTCGGAGCCCGCCTTCGCGAGCTCGAGCGCCTGCTGGACCGTCGACGCGACGTCGGCCGTGTCCGTGTTCGACATGGACTGCACGACGACGGGCGCGCCGCCCCCGACCTGCACCTTTCCGACCCGCACGCCGACGGTCTCGTGGCGCGGGCGGACCGTCCCTTTCGCCATCAGAAGTTGACGTTCTTGAGGACGTCGAAGTAGAGAACGGTCACCATGACGAGCACCAGGAAGACGAACCCTGCCTGCAGGAGCCGCTCCTTCACCTTGAGCGAGAAGTCCCGCCGCGCAACGGCCTCGAGGAGCGTGACGAAGATCTGGCCGCCGTCGAGGAGCGGAATCGGAAACAGGTTCAGGAGCCCGAGCTGAAGCGACAGGATGCCCATCAGGCTGAGGAGCGACGCGGGGCCCGAGCGCGCCGCCTCACCCGAGAATTTTGCGATGTCGATCGGCCCCGAGAACTGGCGGAAGGAGCCCTTCAACGAGACGAGCCGGCCGAGAACGGTGGCGGTCGCGCGCGTCTGTTCGCGCAGCTCCTTGAACGAGGCCTCGAGCGCGGGGAGAAGCGGCAGCGAACGACGCACCGTGTCGTGGAGGGTGGCGCCGAACCCGATCTTCCATGAGGATCCTTCAGCCCGCGGCGTGACCGGAAGCGTCAGCATCTTCCCATCCCGCTCGACGCCGAAATCGATGGGCTTGGGCCCCGAGTCCTTGAAATCGGCCGCAGCTTGCGCGATGCGCCAGACCACCGCGGCGAAGCACGAGACGTCGTGCCCATTGACCGACACGATCCGATCGCCGACTTTCAGTCCGGCCTTCACTCCCGGCGCGTTTGGCTGGAGTATTCCGATGAAGACGGGCGCGGATGCATGAAGGCCCGTGAACCCGACATCGTATTTCTTCTGCTCCTCGGTTTTCGGCTCGGGCTGAAGTGTCAGCGGAACGGTCTGTCCCTGTCGCAGAACCTCGACGGGGATTTGCTGCCGCGAGGCCAGCCCCGTGTCGAGCTCGACCTCGCGCCAGGTCGTGACGGGCTTTCCCGCGAGCTTCACGATCACGTCGTCGACCTGGAGGCCCGCTCTCTCGGCGGGGCTGTCGGGGTCCACGAACGTCACGACCGGACGCTCTTCGTAGTACTTCGGAACCTCCATGCCAATCATGAACGCGCCCGCGGTGAGGAGGAACGCGAGGACGAGGTTCACGCCCGGACCGGCGAAGAGGATGACGAGGCGCTCGAGGCGCGTGCCGGGCTGCGTCACCGACGCTTCGGCCGTGCCGTGCACGACATCGCTCTCGTCGGGGCCGAGGCCGACGACCTTCACGTAGCCGCCGAGCGGGATGAGCGAGACCCTGTAGTCGGTCTCGTTCCTCTTCCAGCCGAAGAGCCGCTTGCCGAATCCGAGCGAGAAGATCTCGACCGGGAACTTGAAGAGCTTCGCGATGAGGAAATGTCCCCCCTCGTGAAAAACGATGAGGAACGAGAGCACGAAGATCAGGGCGAGGATGTTGGTCGGAATGGTCATGAGGCCTCGGGGGTTTTACGAGGGGTAAGCGCTGGCGGTTGCCGCGCGCGGACTGGTTTCGAGCAGGGGAAGGAGTGCGGCGGCCTCGCGCCGCGCCCACGCGTCGGCCTCGAGAGCGTCCGCGACGGTCGTCACGCGCGCGACGCGATGTCTGCCGAGGATGCGAGCGACCATCTCGACGATCGCGGGATACGGAATGCGCCGGTCGAGGAACGCCTGGACCGCAACCTCGTTCGCGGCGTTCAGCACCGCCGGAGCCGAGCCGCCAGTCTCGAGCGCGGCGTACGCGAGCCCCACGGCCGGATAGCGCGTCGGGTCGAGCGGGAAGAACTCGAGTTTTCCGAGCGCCAAAAGGTCGAGTCCTTTGAGCGGTGTCGGAACACGATCGGGATAGGTGAGCGCATAGAGGATCGGGAAACGCATGTCGTTCGGCGACATCTGCGCGAGCACCGAACCATCCACGTACTCGACCATCGAGTGCACGATCGACTGTGGGTGGATGACGACCTCGATCTTCTTGCCCGGCACCCCGAAGAGCCAGCGGGCCTCGATGACCTCGAGACCCTTGTTCATCATCGTGGCCGAGTCGATCGTGATCTTCGGGCCCATCTTCCACGTCGGATGCTGGAGCGCGTCGTTCACGGTGATCCCGCCGAACGTGACGAGATCGCGGGCGCGGAACGGCCCGCCGGACGCCGTGAGGACGAGCCGCTTCACTTCCCCCGGGTCCCCCGCGCGGAGCGCCTGATGGAGCGCGCAGTGTTCGGAATCCACGGGGAGGACCATGGCGCCGGAGGCGCGCGCAGCCGCCATGAGCGGCTCGCCCGCCACGACGAGGGTCTCCTTGTTCGCGAGCGCGAGCGTCTTGCCGAGCCTCACGGCCTCGTATGCGGGCGCGAGGCCGATGGACCCCACGATGCCGCCGAGAACGACGTCCGCCTCCGGAATCGTCGCCACGTCCACGAGGCCCTGGGGTCCGAAGCCCACGGAAAGGCCGGGGAACTCCTGCCTCAGGCGCGCGGCGTCCTCGCGCGTCTTCACCGAGACGACCTTCGGGCGGTGCGCGGCGATTGCCGGCAGGAGCTTGTCCAGGTTCGAGCCGGCGGACATCGAGACGATCTCGAAGCGGTCGGGAAAATGCGCGACGACCGACAGAGCCGAGTCCCCGATGGAGCCTGTCGCGCCGAGGAGGGCGATGCGCTTTTTCATCGCGGCAGTGACTCCGGCAGGGCCGTGAGGAGGAGAAGCACGGCCGGCGAGACGTAGAGAAGCGAATCGAGCCGGTCGAGGAGCCCTCCATGGCCGGGCAGAATCCCGCCGGAGTCCTTCACGGCGCAGCTTCTCTTGAACGTGGATTCGAGGAGATCCCCGACGACGGCGAGGCCCGCGATGAGAAGGCCCGCTGCCGCGCCGAATACCGCGGAGCGACCGTCCCCGAGAAGGAGAGAGATTGCGAGACCGAAGACCGCACCGCCCGCGAGCTGCCCGAAGAGCCCCTCGACGGTCTTCTTGGGGCTCACGACGGGTGCGAGCTTTCTTCGGCCCCATTTTCGGCCAACGTAGTACGCGGCCGAGTCGCTGGCCCAGACGGTCGCGAGGACGAAAAGCACCGGTTTCCAGCCATGCGCCCTGAGACCCACCATCGCGCCCGCGCCGAGCGCGACGTAGAGCGTCGCGAAGACGGACGACGCGGACGACGCCAGGAGCACGGCCTCGCGCGGCGACGCGAACATGACGAGCGTCGGCAGCGCGAAAAGCGCGACGCCCGCGAGGACGACGAGCATGAGCAGAGAGGCCAGATACGCCGCCGCGACGAGCGCGAGAAAGAGGCCGACACCCGCCGATTTCGGCACGATCCATCCCGCGGCCTCGATGAGCCGGTAGAACTCGAGAAGCGCCAGCGTCGTCGCCGCGGCCACGAGCAGTGCCCAGGCCCACAGCGGAGCCGCCACGAGCACCGCGAGGACCGCGGGGATGAGGATCGCGGCCGTGACCTCCCTCTGGAATCTCATCGCGACGCGGCCGCCGGATGCGCCGCTGGCGCCGCGACCTCGTTCCGCCTTTCTTCCGCCTCCGAGACGCCGCCGTACCGGCGCTCGCGCTTCTGGAACTCGGCGAGCGCCTCGAGGAAGTGCCCGGCCCGGAAATCGGGCCAGAGCACGGGCGTCACGTGGATCTCGGCGTACGCGATCTGCCAGAGCAGGTAGTTCGAGATGCGCATCTCGCCGCTCGTGCGGATGAGGAGATCCGGGTCGGGCAGCCCGGCCGTGTAGAGCTCCGATTCGATCGCGGCCTCGTCGATGTCCTCGGGACAGAGCACGCCCGCCTTCACCTTCTTCGCGAGCGCCCTCATCGCGTCGGCGAGCTCGGCGCGGCCCGAGTAGTTGAGGGCGATGTTGAAGATCATGCCCTTTCCGTGCACCGTCGCGGCGAGCGCGTGCTCGAGCTCGCGCTGGACGGAGGAATCGAGGCCGTCCATGCGTCCCACCACGCGGAAGACGATGTCGTTGTCGAGGAGCGTCTTCAGCTCGCGCCTCAGGTACTCCTTCAGAAGAGCCATGAGCGTCGCGACCTCGAGGTGCGGGCGCTTCCAGTTCTCCGTGGAGAACGCATAGAGCGTCAGCGCCGTGAGCTCGAGGCGCGCGGCCGTCTCGACCGTCGCGCGCACGGAAACGATCCCGGCGCGATGACCTTCGACGCGCGGCAGGCGGCGCTGCCGCGCCCAACGCCCGTTGCCGTCCATGATGACGGCCACGTGCCGCGGCAGGCGGCCGAGGTCGAGAGCGTCGAGAAGCGTCCGGTCGGGCGTGCCCGGCGCGGCAATGGAGTCCTTGTCGATCATTGACATCGGGGGCGAAACACGCCCCCGAGCGTGCATTCTATCCCGACGAAACGGGCGCGACGGCGGTGGCCAGGAAGTTCCCGGGAAGCGTCTCCGGGGGATACAGAACCTTCGCGAGCGTGAGGCCGCGCGCTTCCGCCGTAGGCCCGGGCTTCGCGAGGGCGTCCTCGGGACGAATGCGGCCCCGGCCCGCGTCGCGAAGGGTTCCCACGAGCCGGCGCACCATGCCGCGGAGGAAGCCGTCCCCGGCCGCCGTGATGAGGAGGAGAGAGTCCTCCTCTTCAACGTCCAGCCGCGCGAGCGTACGCACGGTCGTTCCGGGGTCGGAGCCCGTGAGAGAAAACGGAGCGAAGTCGCGCCGCCCGACGAGGACCGTTGCGGCGGCGCGCATCGCCGCCACGTCGAGCGGCTCGGAGGCGAGGGACTCGACGAGGCCGCGATAGGGGTGGAGGAACTCGCCGCGCCTCAGGCGGTAAACGTAGACCTTGCCGATCGCCGAGTAGCGAGAGTGGAAGTCGGGGGCGGCTTCGGAGGCGGCGAGGACCCGCACGTCTTCGGGCAGCTTCGAGTTGAGAGCACGAGAGAGATTCTTAGAAGGAATGAGCGGCGATCCTTCGGGCACCTCGACGTGGGCGACCTGGCCATCCGCGTGAACGCCGGAGTCCGTGCGCCCCGCGCCGTGGGCGCGGACATCCGACCCGAAGAGGTCCTTAAGGGCTTTCTCCAATTCGCCTTGGACCGTGCGCGCGCCCGTGCCGTCCGCGCGGGGCGCCTGCACCTGCCACCCTTCGAAGAGTTTCCCCAGATACGCCAGGTCGAGCTTCAGCCTCACGGACGGATTATGGCCGCGCTCCGCGCGGCCCCCGCGCTATCGTGCGCGTCATGCCCGCCCCGGCCCTCGTCGTCACCGAAATCTTCCGCAGCCTCCAGGGAGAATCATCGTTCGCGGGGCTGCCCTGCACGTTTGTCCGTCTGACGGGGTGCGCGCTCCGGTGCGTCTGGTGCGACAGCTCCTATGCATTTTCCGGCGGGAACACGCACACACTCGACGACGTCCTCGCCGAGGTCACGCGCCTCGGAGCACCGCTCGTCGAGCTGACCGGAGGCGAGCCGCTCGAGCAGGAGGGCGTCTACCCGCTCGCCGCGGCGCTCTGCGATCGCGGCTACACGGTTCTCCTCGAGACGGGCGGCCACGTTCCACTCGACCGCGTGGACCCACGGGTCGTGAAGATATTCGACGTGAAGTGCCCCGGCTCCGGCATGCAGTCCCGCAACGATCTCGGCAACCTGAAGCGTCTCGGCCCGCGCGACGAGATCAAGTTCGTCGTCAAAGACCGCCGCGACTTCGACTGGGCTCTCGACCTTGTCGCGAGGCACGACCTCGACCGGAAAAACACCATCCTGATCTCGCCGGTCTTCGAGGGGAGTTCGTCGCCGGTCGCCGCGGATGTCGCGGAGTGGGTTCGCGACTCGAAGAGAAAGCTGCGACTGAACCTCCAGGTTCACAAGCTGCTCTGGGGAGACGTGCCCGGGAGATGAGCCGCCCCCTTCACCTTCCAAGAAAATCCTCTTCTGCCGCGATCCCGGCAGCACCGGCGAAAGGACGAAAGACCGCGGTGGTTCTCCTGTCCGGCGGCCTCGACAGCGCCACGTGTCTCGCGCTCGTCTCCCGCTGGGGCTGGACGGTGCACGCACTCTCTTTCGACTATGGGCAACGACACCGCGTCGAGCTGTCGGCGGCGCGCGCACTCGCTCGGAAGTACCGCGTGGCCTCGCATCGCGTGATCGCGATCCCGTCCCTCGGCGCGCTCGGCGGCTCGGCGCTGACCGACCGCGCGATCCGGGTTCCGAAGAAGGCGCTCGAAAAGGCGCGCATCCCCGTCACGTATGTCCCCGCTCGCAATACGCTTTTTCTGGCGTTCGCGCTCGGCGTCGCCGAGTCGAACGGAGCGACGGAGATCGTCATCGGCGCGAACGCGCTCGATTACTCCGGCTACCCCGACTGCCGCCCCGCATTCCTCGAGGCGTTCGAGCGCGTCGCGAAGCTCGGGACGAAGGCCGGCGCCGAGGGCGGGAGCTTCGCGATCCGGGCGCCGCTTCTCGACATGTCGAAAGCGGACATCGTCCGCCTCGCGCTCGCCCTCGGGCTCGAGACAGGCCTTACGACGTCCTGCTACGACCCCGGAAAGGGAGGCCGGCCGTGCGGGAGCTGCGACTCCTGCCTGCTCCGGGCAAAAGGGTTTAGGGAGGCCGGTGAAGTCGATAGGTGATAAAATCTATATACGTTGCGTTAGATATTCCTTGACAATGCTATGAGCAGATTCTATATTTGCCTTTGATGAATATAGAACGGTTCACCCACAAGGCTCAGGAAGCCCTCCAGAAAACGGCTCAGGCCGCCCGCGCCGAGGGGCATCCCGAAGCCACACCCGAGCACCTCACCCAGGCGTTGCTCCTTCAGGACGAGGGCGTGGTGCCCGCGCTCCTCGAACGGGTCGGCGTCGCTCCCGGGCTTGCGCGGGAGGACGTCGAGAAGGAGCTCGCGAAGCTGCCGAAGGTGCAGGGCGAAGGGGCGGAGCCGCGCTTCTCTCCCGCCCTCGTGAAGCTGATCGACCTCGCCGAGAAGATCGCGGGAGAGTTCAAGGACGACTACATCGCGAGCGAGCACCTCTTTCTCGCTCTCCTGCGCGACGGGAAGTCCAGGGCCGCGAAGATCCTCCTCGCCCGGGGCCTCTCGGAGGCCTCCCTTCTCGCCGCCCTCAAGGACGTGCGCGGCGGGAGCCGCGTGGCCGACCCCGACGCCGAGGACAAGTACCAGGCTCTGAAGCGCTACGCGAAGGACCTCACCGAACTCGCGAAGAAGGGCAAGCTCGATCCGGTCATCGGCCGCGACGAGGAGATCCGCCGCGTGATGCAAGTCCTGACGCGGCGCACGAAGAACAACCCGGTCCTCATCGGCGACCCCGGCGTCGGCAAGACCGCGATCGTCGAGGGGCTTGCCCGCCGCATCGTCGCGGGCGACGTCCCCGAGACGCTCAAGGGCAAGCGCGTCGTCTCGCTCGACCTCGGCGCGATGATCGCCGGCGCGAAATTCCGCGGCGAGTTCGAGGAGCGCCTCAAGGCGGTTCTCAAGGAGGTCGAGGAATCGGACGGTAAGGTCATCCTCTTCATCGACGAGCTGCACACGCTCATCGGCGCGGGCGCCGCCGAGGGCTCCATGGACGCGGGCAACATGCTGAAGCCCGCGCTCGCTCGCGGTGACCTGCGCGCGATCGGCGCGACGACGATCGGCGAGTACCGCAAGCACATCGAGAAGGATCCCGCGCTCGAGCGGCGTTTCCAGCCCGTGCTCGTCGGGGAGCCGTCCGTCGAGGACACGATCGCGATTCTCCGCGGGCTCGCGGAACGCTACGAGGTCCACCACGGCGTGAAGATCACCGACGCGGCGCTCATCGCCGCCGCGACGCTATCCGACCGCTACATCGCGGATCGCTTCCTGCCCGACAAGGCGATCGACCTCATCGACGAGGCGGCGTCGAAGCTCCGAATGGAGATCGACTCGCTGCCGACGGAGATCGACGAGGTCGAGCGGCGCATCCTCCAGCTCGAGATCGAGAAGAAGGCGCTCCAGAAAGACGACGCCCGCCCCGCCAAAGAGCGCCTCAGGGCTCTCGAGCGTACCCTCGCCGAGCTCAAGGAGCGCGCGAACGGGATGAAGGCGCGGTGGAAGTCCGAAAAAGACGCCATCGCGGTCATTCGCGACCTGAAGAAGAAGCTCGACGACACGAAGGTCGCCGCCGAGGCCGCCGAGCGCAAGGGTGACCTGAACAAGGCCGCCGAGCTGCGGTATGGCACGCTCACGAAGCTCCAGAAGGACCTCGAGACGGCCTCCGCCCGCCTCGCCGATCTCCAGAAAAACGGCGCCATCCTGCGTGAGCAAGTGGACGAGGAAGACATCGCCGCGATCGTCTCGAAGTGGACCGGCGTGCCCGTCTCGAAGATGGTCGAGGGCGAAACGCAGAAGCTCCTGAAGATGGACGAGCGGCTGAAGCTGCGCGTGATCGGGCAGGACGAGGCCGTGCAGGCCGTGTCCGCGGCCGTGCGCCGGGCTCGCGCCGGCATGAAGGATCCGAAGCGGCCCATCGGCTCATTCCTCTTCCTCGGCCCCACGGGCGTCGGGAAGACCGAGCTCGCCCGCGCGCTCGCCGAGTTCCTCTTCGACGACGAACACGCGATGGTCCGCCTCGACATGTCCGAGTATCAGGAGAAGCACACGGTCTCCCGCATGATCGGGGCGCCTCCCGGCTACATCGGCCACGACGAGGGCGGCCAACTCACGGAAGCCGTGCGTCGCCGGCCCTATGCGGTCGTCCTCTTCGACGAGATCGAGAAGGCCCATCCCGACGTGTGGTCCGTCCTTCTGCAGGTGCTCGACGACGGGCGCCTGACGGACGGCAAGGGCCGCGCCGTGGACTTCAAGAACGTCGTCATCATCATGACGTCGAACGTCGCGAGTCCGATCATCCAGGAGATGCAGGGCGCCGATGAGAAGGCGCTCAAGACGCGCGTCGAGGCCGAGCTGCGCAACCATTTCCGGCCCGAGTTCCTGAATCGGATCGACGACATCGTCGTCTTCCGGCGCCTCGAGCTCGCCGACATCGAGCAGATCGTCGGCCTGCAGCTCCACCATGTCGCCGAGCTCGTGGCCGCGCGCGGCGTGAAGCTCTCGTGGACGGACGCGGTGAGAACGTGGCTCGCGCGCGAAGCCTACGACCCCGTCTACGGCGCCCGCCCTCTCAAGCGAAACATCCAGAAGCTCGTCCAGGACCCGTTGGCGTTGAAGCTCCTCTCGGGCGACATCCACGAGGGTTCCGCGGTCACCCTTGCGCTCGCTCCCGGGGGCTCGGCGCTGGAGTTCCAGACCGAGCGCGAGGACACGAAGCCGAAGCAGATCAAGATTCCGCCGGTGAAGCCGGCCCTCGACGCCAAAAAGTAGCGCGCGAAGGGCAGGCTAGATGGCCATCGCCCCCGACGGCACTTCTTCCTCCTTGAAGAGGTCCGTCGAGACGTAGCGCTCCGAGGTGTCGGGGATGACGAAGACGATGAGCTTCCCAGTGCTCTCGGGGCGCTTCGCGATCTCGATGGCTGCGTGCGCCGCCGCGCCGGAGGAGATGCCGCCGAGGATTCCCTCTTCCTTCGCGAGGCGCCTGGCCATCGCGAGAGACTCCTCGTTCGAGACTTGGAAAGTGTCGTCGACGAACGCCATGTCGAGGTTCTTCGGAATGAACCCGGCCCCGAGGCCTTGGATCTTGTGGGGACCCGGTGCGCCGCCGGAGATCACGGCCGAGCTCGCCGGCTCGACGGCGATGATCCTGAGCGAGGGCTTCTTCGGCTTCCAGAATCGCCCCACGCCGGTGATCGTGCCGCCCGTGCCCACGCCGGCCACGAAGATGTCCATTTTGCCGTCCGTGTCGTTCCATAGCTCGGGGCCCGTCGTGGCCTCGTGAATCGCCGGGTTCGCCGGATTCTCGAATTGCTGCGGCTGGACGCCGTTCGGCCCGTACTCGGCGAGAAGGTCCTGCGCTTTCGCGATCGCGCCTTTCATTCCCATGGACCCCGGCGTCAGCACGACTTCGGCGCCCAGGAGCTTGAGGACCTTGCGGCGTTCGACGGACATGGTCTCGGGCATCGTGAGGATCAGACGGTAGCCGCGGGCGGCTGCGACGAACGCGAGGCCGACGCCGGTGTTCCCCGACGTCGGTTCGATGAGAACCGTCCTGCCCGGCGCTATCTTTCCAGCCTTCTCGAGCGCGTCGATCATCGAGACGCCGATGCGGTCCTTGACGGAATGCGCAGGGTTGAAGAACTCGAGCTTCGCCACGACCGTCGTGCCCGCCGCGATCCCCGCCGTCAACCGGTTGAGCCTCACGAGCGGCGTGTTCCCGATCAGCTTCGTGATGTCTACGGCGATTTTCATGATTTTCCCCCTCGGAGTGCGCCGGTTTGGCGGGCGCGCGGCTTGCTAGAAGTCATGCGGAAAAGGCATCCGGTGCGTCCCTCTTCAGATCGAGTACGTCAGCTCCTCGCGCTCGGCCTTCACCTCGGCGACGAGATGCGCGATCGTGATCCCGGAGAGATACCGCCGGTGCGTTTCCGAGAGCTCCCGGTCCAGCCTCTCGATGGCCCCCGGCATGGTGGACTGCTCTGGGCCCGGCTCGCGCCCCTCGCGCGAATAGAGCGACACGACCGAAAGCGTCGTGGCGGTGGGCGCGAGCGGCGTCGGCCGATAACCGCCGTTGCGGCCGCGGCCGGCCGCGACCCAGCCGCTCCTCACGAGCGGCAGAAGAAGCTGGTGCACCGAGTCCCGCGACAGCTCGAGCCAGATCGCGAGCTGAGCCGACGTCACGTCCGGACCTGCGCGGTAAACGAGCTCGACGAGCGCCTGAACTGCCTTTTTCTGCCGCGTGTTTAGAATGGCTAAAAACCCCTTCGACTTTATCGAGTAACAATCATGCGAGCCCGAAAAGAAATGTCAAGCCTCGTCCTCCTGCTCACCGCGGCTCTCCTTTCGCCGACGGCGCTCTCACAGCATTCAGTTCCGCCCCCTGCGGCCGCCGCGCCGGGCGCGCGTGCCGAACGGCGGACGCCGATCGTCGAGGCGGTCGAGAAGATCGGCCCGGCCGTCGTCAACATCTCCGCGGAGAGACTCGTCCAGCAGCGCCCGAGCTCACTCGACTCCTTCCTCGGTTTCGACGCGCGCCCGCGCGGCTACAAGACCGAGTCCCTCGGCTCCGGCGTGATCCTCGACCCCTCTGGCGTCGTCGTCACGAACGACCACGTCATCTCGGGCGCCTCGAGCATCTGGGTCACGACGGCCGACGGGCGCGAGCTGGAAGCGAAGCTGGAGGGCGCGGACGCGGACAACGACCTCGCCGTGCTGACGGTCGATCCGAAAAACCTCAGGGCCGCGAGGATCGGGACGACGTCGGACCTCATGATCGGGGAAACGGTGATCGCGATCGGCAACCCCTTCGGCTTGTCGAACTCGGTCACGACGGGAATCGTATCGGCGGTACACCGCACCGTGAGGGGCGAGTCCGGGCGCAACTACTCCGACTTCCTGCAGACCGACGCCGCGATCAACCCCGGTAATTCCGGCGGGGCGCTCGTGAACATCCTCGGCGAGCTGATCGGCATCAACACGGCCATCGTGGGCGGCGCGAACACGATCGGTTTTGCGATCCCAATCGATCGGGCGCGCCGCGTCGTCGACGAGCTGCTGCATTACGGCGAGGTCAAGTCCGTCTGGCTGGGCCTGAGGGGAACGACCGTCGGGCTCGGAAATCCGCGCTCTCAATCGCGCGGACAGGGGCTCCGCGTGCGCTCGGTCTACCCCAATTCGCCGGCGGCGCGCGCGGGCCTCGAGCGCGGCGACATCGTCGTCTCGATCGACGGCCGCCCCATCGAGGGACGCGAAGACTTCGACACGGCTCTCGACTCCGCCGGCACGGGGCGCACGCTCACCGTCGCCTTCCGGCGCGACGGCCGGGACCGGACGGTCCATCTCACGACCGAGCACACACCCGACGACCTCGGCCTGGAGATCCTGCGGCGCGAGCTCGGTGTCGGCGTGCGCGACACGCGCAACGGGCCCATGGTCGTCTCCGTGACGCGCAACTCCCCTGCCGATGGCAAGGGCCTCGATCGGGGCGACCTGCTCCTCGCCGTGAACAACCGCAAGGTGAAGACCGTCGAGGAGCTCGCGAAATCGGTCGAAGGCGGATTCTCGCGCTCGAGCCTCGTCCTCTCCGTCTGGCGCGAGCCGTACCTCTACAGCGTCACGTTCGGGCTGGAATAGAAGACTTCAATTCCGACACGACGATGCCGAGAAGGACGAGGGTGGCACCGGTCCAGTCGCGACCCGTCATCCGCTCACCGAGGAAAAGCGCCGCGAAAAGAGCGGTGAAGACGGGCTCGAGCGCGAAAAGGATCGCCGCGTGCGTCGCGGGCATGCGCTGCTGCGCCCACGTCTGCGCGAGGAACGTGACGACCGTCGCCACGAGCGCCATCCAGAGGATCGCGGCCACGAGCCGCGGCGTCAACGCGAGCGGGCGGCTTTCGGCCGCAGCGAACACTCCGGCCCCCGAGAGAAACGGCACGAGCGCGAGCCGCGCCACGCCCACGGCGACCGCCGCCGCCGCGATCTGCCCGAACGAGTACCAGCGCACGTCGTGCTTCGGCGCCGTCTCCGCCATCACCACGATGAGGATCGCGTAGGAGACGGCCGTCGCGACGATCAGGAGGTCTCCCCGATTCCACCCGGCCGCGCCCTCCGGCCAGGTCAGCACCGCGAACCCGGCGGCAGCCAGCACGAGGCCGGCCAGGTTCTCCCGCGAGGGCTTCTTGCGTGTCATGAGGTAGCCCGCGACCGGCGTCAGGGGAACCGAAAGGCCCGTCACGAACGCGGCCTTGCTGGCGGTCGTGAAAAGCTGGCCCACGATCTGACTTCCGATCCCGATCGCGAGGAGGATCCCGATGACCGCGCTGTCCCGCGCGAGGTTCGGCGTCCGCGGGCGGCCGCGCGCCAGAACGAAAAGGACGAGGCCCGCGAGCGCAAACCTCACGAGGACGAAGACGAGAGGCGGCGCCGTCTCGATGGCGAGCCGGTTCACGATGAACGTCGATCCCCAGATCGCCGTGACGAGGACGAGCACGAGGTCGGCCCGGAGAGCTTCGGGGCGGGGCACGGAAAGGCCAGCCGACGCGGTCATGAGCCGCGCATCATGCCCCAGAGCGCGGCTGCTATCCTCGCCGCCCGATGACGGCTCCCCGCGTGCGCTTCGCGCCTTCCCCGACTGGCTCCCTTCACGTCGGAGGGGCGCGGACGGCTCTCTACAACTGGCTCTTCGCGCGCCGCGGCGGGGGCACGTTCATCCTCCGCATCGAGGACACGGACGTCGAGAGGAGCCGCCGCGAGCTGACGGACCAGATCCTCCACGCGATGCGCTGGCTCGGCCTCGACTGGGACGAGGGCCCGTTCTTCCAGAGCGAGCGAGGCGCCCTTTACCATGAGGCCGCGGACCGCCTCCTCGCGGAGGGCAAGGCGTATCGCGCGTTCGAGACGCCCGACGAGCTCGACGCGATGAAGAAGAGCGCGGCGGCGTCGGGAAGCGCGTTCCGGTACGACGGGAGAGCGCGCGCGATTTCGAAGGAGGAGTCCGACCGTCGCGCCGCGTCCGGCGAGAAGTTCGTCGTGCGTCTCAACGTGCCTGACGAACCCCTCGTCGTGGACGACGCCGTGCAGGGGCGAACGGAGTTCCCGGCGGGCGCGCTGGACGATTTCGTCCTCGTGCGCTCGGACGGCCACCCGCTTTACCACTTCACGGTCTGCGTCGACGACGTCGCGATGGGGATCACCCACGTCATCCGCGGCGCCGACCACCTCCCGAACGCGCCGAAGCACGTAGCGCTGTTCCGAGCGCTCGGCGCCCCCCTGCCCGTCTTCGCGCACCTCGGGATGATTCTCGGCACCGACGGTAAGAAGCTGAGCAAGCGCCACGGCGCGGCGGGCGTGGAGGAGTTCGAGGCGGAGGGCTACCTGCCGGCCGCGCTCGACAACTTCCTCGCGCTCCTGGGCTGGTCGCCCGGCGAGGACCGAGAACGGATGACCCTCGCCGAGATGGTCTCGCTCTTCTCGCTCGAGCGCATCGGACCTTCTCCCTCGCGCTTCGACCACGAGAAGCTCGCCTGGCTGAACGGGCAGTACCTCCAGGAGGTTCCGGCGGCACGGCTCATCGAGATGCTGAAGCCATTCCGCGTTCCGGACTTTGACCCGGAGCTTCTCGCCCGGGCGATCGCGCTCCATCGCTCGCGCGCGCGCACGCTCGTCGATCTCGCGCACGCCCTCGCGATTTACGGCGACGACCCGATGGACTTCGACGCGGCCGGCATGAAAAAGTTCGGCAAGCCGGACGCGGCGCCGCTCGTCCGCACCCTCGCCGAGCGCCTGTCGGCCGCAGAGCCGTTCACCCACGCGGCGCTCGAGGAGGCCGCTCGCGCGCTCGCGGCCGAGAAAGGCCTCAAGCTGGGAGACCTCGCGCAGCCCGCCCGCCTCGGCCTCACCGGCGTTCTCGCGTCTCCCCCGCTCTTCGAGCTGATCGAGGTGCTGGGCAAGGAGACCACCCGGCGGCGCCTCCTGGCTTTCGCGGACCTCCTCGCGAGAGTGCCTGCCGCACACTGAGGAGACCATGGACGACGCATCCAAAGCCGCGCCTCCAATTCCCGGAAAGGACTTCATCCGCGAGATCCTCGACGAGGACAGACGCACGGGAAAGCACGCGGGCCGCGTGGCGACGCGCTTCCCCCCCGAGCCGAACGGCTACCTTCACATCGGCCATGCCAAGTCGATCTGCCTGAACTTCGGCGTCGCAAGCGAATACGGGGGAACGTGCAACCTCCGCTTCGACGATACGAACCCGCTCAAGGAAGAGACCGAGTACGTGGATTCGATCCAGGACGACGTGCACTGGCTGGGGTTCGACTGGCAGGACCGGCTCTTCTACGCGTCGGACTATTTCGGAAAGCTCTACGAATTTGGCGAGGCGCTGATTCACTCGGGAAAAGCCTATGCGTGCGACCTCTCCGCCGACGAGGTCCGCGCCTACCGCGGCACGCTCACCGAACCGGGCCGCAACAGCCCGTGGCGCGATCGCGAGGCCGCCGAGAGCCTGGATCTTTTCCGGCGGATGCGTGCCGGCGAGTTTCCGGACGGCTCCCGCACGCTGCGCGCGAAGATCGACATGGCATCGCCCAACATCAACTTGCGCGATCCCGCGCTCTTTCGCATTCGCAAGGCCACTCATCACCGCACGGGCGACGCGTGGTGCATCTACCCGATGTACGACTACGCGCATGCGTTGTCCGACTGGATCGAAGGCATCACGCACTCACTCTGCACGCTGGAGTTCGAAGACCACCGGCCGCTCTACGACTGGTGCCTCGAGGCTCTCGACCTTCCGGACCGCCCGCGCCAGATCGAGTTCGCCCGCCTGAGCCTCACCTACACGCTTCTCTCGAAGCGGAGGCTCCTCCAGCTCGTGACGGGCGGCCACGTGACGGGTTGGAACGACCCGCGGATGCCCACGCTCGCGGGCTTCAGGCGCCGCGGCTTCACGCCCGAGGCCCTGCGCGACTTCTGCAACCGCATCGGCCTCGCCAAGCGCGACAGCGTGGTCGAGGTCGAGCTGCTCGAGCATTGTCTCAGGGAGGATCTGAACCACCGCGCGCCGCGCGTCATGGCCGTCCTCGATCCCGTGCGCGTCGTCCTCACGAACTACCCGGAAGGCAAGGTCGAGGACCTGGACGCCGTCAACAACCCGGAGGACGCCTCGCAGGGAACGAGAAAGGTACCTTTCTCGCGCGAGTTGCTCATCGACCGCGACGATTTCCGCGAGGTGCCCCCTCCGAAATACCACCGGCTCTCGCCCGGGCAGGAGGTTCGCCTGCGCTGGGGCTACATCATCCGGTGCGATGAGGCCGTGAAGGACCCCGCGACCGGCGTCCTCACGGAGCTGAGGTGCACCTATGACCCCCAGACGCGGGGCGGCGACGCGCCCGCTGGCCGGAAAGTGAAGGGGACGATTCATTGGGTTTCGGCGGCGCACGCACATGACGCCGAGGTCCGCCTCTACGACCGGCTTTTCTCCGCTTCGAACCCAGATGCCGCGCCCGAGGGGCGCGACTTCCTCGCGAATCTCAACCCCGATTCGCTCGTCGTGAAGACCGGCTGCCGCGTCGAGCCGTCTCTCTCTTCGGCGAAGACGGGCGACGTCTTCCAGTTCGAGCGCGTCGGCTACTTCACCGTCGACTCGGACAGCGGTCCTTCAGGTCTCGTCTTCAACCGGTCTGTCTCGCTGCG
Source organism: uncultured Acidobacteriota bacterium (assembly GCA_937888435.1). Lineage (GTDB taxonomy): Bacteria > Acidobacteriota > Thermoanaerobaculia > UBA5066 > UBA5066 > Fen-183. The sequence continues at coordinate 27,470 of CALAQS010000254.1, forward strand.
CGACACGTGGGGCAAGATCGAGAAGAGGGCACGCGGCGGCGCGTGACCGCCCGCCTGCGTCGGGGCGAGTGGCTGGGGGGCAGGGATTTGAACCCCGATAGCCAGATCCAGAGTCTGGAGTCCT
>CALAQS010000255.1 GCA_937888435.1 uncultured Acidobacteriota bacterium
CCCTCGAGAATTTTTTCCGCGAGGAGAACCTCAAGTCCCTGCGCGAGCTCGCGCTCCGCGAGACGGCGGAAAACGTCGACCACGGCCCGATCGGGACCAGCGGTTCGTTCCCTGCGATCGCCCCGCCGATCCGCGTCGCCGTCGCGCTGCCTCTCGATCCGGTGGTCGCGCGCTCTCTCATCCGGCGTGGGTCGCGAATGGCCGGCCGGATGAACACGCGCTGGTACGCGATCTACGTGAGGCGCAAACGCGACCGGCCCGAGAACCTGTCGGCCGCGCGCCATCGCGAGCTGACCGAGAACATCCAGCTCGCGATGACGCTCGGGGCCACGGTCGTCTACCGCGAATCCGAGGACGTGGCGGCGGCGATCCTCGACTTCGTCCGCGAGGAGCGGGTCGGCGTCCTCATCATGGGGCGGCCATCCCGAAAGGGCTTGTGGGGACGTATCGCGCCGGGCATCGTCCAGCGCGTTCTCGAGAACACAGACGGGATCGACGTCATGGTGGCCGACATCGGGCATGAAGGGCCTCCATGACGCGCCGCGCCAGTGCGCGGCGGAGACTTCTCGCTCCTCGAGAGCGCGCGTCAGACCGCGGCGCGGACCGGCAGCACGATCGCCTGCACGCCCTCAAACTGGAGACGGCGCTGGATCGCCATCGCGGTCTCGTTGTGGAGGAGGCGGTGGTACCACTCCTCCTTCTCGAAGACCAGCTTGCCGCTGAACACGACCGAGCGCGGAAACTCCTGGCGCAGCTCCTTGCAGATCTCGACGACCTTCTCGACGGCTTCGGTGGCGATCGCAAGCCGGTATCCGGCGTTCCATCCCTGCGCGCGGCACCACGCGACGTACTTCTCGAGGTTCTGCCGGGCGTCCGCTTCGAGGTGCCCCATTTCGTCGCTGCCCTTGAAGTTGCCGGAGTCGACGACGGCCACGGAGACGAAGACGAAGTTCTTGTAGTAGTTCGGGAACAGGGTGTGGATGCTCAGAATCTGGTGGATCCCGTAGCCGGAAAACCGGTCCACGGTGAGGATCGCGGTCGGCAGCTTGTGGTCCAGCGCCTCGATGGCGTTCTTCGCGACCGGGATGGGCGCGACGGGCACGAGGACGTCGTCGAGCCGCTTGAGGTCCCGCTGCACGCTCTCGTAGTGCCGCCGGATGAGAAAGCAGACGAAGATCGTCGCGCTCGTCACGAGCGACGTCATCCATCCGCCCTCCGCGAACTTCTCGTAAAGAGTGATACCGAGGATCGTGAGGCACATCACGAGGCCGGTGCCGTGGATCGAGAGCTGACTCTTCCAGCGGGGCTCCTTGTGCCGGTCCACGATCCAGTGGCGCGCCATGCCGAGCTCGGTCAGCGAGAACGTGAGGAAGACGTTGATCGAGTACATGACGACGAGCATCGTGATGTTGCCGCGCGTGTAGAGCAGCGCCGCGATCGCCGCAAGACCCATCAGGAAGACGCCGTTCTTCGTGACGAGCCGGTCCGAGAGCTGTGAGAAACGATGCGGCATCCAGGAATCGAGCGCCATGTTCCCGAGAACGCGCGGCCCGTCGAGAAAGCCGGTCTGCGCTCCAACGAAGAGAAGCGCCGCCTCCGCGACGAGGAGCGTCAGGACGAGCGCCGTCCCGACGGCGACGCCCCCGACCCTCCAGTGCCCGAAGAGTGCGTCGAAGAGCACCCAGTTCATCGTCTTTCCCTCGTGCGCGCGCGCTCCGACGAGGAGATAGCCGAACAGGATGCCTCCCGCGGTGAAGGCCAGCGACGCCGCCATGAGGAACATCGTGTGTTTGCCGGTCTTCACGCGCGGCTCGCGGAGCATCGTGACGCCGTTCGAGACCGCCTCGATACCGGTGTAGGTGCCGCCGCCCATCGAGTACGCGCGGAGAATAACGAACGCGAGCGGCCAGAAGCCCATCGTCGCCGCCGAGGCATGGAATTCCCGCGCGGCGCCGGCGAACACTGCCGGCAACCCGGTCGCGTTGGCAGCAAACATATACAGGATCGCGAACACGTGCGTCCCCATGAAGACGAGAAAGATCGGCACGAGGAACGTGACCGACTCCTTGACGCCCCGAAGGTTCAGAACGATGAGGAAGACCAGCACGGCGATCTCCGCGATCACCTTGTACCGCGCCATCCCGGGCGAGAGGAAGTTCCAGACCTGGTCGCAGGCCGACGCGATGGACACGGTGATCGTGAGAACGTAGTCCACGAGGAGGGCGCAGCCCGAGACGACCCCGGCCTTCCGCCCGAGGAGTTTCGTCGCGACGAGGTACCCGCCGCCGCCGCCCGGGAAGTGCTGGATGAGGTTCGAGTAGGCGATGGAGATGACGGCGATCGTGATCGCGGTCATCGCGACGAGGACGATCGCGAGCGAACGGTGGCTGCCGAGGGCCCGAAACGCCTCGTCGGGTCCGTACGCCGAGGAAGAGAGGCCGTCGGCCCCGAGGCCCACCCACGCGAGGAACGCGACGAGCGAAACCCGGTGAAAGATCTTCGGATCGTTGACGTCCCGGGGCTTCCCGAGGACGAGGCGGGTCAGCGAATTGCGTTCGGGCGCCAAATCACTTCTTCCATCTGTGCGCGATCACCGCGGGAGTTTAGTCTGAGAGGCCCCGGCTGAGGCCTCCCGCCTTCTCGCGCTTGATTTCCCGGCGTTCCGTCCCTAGCTTATTGTCGAGGGGGTTTCACAGAAAAGGAGTCGACATGGCCATCACCGTCAAGAAGATCACGCTCTGGCGCCGTGAGTCGGGGGACCGTCCCGGCCTCATGGCGGAAACGCTCAGACCCCTCGCCGGGTACGGAACCAGCCTGAAAGTCGCGATGGGCTACAGGCAGCCCGGGGGCAGTACCGCCGTCATCGAGGTGTCGCCGGTCTCCGGAAAGAAGGCGGTCGCCGCCGCGCAGTCGGAGGGCCTCGGGGCCTCCACCATCCCGACGCTTCTCGTCGAAGGAGACGACCGGCCGGGCCTCGGGTACGCGCTCGCGCACGCCATCGCCGATGCCGGCATCAATCTCGACTTCCTGGTAGCCCAGGTCATCGGCCGAAAGTTCTCGGCGATCTTCGGCTTCGGGAGCGAGGCGGACGCGAAGAGCGCAACCGGCCTCATCAAGAAAGCGGGACGGGCGGGAAAGAAGTAGCTTCCGGCCCGAACGCGTGGCGCCTCGCGAGGACGCGGGGGAGGCCGATATATCCTGAGAGTGATCAGGATGAAGGAAATTCTCGTTCTCGTCTTCGCCGCAGCGAGTCTGACCAACGCCCTGAAGGAGATCGCCGCCTCCTGGGAGATTGCGGGCGGGGAGAAGATCGCTTTCAACTTCGCGTCCTCCAGCACGCTCGCCCTGCAGATCCGCGAAGGGGCGCCGGCGGACCTCTTCCTCTCGGCAGACGAGGCGCAGATGGACGTCCTCGAGAGGGCAGACCTCGTCGCGCCCGGGACCCGTCGCAGCGTCCTTTCGAACACTCTCGTCATCGTCGTGCCGCACGACAGTTCGCTCCAAATCGCCTCTCCGAAGGATCTCGCCGGCAAGGGCGTCGAGAAGCTCGCATTGGCGGAGCCGACGTCCGTCCCCGCGGGCGTCTACTCGAAGAAATTCCTCGAACGCGTCGGAATCTGGGCCGCTATCGCCCCGAAGGTCGTGCCAACCGAGAACGTGAGGGCGACGCTTGCGGCCGTCGAGTCGGGGAACGTCGACGCCGGAGTCGTCTACCGGACCGACGCCGCGATTTCGAAGCAAGTCAGGATCGCGTTCGAGATCCCCGCGGCCTTGGGCCCTGCGATCTCGTATCCGTTCGCGCTCGTCAAGGGGGCGCCACGGGAAAAGGAGGCCCTGAGCTTCCTCGCGTACCTCGGTTCACCCGCCGCGCGCGCCGTCTTCGTGCGATACGGCTTCCTCGTGAAGGACTGACGTGTTCGAGCTCGCCGTGGACCTGCCCGTCGTCTGGTTCACGCTCCGGGTGGCGGCTCTCGCCGTTCTCCTCCTCGCGCCCTTCGGGCTCGCGCTCGCATTGCTCCTCGCGCGGAGGCGCTTTCCCGGCAAGGCCCTCCTCGAGACGCTCGTCTCGCTTCCGCTCGTCCTCCCGCCCGTCGCGACCGGCCTTCTGCTCCTGAAGTTTCTGGGCCGGCGCGGCCCAGGCGGGCGCGCCGCGCGTAGCCTTTTCGGGGTGGACGTCGTCTTCACGTGGAAAGCCGTCGTCGTCGCCATGATGGTGATGTCCCTCCCTCTCCTCGTGCGCACGGCACGCGTCGCTTTCGAGGAGGTGAACCCGCGTCTCGAAGCGGTCGCCCGGACGCTCGGGGCGAGTGAAGTGCGCGTCCTCTCGACGGTCACGCTTCCCCTGGCCTCGCGCGGAATCGCCGCGGGCCTCCTTCTCGCCTTCGCGCGCTCGCTCGGCGAGTTCGGCGCCACGATCCTCGTCGCGGGGAACATTCCGGGCCGCACGACGACGATCGCCACGGCGATCTACAACGACGTGCAGACCGGCCTGGACGGGAGCGCGTACGGCCTCCTCGCGGTCTCGGCGGCGCTCGCCTTCGGCGCCATTTTTCTTTCGGAGGTCTGGTTGAAGCGCCGGACGAACGCGTGACGCTTTCGCTCGAAGGCTTCCGCCTGCCGCTCACGCCCTTCGCCCTGGAGCTCGACGTTACGCTGAGCGCCCACGTCACGGCCGTCTTCGGGCCGTCAGGCGCCGGCAAGACGTCGCTCCTCGAAGCCGTCGCGGGCCTGAGGCATCCCCAGAGGGGACGCATCGTCCTGTCCGGCCGCGTGCTCGACGACGCGGCCGCGGGAGTCCGCGTCCCTCCGCGTCAACGGGCCGTCGGATACGTCACGCAGGACGATTCGCTGTTCCCGCATCTCTCCGTCGCGGGCAATCTTCGTTACGGAGCGGGCCGTGGCGTCGCGCGCAAGGCCCCTCTCGGGGAGGATCGCATCGTCGACACCCTCGGACTCGCCTCTCTCCTCGACAGAAGCCCCGCGACGCTTTCCGGCGGAGAGCGGCGCCGCGTCGCCCTGGGCCGGGCCCTCCTGTCGACACCGGAGATCCTGCTTCTCGACGAGCCCCTCTCCGGCCTCGACCGTCCGCTCAAAGTGAGGGTCCTCGAGCATCTCCTCAAGATCAAGGCGGCCTTTCCCCTGCCGATCCTCTACGTCACGCACGAGGCGGCCGAGGTCGAGGCGCTCGCCGACGAGGTCGTCGTCCTCGACGCCGGCCACCTGGTAGCCCGCGGCGCTCCCGCCGACGTGCTTCGGGACGGTGCTCCCGGCCGCAGCGACAGACACCTCGCTGGCTGAAGCATCTGCATCTTGACGGCCGTCCCACCCTTCGTTACATTGCGATTGAGACTGAGTCGCATGAGCAACGAGACGATCGTCCGGCACCTCGCGGCCATGGGGACCGCGCTTTCCCTGACCGTCTCGGCTCCGACGCGGGACGCCGCGCTTCGCGCTAGTGAGGCGGGAGTGAGGGAGATCGAGCGCATCGAGGCGCTTCTCTCCACGTGGCGGGACGACACTCCCCTCGCCCGGCTGAATGCCGCGGCTCCCGGCGTTGCAACGCTGGTTTCACCGGAGCTCTTCGGATTGCTGAGGAAGATCTTCGAATGGGAAAAGGCGACCGGCGGCGCCTTCGACCCGGCGGTGGCACCGCTCGTCAAGGCGTGGGGGCTTCGCACGGGCGGGCGCATTCCCGACGCACGGGAGCTGGCCGCCGCGCGCCGTGTCTCCGATCCCGCTCTCTTCACTTTCGAAGAATCTTCTCTTTGCGTCACCCGCCACGACGCCCTCGCCGGCATCGACGAAGGCGCCTGGGGCAAGGGCTGGGCGCTCGACAAGGCGGCGGCTGCGATGCGCGCGGCCGGCGCGACGTCCGGAGTCCTGGACCTCGGCGGCCAGATCCTCGCGTTCGGCGAGGAGACGATCACCGACGCCGCGGATCCACGCGATAGAGCGCTGTCGGTGGGACGGCTCCGCCTCCAGAACGCATCCGCGTCGACGTCCGGCAACTCCGAACGCGGCGTGACCGTGAACGGGCGTCGCATCGGCCACCTCCTCGATCCCCATACCGGCAGCCCGGCGCCCGATTTCGGCTCCGTGACGGTCGTCGCATCCTCGGGCCTGACCGCGGACGTTCTCTCGACGGCGTTCTTCGTGCTCGGACCGGAAAAGGGCCTGGCGCTGTCGGAGCGCCTTCGGGGCAGCGGTGTGGTTCATGAAACGTTGTTCTTCTCAGAGAGTGAAGAGGGGCGCGGGTTGCGGGTTTCCATGTCACCCGGAATGAGGCGCCTTTTCTCTCTTTCTCATTCAAAGAAATCCTCCGAAGGAGATCACCCGTGATCAAACATTCCACAGCGCGCGGCGCCGTCGCCGCGATCAGCCTCTTCCTCCTTCTGAGCAATCCTCTTTCCTCCCACGCGCTCGCCGACGATCCGCCGAAGGCGCCCGACGCGCCGGCCCCGACCGACACTCCGAAACCCATTCAGACCGACACCGAGAAGCTGAAGGAGCTCGAGCAGAAGGTCGATGTGCTCACGAAGGAGATCGAGTCGATGCGCCTCGGCGAAACGCCGGCGCAGCAGGCTCCCCCCGCCTCCGGCACGGCAGCGGTGGCCCCTTCGTCGGCGGCGCCCACCCTCGGACTCGGGCCGTCGGCCTCGAAGGTCTACGCGAAGTACGGCGTCTCGATCGGCGGGTACGGCGAGACCATCTACCAGAACTTTTCGACCGCTCGCCAGGACGGGTCTCCGTCGAATCTCACGCCGATCGTCGACGTCGCGCGAGCCGTCCTCTACTTCGGCTACAGGTTCGACGACCATTTCGTCTTCAACAGCGAGGTCGAGTTCGAGCACGCCGTGACGGCGTCGGACAAGAACGGCGAGGCCGAAGTGGAATTCGCCTATATGGACTGGATGAGCCGCTCGAAGGCGTTCAACCTCCGCGCGGGCCTCATGCTCATTCCGGTCGGACTCATCAACCAGCTCCACGAGCCCCCGGTCTTCCTGGGCTCGCTGCGCCCGGACGTGGAGACCATCATCCTTCCCTCGACGTGGCGGGAGATCGGCGTCGGCGGGTGGGGCGACGTCGGACCGTTTTCGTGGCGCCTCTACTTCGTGAACGGACTCGACGCGTCGCGCTACGCGGCCGATGGCCTGAAGGAAGGGAGCGGCGAGGGCTCGCTGGCGCTCGCGCGGAGCTTCGCCGTCACCGGCCGGCTCGACTACACCGGCCTTCCCGGCGTCCTCGTCGGCGGCTCGTTCTTCAGCGGGAATTCCGGACAAGGTCAGGTGACGCCGTCGGGAGACTCCTTCGCCGGCCGAACGACGTTCGTCGATCTGCACCTCGACGCGCGCTATCGGGGCGCGTCCTTCCGCGCGGTGTGGGCACGGTCCACGGTCGGGGACGCCGCCGCCATCAACCAGATCAACAACCTCGAAGGCGACGAGTCGGTGGGCAGTCGGCAGGAGGGCTGGTACGCAGAGGCGGGCTTCGACGTCTTCTCTCTCGTGCCGAAGAGCCGGATGACGCTCACGCCGTTCGTGAGGTACGAGGCGTACGACACCCAGGCCGCCGTGCCCGTGGGCTACGCTCGGGATCCGGAGAACGACGTGCGGGTCGTGACGGCCGGTGCGAACTTCAAGCCGATCCCGCAGATCGTCATCAAGGCCGACGGCCAGTGGCGGCGGAACGCGGCGTACACCGGGGTGAAGCAGTTCAACATGGCGCTGGGGTACGAGTTTTGAGCAAGAAGACCGGGGATTTTCTTAGAAGGAAGGAAGGGCACGGCCAACGCCCCGCCCACCGGGCACGGACTGCACACCTCCGCTGCCCCGCGCGCCGCCTTTCTTCTCTTTCATTCATAGAAATCTCTCTCTTCGTCCTTCTCCTTTCACCTGCATCTTCTTTCGCGAAGAGCTTTCTCACTCAGGAGGAAGCTCTTCGCCTCGCGTTTCCGACGGGCGCGGTCGTGACGCGCAAGACGGCGTTTCTCTCCGAGGCGGACCGCGCGGAGGTCGCCCGCCGGACGGGAGGGACGCCCCCGCCCGGGCTCGTCGTCTTCTACACGGGCGCCTCTGGCGGCACCGACCTCGGCACGGTCTACTTCGACAGGCACATCGTGCGCACCGAGCCCGAGACGCTGCTCGTCCTCGTCGACCCGAAGGGAGCCATCGCGCGGATCGAGATCCTCTCTTTCTCGGAGCCGGAGGAGTACTTTCCGCGCGCGAGCTGGTACGGGCAATTCTCCGGCAAGACGCTGACGGACGAGCTCTCGGAGAAGCGCGGGGTGCGGCCGGTGACCGGCGCGACCCTCACCGTACGTGCCACCGTCGAGGCCGCACGGCGCGTCCTCGCGCTGGACGCGTTCCTCCGCGAGACGAAGCGGCGGTGAGGCCGGGATGAGCCGCTGGGAGCTTTTTCTGCTGCACGCCTCGACGCTCGCGATCGCGATCTCCGGCGTCGTCTACGGCTTCATGAAATACGCCATGACGGGCTCGGACCCGGATTCCCCTCTCGGCCACCCCTGGCAGCCCGGCGTCCTGAAGGCACACGTTCTCGCGGCGCCGTTTCTCGTCTTCGCCTTCGGGCTCGTGGCGCGCGGACACGCGCTGCCGAAATGGAGGTCCGGCGAAAAGACCGGAAAAAAATCCGGGATCTCTCTCCTGGGGCTCGTCGCGCCTCTCGTTCTCTCGGGGTACGCCGTTCAGGTTTTCACCGGAGATTCACTGAGAAGGGAAACGGGGTGGGGGCACACCGCGGCCGGGGTGCTCTACGTCCTCGCCTACGCCGCGCACCTCCTGAAGAGAGTCCCCGAGGAAGACCGCGGCTAGGCGGCGCGCGAACGACAATGCGCTTCAAGGCCGTCGCGCGCTCCGTCAGCGCACGTCCGCCAGCGTCGTCTTCTCCAGCCGGGCCGAGATCACGTCGCGGATTTCCTTGAACACGCGGAGGAGCCGCTTCTCCCTCTCGACGGGCGTCGGCTCGTAGAAGTACGTGCTGACCGACTCTGTCGGCGCGAGGGCCCCGTCCAGGAGCCGGATCACCTCGGCGAGCGAGATCTTCTCGGCCGGGCGGGCCAGCCGGTATCCGCCATGCGGCCCCTTCTGGCTCTTCACGAGCCGCGCGCGCTTGAGCGCCATCAGGAGCTGCTCGAGGAACTTCGCGGGAAGACCCTGCGCCTCGGCCATCGCGGCGACGGTGACGAAGCCCTCCCCCTTCGCGCGGGCGAGGTGAATGAGCGCCAGCAGCGCGTACTCGCTTCGTCTCGTGAGCCTCAAGATCTTTATTGTCTCCCGATCAATAATACTTGACTAAATCCGTGGGGTAAATAATATAAGATTTTCTTAGAAGGGAGTAGGGCATGGCGCGCGTCGATCGACTCCTCCGGACTCACGGCCCGCATCGCCGCCTGCGCCGCGGTCCCGCCATCGGCGCGGCGGCCGCCCTCGCCCTTCTCTTCCTATTCGCAGAAATCTCTTCTCCCTCTTCGTCTTCCCTCCTCGCGGCCCCCGCGTCCGTCACCCTTCTCAACGTCTCGTACGACCCCACGCGTGAGCTGTACGAGGAGATCAACGCCGCGTTCGCGAAGGCCTGGGCGGCGAGGACCGGCCAGAAGGTCACGATCAACCAGTCGCACGGCGGCTCGGGCAAGCAGGCCCGGTCCGTCATCGACGGCCTCGAGGCCGACGTCGTGACGCTCGCGCTTTCGGGAGACATCGACGCGATCGCGTCGAGGGCGGGCCTCCTGCCCAGGACGTGGCAGGCGCGGCTCCCGAGGAACAGCACCCCCTTCTCCTCCACGATCGTCTTCGTCGTCCGAACGGGGAACCCGAAGAGGATCCGGGACTGGGACGACCTGACGAAGAGAGGGATCGCCGTCATCACGCCGAATCCGAAGACGTCCGGCGGCGCGCGCTGGAATTACCTCGCCGCCTGGGGATATGCCCTGAAGGGACCGGGCGGAAACGAAAGGACAGCGCGCGACTTCGTTTCGAAGCTTTTTCGAAACGTACCCGTCCTCGACACGGGCGCCCGCGGAGCCACGACGACATTCGCCGAGCGCGGCCTCGGCGACGTCCTCATCGCCTGGGAGAGCGAGGCGCTCCTCCTGACGAAGGAGGTCGGTGTGGGCCGCTTCGAGATCGTCGTCCCGTCCGTGAGCATCCTCGCCGAGCCGCCCGTCGCCCTCGTGGACAGGAACGCCGACAAGCACGGCACGCGCGCCGCGGCGCAGGCCTATCTCGAGTTCCTGTACACGGACGAGGCACAGACGATCGCGGCGAAGCATCACTTCAGGCCCGGGAGCGCGAAGGTCACGGCCTCTCGCGCCGGCGATTTCCCGAAAGTCTCTCTTTTCACGATCGATGAGGTCTTCGGCGGATGGGGCCAGGCGCAGAAGGTCCACTTCGACGACGACGGCACGTTCGACCAGCTCTATCAGCCCGGCCGATGAGAGGAGCCAGCCGGCACGGAGTGCTTCCCGGGTTCGGGCCTGCTCTCGGCGTGACGCTTCTCTATGTCGGCCTCATCGTCCTCGTGCCGCTCGCCGCTCTCTTCGTGAAAACGGCCGGACTCTCTCTTGCGGAGTTCTTTCGCATCGTGACGGCGCCGCGCGCGCTCGCGGCCTACCGCCTGAGCTTCGGGGCGGCGCTCGCCGCCGCGCTCCTCAACGCGGTCTTCGGCCTGGTTCTCGCGTGGGTGCTGGCCCGCTACCGCTTTCGCGGTCGCGCGTTCGTGGACGCGCTCGTGGATCTTCCCTTCGCGCTCCCCACGGCCGTCGCGGGCCTCACGCTCACGGCCGTCTACTCCAGCCACGGCTGGCTCGGCCGTTTCCTCGAGCCGCTCGGCCTGAAGGTCGCCTTCACGCCCGCCGGCGTCGTCCTCGCGCTCACGTTCGTGGGCCTGCCGTTCGTCGTCCGCACCGTCCAGCCCGTCCTCGAGGATCTCGACTCGGAGCTGGAAGAGGCCGCGGCCGTTCTCGGGGCCTCGCGCCTGCAGACGTTCGTGCGCATCGTCCTGCCAAACCTCCTTCCGCCGCTCCTGACGGGGTTCACGCTGGCCTTCGCGCGGGGGCTCGGCGAATACGGCTCGATCGTGTTCGTGTCGGGCAACATGCCCTTCCGCACCGAGATTGCCCCCTTTCTCATCGTGACGAAGCTCGAGCAGTACGACACGGCCGGCGCCACGGCGATCGCGCTCGTCCTCCTCGTGACGTCGTTCGTCCTCGTGTTCACGATCAACGCCCTGCAGCGCTGGACGCGGCGCCTGGCCGGCGCGTCCACCGTGATCGGGCGCGGCTTCCGGCTCGCTCCCGCGCTCGCGGACGCGCCGGCGCTCCGGCGAGGCCTCGTGGCTACCGCGTTCCTTTTTCTCGCGCTCTTCCTCTTCGTGCCGCTCGCGGCCGTCTTTGTGCAGGCGCTCGCCAAGGGGCCGGCGGCCTACCTCGCGGCGATCACCCAGCCCGCCGCTCTCTCCGCGATCCGCCTCACGCTTCTCACGGCCGCCGTCGCGGTGCCGTTGCACCTCGTCTTCGGGGTGGTTGCCGCGTGGCTCGTCGCGAAATTCCGATTCCGCGGGAAGGGCCTGCTCGTTTCCCTCATCGACCTTCCTTTCGCGGTTTCTCCGGTCATCGCCGGTCTCGTGTTCGTCCTGCTGTTCGGGCGGCAGGGATTCCTCGGACCCTTCCTCGCGGCGCACGACTGGAAAGTCATTTTTGCCGTCCCCGGAATCGTCCTCGCTACGGTCTTCGTCACGTTCCCATTCGTCGCGCGCGAGGTGCTCGCGGTGCTCGAGGCGCAGGGCAACGAAGAGGAGGAGGCCGCTCTCACGCTCGGGGCCAGCGGATGGCAGACGTTCTTTCGCGTGACGCTCCCGAAGGCGCGCTGGGGGCTCCTCTATGGCGTCGTGCTGTGCAATGCGCGCGCGATGGGAGAGTTCGGCGCCGTCTCGGTCGTGTCCGGGCACATCCGCGGCGTGACGAACACCCTGCCTCTCCACGTCGAGATCCTGTACAACGAGTACGACTTCACGGGCGCGTTCGCCGTGGCGTCGCTTCTCACCTTCCTCGCCCTCGTCACGCTCGCGGCCCGGAAGCTGGAGGAAGCGCGGGTGAAGACGGCATGAGCGTCGTCGTGACGGATCTGAGGCGCCGCTTCACCCCGGACGGGCCTCCGGCCGTCGCGGGCGTCTCTTTCACCGCGCCCACGGGCGCGATCACGGGAATCCTGGGTCCGTCCGGAGCCGGGAAGTCGACGGTGCTCCGGCTGATCGCGGGGCTCGAGGAGCCGGACGCGGGGCGCGTTCTCCTGCACGGCGAGGACGTGACGGACGTACCGGTCCAGAAGCGGGGAGTCGGCTTCGTGTTCCAGGGCTACGCGCTCTTCGGACACCTCTCCGTGCGCGAGAACGTGGTCTTCGGCCTGCGCGTGCGGCGCGTTCCGCGCAAGGAGGCTGTAGAGCGGGCGGACGAGCTCCTCCACCGCGTCCAGCTCGACGGCTTCGGGGACCGCCGCCCGTCGGAGCTCTCCGGCGGCCAGCGACAGCGGGTGGCCTTCGCGCGAGCGCTCGCCGTGAATCCGCGCGTCCTCCTCCTCGACGAGCCGTTCGGCGCCCTCGACGCGGGCGTGCGCCTCGAGCTCGGCGAGTGGCTCCTCAGGCTTCACGACGAAACGGGCCTGACGACGCTCCTCGTCACGCACGACCAGCCGGAAGCGTTCGCGCTCGCCGAGCACCTCGTCGTGCTTCTCGACGGGAAGGTCGCGCAGGCGGGCACTCCCGCCGAGCTGCGCGCGCATCCGGCCGACAGCCGGCTCGAGGCTTTCCTCAGGGTCGTCTCGCGCGGGCCGCGGCACCCCGCCTAGTTTTCCTCGGGCTTTCGGCGGGAACGGCGGCTCCCGAGCCGCGTCACCTTCTCGGTGAGGCTCCCTTTCCTCACATGCAGACCCGAGCGCGTCAGGTCGCCGATCGGCCCTTCCAGCGGCACGTCGAGCCCTGCCGACTTCGACAGGCCGATCTTCTGGCTTGCGTAGACGCTGCGGTGTCCGACGAGGAGAAACGCCGTCCCGGCGGTGAGCGCCGCGTAGACGCCGACGTCCCGCGGCAGAAGCTCGATGCCCATGACGGCCGCCGCGATCGGCGTGTTCGCGGCGCCGGCGACGACGCCCACGAAGCCGAAGGCCGCGAAGAGCCCCGTCGGGAGGTGCAGGAGCCGCGCGAGAGCCGCGCCGCTCGTCGCCCCGATGAAGAAGAGAGGCGTCACGATCCCGCCGCTCCCGCCGGTCTCCAGCGTGACGACCGTCGCGACGATCTTCCACAGGAACGCGAGGATCACGATCGTCCCTGTGGCGGCGAGCGCGTTCTCGATCGTCGGGACCCCGAGCCCCGCGTACGCGTCACCGACGAGGGCGTAAAAGGCCGCGAGAAAAATGCCTCCGGCCACGGCGACGATGTACGGGTGCTCCTCGAAGCGCCTGAGGCCGCGCTCGAGCCCTCGCATCCCCTCGATCAGGAGGAGCGCGACGAGGCCGAAGACGGCTCCGAAGAGGATCGACAGGCCGACGAGCTCGGAGCGCCCGAGCCCGCCGAGCCCTTCAGGAAGGGCGGGCACGGGCGCCCGCGAGCCGCACACGAGGTGCGCGACGATGCCGGACACGAGACAGGGGAAAAGGACCGCGTACTCAATCCGCCCGAGGTAGAGCACCTCGATCCCGAAAAGGGCGCCGGAAATTGGCGTCCCGAAGACGGCCGCGAAGCCGCCGCCGATGCCGCAGATCACGAGGCGGCGACGGTCGTCGTCGTTCAGGCGGAGGACATCGGCGAACAGGCTCGTAATCGCGGCCCCGATCTGGGCGCAAGGTCCTTCCTTCCCCACCGAGCCTCCGAAGGCGAGGGTCACGACCGTCGCCAGAAGCTTGATGGGCGCGACCTTCCACGGGATCCGGCCGGACTCCCGGTGGATCGCGGCGATGACAGCTTCGGTCCCGTGGCCGCGCGCCGTCGGCGCGAACCGCCGGATCAGGAGCACACACGCCGGAAGCGCGAGCGGGAGAAGCAATGTCGGCGAGATTCCGCCCGGGGTCACCCGCTTCACCCACGTCCCGGACGCCGCAAGCGCCCATAGGAACGCGCGCGTCCCAAAGCCGACGCAGAGGCCGGCGGCTGCGCCGAGGACCGTCCACTTCAGCGTGCTGATGACGAGCGCCGTGTGCTCCGTGTACCAGTGCGTCTCGTCGCTGAGCCGGGGAGGGGGCGCTTCGCCCGGGGGACCGAGGGAAGGCTCTCCTTTCACAGGCGAAGTCTAAGCTCCGAGACGAGAGACGCCCACCGGCATCTGAACCTGACGTGCACACGACCCCGTATACCCTTGCGTCCGGGAGACCTCACGTGACCAAGCCGAACGCGCCCGATCCGGAGTCGCTCCGCCTCGTGGAGGACCGCGTGCGGAAGAAGAACTGGAAACGATGGGGGCCGTATCTCTCCGAACGCCAGTGGGGAACCGTCCGCGAGGATTACAGCCCGGACGGCTCGGCCTGGGAGTACTTCCCGCACGACGTGGCGCGCTCGCGCGCGTACCGCTGGGGAGAGGATGGCATCGCCGGCATCTCCGACCGCCACGCGAGCCTCTGCTTCGCGCTCGCCCTGTGGAACGGGGTGGACCCGTACCTGAAAGAGCGCCTCTTCGGCCTCACCGGCGCCGAAGGAAACCACGGCGAGGACGTGAAGGAGTACTACTTCTATCTCGACTCCACGCCGACGCACTCGTACATGCGGATGCTGTACAAGTATCCGCAGGCGGAGTTCCCGTACGCGAAGTTGCGCGAGGAGAACGGCCGCCGCGGCAGGCGGGAGCTGGAATACGAGCTCCTCGACACCGGCGTCTTCCACGAGAACCGCTACTTCGACGTCTTCGTCACCTACGCGAAGGCCTCGCCCGAGGACATCCTCGTGGAGATCGAGGTCTTTAACCGCGGCCCCGAAGCCGCGCCGATCCACCTCCTTCCGACGCTCTGGTTCCGCAACACGTGGTCGTGGGGCCTCAACGCGCGAAAGCCGCGCGCGCGCAAAGCCGAAGGGCCGGCGGGCGCGGCGGCGGTCGCGATCGCGCACCCCGCATACGGCGACCGCACGCTGTACGCCGAAGGCGCGCCGGAGCTCCTCTTCACCGAGAACGAGACGAACAACCGCCGCCTCTTCGGCACCGAGAACGACGGACCGTACGTGAAAGACGCGTTCCACGAGCGCGTCGTCCACGGCGCCACGGAGGCGGTGAATCCCGCGGGCTTCGGCACGAAAACCGCCGCGTGGTACCAGTTCGACGTCCCGGCAGGCGGCTCGAAGAGGATCCGGCTGCGCCTGACGGATGCGGTGCCGGCCTATCCGATAGGGCCTCTCTTCGACTCGATTCTCGCCGCGCGTCGCGCGGAGGCGGATACCTTTTACGCGAACGTGATCCCGGACGACGTCTCGGACGACGCGAAGAGCGTCATGCGCCAGTCGTTCGGCGGGCTCCTGTGGAGCAAGCAGTACTACGGCTTCGAGATCGCCCGCTGGCTGAAAGGCGATCCCGATCAGCCGCCGCCTCCGCCGGAGCGGAAACACGGCCGCAACTGCGAATGGGGGCATCTGTACAACGCCGACGTCATCTCGATGCCGGACAAGTGGGAGTACCCGTGGTACGCCGCGTGGGACCTCGCGTTCCACACGGTGCCGCTCGCGCTCGTCGACCCCGACTTCGCCAAGCAGCAGCTCATCCTGCTCCTGCGCGAGTGGTACATGCACCCGAACGGGCAGCTCCCCGCGTACGAGTGGAAGTTCAGCGACGTGAATCCGCCCGTCCACGCATGGGCCGCGTGGCGCGTCTACAAGATCGACGCAAAGCGCTCGGGCAGGCCGGACCGCAAGTTTCTCGAGCGCGTGTTCCACAAGCTGCTCCTGAACTTCACGTGGTGGGTGAACCGCAAGGACGAAGAGGGAAGAAACGTCTTCCAGGGCGGCTTTCTGGGCCTCGACAACATCGGCGTCTTCGACCGCAGCGCTCCTCTCCCAACCGGCGGCCACCTCGAGCAGTCGGACGGCACGAGCTGGATGGGCATGTATTGCCTGAACATGCTCGCGATCGCCCTCGAGCTGTCGCGCGAGGACGACGCCTACGAAGACGTCGCGTCCAAGTTCTTCGAGCACTTCGTCTACATCGCGCGCGCGATGAACAACCTCGGCGGCGATGGCATCGAGCTGTGGGACAAGCAGGACGGCTTCTATTACGACGTCCTGCACCTCTCCGGCGGCGGCCGCCTCCCGATGCGCGTGCGCTCGATGGTGGGCCTCGTCCCGCTCTTCGCGGTGGAGACTCTCGAGCCCGACGTCGTGGACCGTCTGCCCGGTTTCAAGCGGCGCATGCAGTGGTTCATCGACAACCGGCCCGACTTCGCGAGTCACGTCGAGACGATCTCGACGGACGACGGCCCGCGCCGCTTTCTCTCGCTCGTGAGCCGCGACCGCCTGCGCTCGGTCTTGACGTACCTCCTCGACCCCGGGGAGTTCCTCTCGGACTTCGGCATTCGCGCCCTCTCGCGTTTCCACAGGGAGCACCCGTACGTGATCGACGTCATGGGCATGGAGCACCGCGTCGATTACGAGCCGGCCGAGTCGTCCACGGGCCTCTTCGGCGGCAATTCGAACTGGCGCGGGCCTGTCTGGTTTCCCGTGAACTACCTCATCATCGAGTCGCTCCAGAAGTTTCACCATTTCCTGGGCGATTCCTTTCAGGTCGAGTTCCCGACTCGCTCGGGAGAGAGGTCGACGCTGTCGGACGTCGCCAGCGAGCTCTCGCGCCGCCTCACCCGCATCTTCCTGCGCGACGAGAGCGGCCGGCGGCCCGTCTACGGAGGCGCCGAGACGTTCCAGACCGATCCTCACTGGCGCGACTACATCCTTTTCTACGAGTACTTCCACGGCGACATCGGCGCCGGGATCGGCGCGAGCCACCAGACCGGCTGGACCGGGCTGGTCGCGAAGCTGCTTCAGCAGAGCGGCGAATGACCGCCGGAACGGGCGAGCCCGACGGGCGCGAGTGGCTCGAAGCGAACGGCCTCGGCGGGTACGCGATGTCGACCGTCACCGGCGAGAACACGCGCAGGTATCACGGCCTGCTGGTGGCCGCGACGAAGCCCCCCGTTAGCCGCGCCGTGCTCCTGTCGAAAGTCGAGGAGACGCTCCTCGTGGGCGGCCGGCGCATCGACCTCTCGACGAACCTCTTCCCGGGAACCCGACATCCCGAAGGCTTTCGCTTCCTGGCGGACTTCCGGATGGACCCGTTCCCGACGTTCATATGGGACGTGGAAGGCTTCGTCCTCGAGAAGCAAGTCTTCATGCCGCACGGCGAGAACGCCGTGTGCGTGACGTGGCGGCTCGCGAAGGGCGGGAATGACGCCGGGCCCATCGGCCTCGAGGTGCGCCCCCTCGTCGCGTTCCGCGACTTTCACGCGCTCACGCATGAGAACGACACCCTGAACCGCCGGATCGAGATCGCGGAAGGATCGGTTGCGATCCAGCCCTACGAGCGCCTTCCTCAGCTGTTTCTCGGGCACAACGGGCAGGCGGAGCAGGCCGGAGATTGGTATCGATCCTTCGAATATGAAGAGGAGAGGGCGCGCGGCTTCGACTTCCGCGAGGACCTCTGGCACCCGTTTTCCCTGTCTTTCACCTTCGAGGAAATCCCGGGCGCCGCGCGCCCCGAGGCGGCGATCATTGCGTCGACCTCCCCCCGCTCCGCCGCCGACATTCACCTTCTAAGAAAATCCGAGCTCTCCCGAAGAGAGCATCTCGTTCGACGCGCGCCGGGGGGCCCTTCCTTTCGCAAACTCGTCCTCGCCGCCGACCAGTTCCTCGTCGCACGCGGCAACCTGACGACCGTGATCGCGGGCTACCCCTGGTTCAGCGACTGGGGCCGCGACACGATGATCGCGCTGCCTGGCCTCACGCTGGCGACCGGCCGGCCGGAGGTCGCGAAGGAGATCCTCCTCGCGTTCTCGGAGCACGTGGATCAGGGGATGCTGCCGAACCGGTTCCCGGAAGCCGGCGAGGAGCCGGAATACAACGCCGTCGACGCGACACTCTGGTATTTCGAGGCCGTGAGGCAGTACGTGGAAACCACGGGCGACCTGACGCTCGTCGGTGACCGCCTCTTCAGAATCCTCGCGGACATCGTCGCGTGGCATGAGCGCGGCACGCGCTACGGCATCCGTGTAAGCGCGGACGGGCTCCTCCAATGGCACGCCGCGGGCGAGGCGCTGACGTGGATGGACGCGCGAGTCGAAGGTCGCCCCGTAACACCGCGCGAAGGCAAGCCCGTCGAGATTCAGGCGCTCTGGTTCAACGCGCTCCGCACGATGAGCGACTTCGCGTCGAGCCTCGGAGACGGAGATTCTGCGAAAGCATATGCGGCGCGCGCGGAACGATGCCGCACGAGCTTCCTCAGGCTCTTCCCCGACGAGACGGCAGCCGGCCTCGTCGACTGCGTTGACGGCGCGTGGCGCGACCGGTCGGTCCGGCCGAACCAGCTCTTCGCCGTCAGCCTCCACCATTCGATGGTTCCGAAGCCGCTCGCGCGAAGCGTCCTTGCCATCGTCGAAGAGCATCTCCTGACGCCCTACGGACTCCGCACGCTGTCGCCGAAGGACCCGGCGTACCGGGGCCGCTACGAAGGCGGGCCCGTGGAACGCGACGCGGCTTATCACCAGGGCACGGTGTGGCCGTGGCTTCTCGGGGCCTATGCAACAAGCTTCCGCCGCGTGAATGGCGACGGCCCGAAGACCGCGAAGGCGATCCGCCGCCTCCTCGCCCCGCTCGAGGATTTCCTGCTCGGCGACGGCCTCGGCCAGCTCCCGGAGATCTTCGACGGCGACGCGCCCCACCGCCCGCGCGGCTGCATGGCCCAGGCCTGGAGCGTCGCCGAGATCCTGCGCGTAGCCGTCGACGAGAGAGGCCGGAAGACACGGGAATAGGACTGGCCCGTTCCGGCATCCACCTGTTCGATGGTGAAAGGCGATCCATCGAGGCCTCGAACGGCTGATCCATGCCGGCCTTGACTCCCGTATGGGAAAAGGTTGATTCTGCGACATAATCTCGTTCTCACACACTTCCGGAATGTTCCACTTCGTCCCAAAGCCGAAGCGTCAATCCCACGAATCCGCAGAAACTCGAAGGAGGCACACACATGAACCGTCGCCAGTTCGCCAGCACCCTCGGAGCCGCCGTCGCCGGCATCGTCGCCGGCAAAGCCCTTCTCGCCGACGACAAGCCGGCCGAGAAAGACAAGAGCAACGACCACGTTTGCGCAGGCAAGAACGGCTGCAAAGGTCAGGGCGCCTGCGCCACGAAGGACAACACATGCGCCGGCCAGAACGGCTGCAAGGGCAAGGGCGGCTGCGCCTCGGCGTCGATGAAACACGACTGTTCGGGCAAGAACAAATGCAAGGGCCAGGGCGGCTGTAGCACGAAGGACCACAAGTGCGCCGGCCAGAACGCCTGCAAGGGCAAGGGCGGCTGCGCGGTGCCGCTCAAGAAGAAGGCCGCACCCGCCGCCGCGCCGGCGGCCTACTGACCCCCTTCCCCATGGGAGACCGGTTCGGATTGCCCGACCTCGGCGTGGGGGTCGGGCTCCGCACGGTCCACTTCGGTCACGTCCTCTCGAAGGCGCCCGAGGTGGACTTCTTCGAGGCCCTCACCGAGAACTTCCTCGACACGGGCGGGCGCCCGCGCCACATCCTCGACCGCGTCTCCGAACGCTATCCGGTCGTGCTCCATGGCGTCTCGATGTCCATCGGAGGGACCGACCCTCTCGATCTGGGCTACCTGAAGAAGGTCAAAGCGCTCGCCGTGCGCACGAACGCGCGGTGGGTGTCGGACCATCTCTGCTTCACGGGGGTTTCGGGGCGCAACACCCACGACCTGCTCCCCCTGCCGTACAACGAGGAGACGTTGCGCCACGTCGTCTCCCGCGTGAAGCAGGCATCCGAAGTGCTCGGGCAGCCTCTTGTCCTCGAGAACCCGTCTTCCTACCTGGAATTCCGCTCCTCGACGATGTCCGAAGCCGCGTTTTTCGCGCGCCTCCTGGTAGACGCCGACTGCGGGATGCTGCTCGACGTGAACAACGTCTACGTGAGCTCCGTGAACCACGGCTTCGATCCCATCATCTACCTCGACGCGCTGCCGGCGGACCGCGTCGTGCAGTACCACCTCGCCGGGCACACCGACAAGGGCACACACCTCCTCGACACACACAGCGCGCCCATGGTGAAGGACGTCTGGAAGCTCTACGCGCACGCGATCGCCCGCACGGGGCCGCGTGCCACGCTCTACGAATGGGACGAGGACATCCCGGACTTCGCGACCGTCCACGGCGAGGCGAAAAAGGCCCTAAAGTATCGCCCGCCGCTCGCGAGCGAATCCCGGGTCGACGCTCCGCGGCGGCCCGCCCGTGCCTGAGTTGCCGCGCCTCGAGCGCTGGATGCAGGCCGTGATCGTCCATCCGGGCGCCGTGGAGAAGGCCGTTCGCGCCCGTTCCGCGGCGCGCCACATGAAGGCTGCCGAGGCGCGCCGTGCGATCCTGCCTTCGAAGACGATGGCGCCGCTCGAGCGGCTCGCGGTCTACCAGGGGATGTACCCGCTGCGCATGCGCGACGCCCTCGAGGCCGACTATCCCGGTCTCGCGGCGTTCCTCGGACACGAGCGCTTTTTCGATTTCGTCCTCGCGTACGTCGCGGTCCATCCCTCCCGCAGCTACACGTTCGCCCGCCTCGGCGACCACGTGCCCGAGTTCCTCCGAAGAACCCGCCGCTTTGGGCCCTCGCCTTTCCTCTACGACCTCGCGCGCCTCGAGCGCGCGGTCACCGAGGTCTTCGAAGTCGACGAGGAGGGCTCGGAACGCCCGTCACGTCCTCCCCGCCACGTCGCCGAGGACTGGGAGTCGCGCCGCTTCGCCACCCCTCCGACACTTCGCCTTCTGGCGTTCCGCCACGCCGCGGGCGCCGCGCTCGACGCGCTGAAGGCGGGGAAACGTCCGGAGACCCGCCCGCACGCGACGTGGGCGGCGCTGCACCGCCGCCGTTATTCCGTCTACCGTCTGGACCTGACGCGGGAGGAATTCCACCTCCTCGGGGCGCTCGCAAAGGGACGGACGCTCGGGGCGGCGCTTCGCGCGGCCGCCCGCGCGTGCGGAAAACCGCTCTCGCCCCGCGCCGTCACGCGCGCGTTTCGCATCTTCACCGCGGAAGGGCTTCTGCGCGAAGGTTGAGGGGCGATCGCCCTAAGGCTTCGGAGCCCGGGGCGGCAGATCGCACGCCGGCGGGTCCGACTGGAAGCCCACCTTGTTGTGCGTGCCGTCGCAGAACGGCTTGCTCGCGGATTGGCCGCACCGGCAAAGGGCGATCGTCGCGCGGCCGCCGAGGCCGAACGCTTTCTCCGCGCCGTCCACGAGGCCGATCTCCCCGCTCACGAGGAGCGGGCCGTTGGGCTTCACCAGAATCTTCACGTCGCTCATGTCATCACCTCAATGCGCCTTCTTCTCGAGATCGAGGAAGCGCTTCTTCGCGGTCTTCAGGAACTCGAACGACTTTCCCCTGCCTTCCCAACCTTCGAGCGTCACGTTCGCCGCGAGGCCCGGGCGCGACACGACGAGGGTCGGAAATCCGCGCAACCGATAGCGGTCCGCGAGCGCCACCATCTCGGGCGAGTTGCGCCCGGTCTCGCGCTCGCGATCCGCCACTTCGATCGGCACGAAATCCTTCTCGATCTGCGCGGCCATCTCCGGTACTGCAAAGACCTGCCCTGCGAGCAGCCGGCACGGCCCGCACCAGGCGGCCGTGAAGAAGTAGAGCGCGGGCTTTCCGCTCTTCTTCGCCTCGGCGTCCCCTGAAGCGATCGAGCGCCATCTGATCGACATCTTGCCGGGCGCGGGCTTCGAGGCGCTCGTGTCCGAGCGCGACGGGCCCGGAAGGGCGAGAAGAATCGCGAAGAGGGCGGCGGCGAACGGAGGAAAGGATCGTGGCATACGCATCATTTCGATCTTAGCAGCGGCGAATCACTCACGCGCGGCGGAGACGCGCATAGGGGCGTCGGGAAGATCCGAGAGGAAAGCGCGCAGAGAACGCGGCCACTCGGACGGGGGACGCGTGAGCGCCTGCCTGAGCGTGATCGTCCGGATGCCGCGCGCCGCCTCGGAGAGGAGGGCGGCGGCCACTTCGTCCTGACCGGCATCGCGCGCCGCGAGCGCCCGGACGAGGGCGAGAACGGGAGCGTTGAAGACCCGCTCGGGCAGCGAGTCGAGGAACGCGCGCGTGTCGCCCGTCCGCCCCGACAGTCTCAGCGCTTCGGCCCGCAGGGCGGCCGTGTAGGCCGAAGGCGAAACGTCAAAAAGCCTCTCGGCGAGGCGGGAGGCGCGCTCCGGGCGAGCGATGTCCAGGTTTCGCAGCGTCTGGTCCGCCAGCCCCGCGACCCACGCGGTGTTGTACGTGCCGGGCCGTTCACCGTCTGGCCGCTCGAAGCACATGAAGAGATGCGGCCACCGGAACTTCGATGCGAGATACCTCACGAGCGGGGTCTGAGTCGTGATCTGCGGCGAGTCGGCCAGAAGGAGCGGAATCGCGTCGGGGCTCGTCGCGAGCCACGGAGGCGAAGACAGGCGGCGCCGGCGAGCGTCGTCGTCATGCTCCGCGAGGCGGTTCGCGAGAAGAAACGGATGAATCCGGAACGCCGAGAAGGCTGGGTCCGACGCCGCGGGCACGTATCGGGGTAGCCAGTACATCCCCTCACGGCTCTCGGGCGGGCGAAAGGAAGGCGGGTATTCCTCGTACAGCGCGCGCGAGACGCGCGCGAGCCCCGTGGACGAAACGTAGTAGAACGTGGCCGCCTCGGCCTGAAACGTCCCGAGCGCATTCACGACGGTGCCGAGAATGACGAGTACGACGGCGGCGGCACGCCGCGCGGGCGTCCCCGCGGCTGCGCCCGCGGCGGACGCGAGAAGCGGCACGAGCGGGACCAGGAAGCGCGGCCCCCAGCCCCCGCTCCCGTCCCACGCCCACCAGGCCGAATACAGCGCGAGAAGGCCGGCGGCGAGCGCGAGTGTCGAGACCGCGGCGCCGCGTGTCTCCCGCCCGCGGACGAGCGCAACGAGCCCGACGGCGGCGAGGAGGCCCAGCGGGAAGTAGAGAAAGAGCCCCTTGTTCGGACCCACGAGGAGGCGCCAGGCCCCGTCGAGAGGCGGATGCGAAAAGTACTGCCCGCGTGCATAGGACGAGAACGGACGGCCGAAGCGAACGACCTCGAAGGCGAGCATTGCCGCGATCGGTATGGCGATGCCCGCGATGGCTGCGGCCCATGCCCGCACCCTCTCGCGCGCGAGAGGCCACACTCCGGCGAGAAGCGGCAGAAGCGCGAGCGGGACGAAAAGGAGATTCACGACCTTCGTGAGGGCGAAAAAGCCGGCGCAAAACCCCGCGGCGAAGGCGAGGCCGAGCGCCGACCGTCCTTCCGCCTGGCTCGCGCGGGTCGCGAACATCACGGCGAACACGAGACAGACCGCTTGCAGCGGCTCGGTGAATCCGCACGCCGTGTACGGCCAGAGAGGCGAAGCGAGCGCAGTCCCGAACACGGCGAGCCCCTGGCCGAAGAGGCCCGCGCCGAGCGTCTTCGCGAGGAGGCCGGCCCCCGCAGCCGCCGCCGTCACGAGGAGGACCTGCAGGAGAACGAACAGCGTTTGCGACGTGCGCGCGCCGAAACGCGCCTCCCACGGGCCCGCTACGAGGGCGAACGGCACCTCGAGCAGCGGAAGCCCCATGCCGTAGGGCGACACCGCGTCGCCCGCCGGCCGCGGGATGGCGAACGTCTGTCCGCGCGCGATCCCAAGCTCGAAGGTCTCAGCGATCGAGATCGCGGTGTAGAGCATCTGCTGCTCGTCGCTGACGGTCCCGAACGTGCGCTCTTCGGCCGTCGCCGCGAGCAGGAGAAAGGCGGCGAGGACCGAAAGGCCGAGCGCCCGCGGGGCCCTGTTCAGGAGCGAGAGGGCCATCGGGCCGGCACCTGACGTTCCGATCCGGCGAGGGCGCGCCGAACCGCGGCGTCGGGCTCGGTCTCCACCGTGAAATACTCGGCGCCGTCCCGGGCGAATCCCTGGTCCGCGACATGCCGAAGGGCGGTTAGAAGAGAGTCGAAGTAGCCGGAGCCGTTGAAGAGGACGATCGGCCGTGAATGGTGGCCGAGCTGGCGCCAGGTCACGATCTCGAAGAACTCGTCGAGAGTGCCGAACCCCCCGGCGAGCGCGAGGAAGCCGGCAGCCACCTCCGACATTCGCGCCTTGCGCTCGTGCATCGTTGCGACGACCTCGAGATGCGTGAGGCCGCCGTGCGCGATCTCCTTTTCCGCGAGGCCCGCCGGGATGACGCCGTAGACGGGCGCGCCCTCCTCGAGCGCCGCGTCCGCGAGGATGCCCATGAGCCCGACGCGCCCGCCGCCATACACGAGGCCCGCACCGGCGCGAGCGATCGCGCGCCCGACGGCCGCCGCGTCGTCTGCGTGAACGGGCGAGAGGCCGGTGCGCGCGCCGCAGAAAACGGCGAGCAGGGGACGGTCGAATGTCATCGGCATTCCGGAATGATGCCCGAACGCCCAACGGGGCTGTTAAGGTCGCCGTCGTGCGCCGGTCCGTGCCGCTCGATCGCGCCCGTGCAACCCTTCGCGACGCGCTGCTCCGGCACGTTCCGGTGGACGCACGCGAGGAGCGGCACCAGAACGCGATTCTCCGTCTCGTCGAGACGGAGACGGCCTGCTTCTCGCGCCACACGTTCGCTCCCGGTCACATCACCGGCAGCGCTTTCGTGGTCTGCCGTTCCACCGGCAAGGTCCTGCTTCACCATCACCGGCGGCTGAACGCGTGGCTGCAGCTCGGAGGGCATGACGACGGAGAATACGACCCGCGCGCCACCGCGCTGCGGGAGGCGGCGGAGGAATCGGGGCTGAAGGACCTCACGCTCCTAAAGGACGAGATCCTCGACGTCGACGTCCACGACATCCCCGCCGGCAAGGGCGAACCGCCCCATCTCCATTACGACGTGCGCTACGCGCTCGCGACCGCAACGCCCGGGGACATCCATCGCGATGCCGCCGAGTCCGTCGACCTCCGCTGGTTCACGCTCGGCGAGGCGGCCGAGAGAATGAACGAGCCGGGAGGGCGGCGAGCGCTGGCACGCGTGGCGAAACTGCTTTGAGCCACGCGGCCATGAGGCGCCCTTCACGCGGCGCTTCGCCGACGGCCTAGCCCTATTTACCCTCTAAGAGAATCCCCGGGTCTTTCTCCCGAGGCCGTTCCCTCTTCCGCCTCTCCGTACATGCGGTCGATGACGTCCCGGTACTTCTCGGCGACCACGCGGCGCTTGATCTTCATCGTGGGAGTCAGCTCGCCGCCCTCGATCGTGAAGTCGTCCGTGAGAAGCGTGAAAGCGCGGATCTGCCGCTCGTGGGGCTCGTCGCCGTTGAGGATGTCGATCGCCTGCTTCACGAGCGAGAGGACCTTCGGATTCTTCACGAGCGTGTCGCGATCCCGGAATTTCACGCCGGACGAGAGCGCCCAGGTCTCGAGCTTCTCGAAGTCCGGCACGATCAGCGCCGACAGGAACTTCCGCCGGTCGCCAATGAGAATTGCTGACGCGACGTACCGCACCGACCTCAGCGCGGCCTCGATCGGCGCGGGAGCGATGTTCTTTCCGTATGCGTTGATGAGGATCTCCTTCTTGCGGTCGGTGAGCGTCAGGAACCCGTCCGCGTCGAAGGAGCCGATGTCACCCGTGAGGAACCAGCCTTCGGCATCGAAGACGCTTGCCGTCTCGTCGGGCTTCCGCCAGTAACCGCCCTCCATCACGTTCGGGCCCTTTGCGAGAACCTCGCCGTCCGAGGCGAGCCGCAGCGTGACGCCGGGAATCGCGCGACCGACCGTGCCGAGGCGCCACTCGCCCGGGCGGTTGCACGAGAGGACGGGGCTCGTCTCCGTGAGACCGTAGCCTTCGTACACCTCGATACCCGCCGCCCAGAAAAATTCGGCGACGTCGCGGGAAAGCGGCGCGCCGCCCGAGATCGCGAAGCGAAAGCGGCCTCCGAGCCGGGCCTTGATCTTTCCGAAGACGAGCCGATCGGCGAGCGCGACCTTGAGCCTCAGGAAGAGCCCCGGCGCCTTCCCCGCCCCGACGACCGCGAGACGGCGGACACCGGTCTTCACGCCCCAGGAAAAGATCGCGCGGCGCAGGGCCGGAGCCCTCTCCACGGCCGTCTGGACGCGCATGAGCATCTTCTCGTACACGCGCGGCACCGCGGCGAAACAATGCGGCTTGACCTCGATGAAGTTCTCCGAGAGGTTTTCGATCGACTCCGCGTACGTGATGGTGGCGGCTCGCGAGAAGAAGAGATAGTCGACGATCCGCTCGAACACGTGCGCCAGAGGCAGGAAGGACAGGGCGCTCGTGTCACTCGTCACGTCGAAGAACGCCGAGCATGCGGCGACGTTCGACACGAGGTTCTCATGTGTCAGAACCGCCCCCTTCGGCTCACCCGTGGTTCCGGACGTGTAGATCATCGTCGCGAGATCACCCGGAAGGATCGACGACGCGCGCTCCTCGAAGGCGCCCGGGTCCGCGCGCAGGGCCGCGAGGCCCTTCTGGACCACGGTGGCGAAAGGTGTGGCCTTCCCCGCGCTCCACGGCACATGGTCGAGAACGAGCACGTGCTTGAGCTCGGGGCAGCGGTCGCGGACGTCGACAACCTTCTGGAGCTCGACCGCGCTCGAGACGACGACGACCTTCGCGAGCGAATCCCGCAGGATGTACTCGACCTGGGGCGCGAGGTAGCTCGTGTAGATCGGCACGCTGAGCGCGCCGAGGGAAAGCGTCGCGAAGTCCGCCATCGGCCACTCGGGCCGGTTCTCCGAAAGAATCGCGACGCGGTCGTCCCGATCGACGCCGAGGAGCGCGAGCCCCAGGGCGAGGCCCTGGGTGTGCTCTCCGAAGTCCGTAGCGGAAAGAGGCGTCCAGGCCTCGCCGGTCTTCGAGACGAGGAGCTCCGCCTTGCCGCTCCCGGCGGCAAAGCGAAAGTAGTCCAGCAGAGTTTTCGCGGGAAGCGGTTCGAGCACGATCTGTCCGAGCCATTATGCCGGAGAGGGCCGGCGCTCGGCGGCGGGTCCGGAGAAGGGCTCTAGAGTGGCCGCACCGAGATCGAGAGCACGTCGGCGCAGCCTCGCTGAATCTCCTCGAGAACAGCTTCCTGCGGCGCCCGTCCCACCTGGATATGGGCGCACGCGGCTTCCGCGCCCGCGAAGACGACGTTTTCCGTCTGTTCGACGTTGATCCCGGCCGCGCGCAGCACGCCGAACACGTGCGCAAGGATGCCGACGCGGTCGCGGTGCCGGACGGACAGGACGTGCGTCGCCGGCGTGCGGCTCGCGAGGTTGACGGCGTTCGGAACTTCCCCCGTCGAGGCGAAGGCCGCGACGATCCGCACGGTCTCTTCCGCGATGGCGGCCTGCGCCTGCTCGGTCGAGGCGCCCACGTGGTGCGTGCCGATGACGCCGGGAAGGAGCGCGATCCCGTCCTCGAAGGTGCCCGTCCCTCCGGACGGCTCCTTCGCGAAGACGTCGAGACCCGCTCGGAGCACCTTCTCGGCGATCGCGGCCTCGAGGGCCGGCTGGTCGACGACCTCGCCGCGACTCGTGTTCACGAAGAAGGCGCCCGGCTTCATGGCTGCGAAGAACTTCGCGTCGAGCATGCCCTTCGTCTCTCTCGTGAGCGCGCAGTGCACCGTCACGCCGTCGGAAGCGGCGGCGAGCGCATGAATCGAGTCGGCGCGCGCCACGCCGAGCTGCGCCGCGCGGTCTTCGTCCAGGGAGCGGCTCCACGCGACGACCGGCATCCCGAAGGCCTTCGCCCGCCCGACGACTTCGAGTCCGATCGCTCCGAGGCCGATGACGCCGAGCGTGCGCCCGGCGAGGCCGCGAGCTTTCCCGTACAGCGACTTGTTCCAGACACCGGCGCGAAGGTCGTTCATCTGATCGACGATGCGGCGGTCGAGGGCGAGGATGAGACCCCACGTCAGCTCGGCCACGGCGATCGCGTTCTTGCCCGGGCAGTTCGACACCGCGATCGCGCGCGCTGAGGCGGCCTGCAGGTCGATCGTGTTCACGCCCGCGCCCGCACGGACGATCAGCGCAAGACCGGAGGCGCCTTCCATCTCCGCCGCTCCGACTTTCGTCGACCTGACGACGAGCGCCTGGGCGCCGGTCTCGGCGAGGCGTGCGCCGAGGGAAGCCCCTTCGAGCTTCGGCTCGTAGAGGACCTCGCAGCCGAGAGCGGCGAGGCCGTCCAGACCGGACTTTTCGAACGCGTCTGCGACGAGCACTTTCATGGCGGACCTCAGAATCGGTGTACGAAGAGGCCGGACCGCAGCTTCGGCTCGAACCACGTGGACTTCGGCGGCATCGTGGCCCCCGCGTCCGCGATCGCCATGACCTCGGCGAGAGACGTCGGGAACATCGAGAACGCGACGGCGCCCCGCCCCGAGCGCACGCGCTCCTCGAGCTCGCCCGTGCCCCGGATCCCTCCCACGAAGTCGACGCGGGGATCCGTGCGGGGGTCGCCGATGCCGAGGACGGGTGCGAGCAGGCGGTCCTGGAGGAGGGAGACGTCGAGAGAGGCAATCGGATCCTCGCGATTCACGGGCTCGCGCGGCGTGAGGGTCTGCCAAGTTTCTTCGAGGAATAGGGCAATCTGCCCTTTGCCGCGCGGCTCGGGCGCTTCGGCGGCCCGCACGTCGAACCGCTCGCGCACCTTTCTAAGAAAATCCTCTTTCCCCAGTCCTCCCAGGTCCTTGACCACCCTGTTGTACGGCAGGATCGCGAGCTCGCGGTCCGGGAAAATCGCGGCCGGGAACCAGTTGACGGGATGCTCGTCGGGAAGCGTCCGGAGCTTCCCCTTCAGCGCGGCGCGCGCGCGCGCGGCCGACGCGCAGCGGTGATGGCCGTCGGCGACGTAGAGAAGAGGCACCGCCGCGAACGATGCGACGAAGAACGCGATGTCGCCCTCTGGCACGACCCAGAGAGTGTGTCTCACGCCATCCGGCGCCTCGAAGTCGAACTCCGGGGACGCCGCGGTCACCCGGGCGACGCGACCGTCTATCGCGTCCGCCGCCCGGTAGGTCAGGAACACGGGCTCGGCGTGCGCGGACTGCGCGAGCAGGTGCCGAACGCGGTCGTCCTCCTTGTCGGGCCGCGTCTTCTCGTGCTTGCGGATGACGTCCGCGTCGTAGTCGTCGACCGAGCACGTTGCGACGAGGCCGTCCTGCTTGCGCGCCCTCCACGTCTGCCGGTATACGAGGAGGCGGGGAACGGGGTCGCTCTCGAGCGTGCCGTTCGCGTAGAAGCCGTCGAGGTTCTCACGCCCCTTCGCGTAAACGGCTTCGGAATGGATGTCCACGTCCTCGGGAAGGTCGATCTCCGGGCGGCAGACGTGCAGGAACGAAACCGGGTTGCCAGCCGCGAGCGCGCGGGCCTCGCGGGAATCCACGACGTCGTAGGGGACGGAGGCGACGCGCGCTGCGAGCTTGCGCGGCGGGCGGCCGGAGGGGAAAGGACGGATGCGTGCCATGGGCGGAGTATCCCCCACCCCCGGGCCTTGCGCGGGGCGCCCGTGCTAGACTTTCCCATCGATCGGACCTGCTACTGAAAGGAAATTCGGGGATGAAACTGTACGTCGGCAATCTCTCCTACGGTGTGAACGATGCCTCCCTCCGGGCCCTCTTCGAACCTCATGGAGCCGTCGAATCGGCCACGGTCGTCGCGGACCGCGAGTCGGGCCGCTCCAAGGGGTTCGGCTTCGTCGAGATGAGCGACGCGGATGCCCAGAAGGCCATCCAGGCGCTCAACGGGTCGCAGCACGACGGCCGCACGATCCGCGTCAACGAGGCCCGTCCGAAGACAGACGAGCCGCGCGGACCCCGCGGACCGCGCTGAGCGGGCGCGGGTTGCGGGTTGCCGAAGGGGGCACCCGCGGCATGACTCGTTTTTTTCGGGCTGCGACCCTGCCGGTCGCGGCCCTTTTTCTTTTCGCGGGCGCCGCGCCCCGCGGGGACGATCTCGTGTTCACTGGCGGGCGGGTCGTAGACGGCACGGGGAAAGCGGCATTCCGCGGGGACGTGGCCGTCCGGGACGGCCGCATCGCCGCGGTAGGCGATCTCGCGCCGGACCGGATCGCCCGCGCCCGTCGCCGGATCGATGCCACCGGCCTCGTCGTCGCGCCGGGGTTCATCGACCTCCTCGGCCAGTCCGAGTACAACGCCCTGGTCGACCGGCGCGCGGCCTCCAAGATCACGCAAGGAATCACGTCCGAGGTCACGGGCGAGGGCGAGTCCATCGCACCCCTCGACGAAACGCTGCTCAAGAGCAACGAAGACACGTACCGACACTACGGCCTCAGGCCGGACTGGTCGTCGCTCCTCACGTACTTCATGAGGTTCCGGCGGACCCCCCCCACGATCAACCTCGGCACGTTCGTCGGGCTCGGGGGACTCCGCCGGATGGTCGTCGGAACAGAGGATCGGCGAGCCGGCCCGACCGAGCTCGACCGAATGAAGGCGCTCGTCGCGCAGGCCATGGAAGACGGCGCGCTCGGAGTCTCCACGTCGCTGCAGTACGTTCCCGATCTCTACAACTCCACCGACGAGATCATCGCCTGCGCGAAGGTCGCGGCCTCCCGCGGTGGCGTGTACTTCACCCATCAGCGTTCCGAGGGGAATCGGATCGACTCGTCGCTCACGGAGGTGTTCCGGATCGCCCGGGAAGCCCGCATCCCGGCGAACGTATGGCACCTGAAGACCGCCTACCGGCGCAACTGGGGAGCGATGCCGAGGATCCTCGCCGCGTTCGCGGCCGCGCGCGCCTCGGGGCTGGACGTCGCGGCGAACCAGTACCCGTGGAACGCGGCTTCGAACGGGCTGGATGCCTGCCTCCCGCCCTGGGTCCGCGAGGGCGGCCGCGAGAGGCTGCTGGCGCGCTTGCGCGATCCCGAGGCGCGGGCCCGTATTCGAAACGAGATGGCCGAGGACGCCGACTCCTGGGAGAACCAGTGGTACGGCTCGGGCGGCGGGTCCGGCGTCATGCTCGCCGCCGTTCTCAACCCCGAGCTCAAGAAATACGAAGGCGGGACGCTCCAGGAAATCGGCGCGCTCATGAAGAAAGACCCGCGCGACGCGCTGATGGACATCGTCCTCGCCGACCGCGCGAACGCTCTGTGCATCATCTTCATGATGAGAGAGGACGACGTCCGGGCAGCCTTGAAAGATCCCTTCGTGGGCTTCTGCACGGACTCCGGGGCGGCGGCCACGGACGGGATTTACTCGGAAGAGAAATCCCACCCCCGCGCCTGGGCCTCGACGGCGCGCATCCTCGCCACGTACGTGCGCGACGAGAAGCTCCTCTCTCTCGAAGAGGCCGTGCGGAAGATGACGTCGTTCTCGGCCGCGCGCGCGGGATTCCGGGATCGCGGCATTCTGAAGGCCGGGATGGCCGGCGACGTCGTCGCCTTCGACCCCGTCCGGGTGAAGGCCGTCTCGACGTACGCCGACCCCCTGCATTATTCCGAAGGCTTCCCGTACGTCGCCGTCAACGGCGCCCTCGTCGTCGACGGCGGAAAGATCACGGCGGAGCGCCCCGGGCAGCCGCTCGTAGGGCCCGGCTCGAAGCGCTGACGGCGGCCCGCTACCGCGCGGCGACGACCGCGGCCTCGATCATGATCGAGCCGAGGTCGACCACAGGGGCGGCGGCGAGCGTCTTCCTCCGCTTCCCGAGGAGCTCGACGACGCTGTCGCCGATCCTCAGGAGGTTTTCGCGGCTGGAGCCGCCGAGGTGCGGCGTCATGAGAACGTTCGGCGCGGACAGGAGCGGGCTGTTCGGGTCGGGCGGATCGCTCAGGAAGACGTCGGTTGCGTAGGCGCGCACCTTCCCCGACGCGAGCGCCGCGGCGAGCTCGGGCTCCACGACGATCGAGCCGCGGGCGGTGTTCACGATCACGACGCCGTCCTTCATCTTGGCGAGCGTGTGCTCGTTCACGAGGCCGCGTGTCTCGGCCGTCGCCGGAACGTGAAGGCTGATGAAGTCGGCGCGCAGGAACAGCTCGTCGAGATCGTCCACGAGCTCGGCAAGGGCGTGATTCGCGATCTGCGGGTCGTAGGCGATGACCTTCATCCCGAAGGCCTGGGCCCGCCGCGCGACCTCCGTGCCGATCAGGCCGGCGCCGACGAGGCCGAGCGTCTTGCCGAAGAGCTCGGTGCGCTTGAGCTCCTTCTTGAGAAAGCGCCCCTGCTTGAGGCCGGTGTGCCCCTCGACGAGGCGGTTCGGGACGGCGAGCATGAGCGCCATCGTGAGCTCCGCCACGGCGACCGAGGACGCGCGCGGCGTGTTCTTCACGTCGATCCCGCGCTCGCGGCAGGCCTGGATGTCGACGTTGTCGAGGCCGACTCCGCCCCGGATCACGAGCTTCAGGTTCGGCGCGCCGTTCAGGAACTCGCGCGTCACCTTCGTCTTCGAGCGCACGAGGACGATTTCGGCGTCCTTGAGGCGCGCGGGGTCGGTGAAGACCTCGCCGAACGGGGCGAGGCGGCCGGGAAGGGACTCGTCGAACGCATCGGCGACCAGGATCTTCATGGGCGGTCCTCCTGCTTTGGGGACGGTTCTCGACGGCCGGGCCGGCGGAATACATCCCTTTACAAGCTGAGGGCCGCGCGGGCGCGCAGCCATGATGCTCCCGCATCAGGCGGAGCCAGGCGGACCTCGGTCAGCGGTTCGCCGTGCCGCGAACCTGCTCCTCGGCGTACGCGAGGAGCAGGGCGGCGTCCGGGTCAGCGGGAGAGAGGCGCATCGCTTCGCGCGCCCAGGGCACGGCCTTCGCGGCTTCTCCCCGTGCGAGGTACCCCGCCGCGGAACGGACGAGGAGGCGGGGGACCATCGGGGACAGGGGCGGCAGCCTCATCGCGCGCCGGAGGAGCCAGGGGGAGACGGATTCGGCGGCCGTCGGCGGCGGATCCCCCTCGGATGTTCCAGCCTCGAGCCATGCCTTCGGGAGCTCGATCCCGGCGAGGTTCCTCGCGGCGAGCCACGCGTGGCCCGCGATGGGGCTCAGCGCCGGGATCGTCGCCACCCGTACGGGACCGGCCGTCGGCCACGCGAGGGCCGCCGGAGGACGCAGGCGCTCCGCGTACCCGATCCAGCTGCCCGGTGCGACGAGGACGCCGGGCATGTTCACGAACGCTCCCGCGATGAAGGCGATCCGGACCACTCCCACCGAGATGAGAGCCGCGGGGGCGACGAGAAGTGGGAGCACCGTCAAGAGGTGTCGCGGCCCCCACGCGGCGCCGCCTTCCCAACTCCACCAGCGGGCGACGACGAGGAGATGCAGGAGCGGCGTGCCGGCGCACAGAATTTTCGCCAGACGCGGGGCCCGCGACAGGCCGACTAGCCCGATCGCCACGACGGGAGCGTACAAGAAGAGACTCCGCCCCGGCGAGAGGAGCAGGCCAAACAACCCTTCGCCGAGCGGCGTTGTAAAGCGGAGAAGCTCCGACCCGTAGCCGGTCTCGAGGAGCGAACCGTAGAGGGCGAAGTTTCCAAGCCCATGCAGGCACAGAGCGCCTGTGAAGACGCCAAGGGCCTGCAGCGCGCCGACGACCGAGCGCGCCCGGCGCGCATCGAGGGCAAGACTGAGAAGAAAAACCGGCACCGTCACCCAGAGGATCGGCTTGAGGAGACACGCGGCCGCCCACGGCACGGCTGCGGCGCCCGCGCGGCCAGAGAGAGCGATGGCGGCTCCCGCCGCGAGGCCCGCCGCCGCGAACGGCTCGACGAACGAGTCCGCCGCGTATGGCCACAAGAATGTCCCCGCGACGAAGGCCGCCTCCCACGGCCCGGTCGCTCCCGGTCGCAGCGCCCGCACGAGAGAACCGAAGGCGAGTGCCGCAAGCGCTGTGCCGAGAGACCACGTCAGAGCGGTCACTGCGTCTACACCCGAGGCCCCGATCAGCCGTCGCAACAACCAGGCCGGCGCCAGAGCCGGGAGCGGCAGGACCGACGCAAACAGACCGTACTTCGAGTGGGCCGGCGGCGCGGATTCTGGCGTCGAAGGGCCGACCGCCGGCATCCGACCGAACCCCGGGTGTCCCTGCACAAGGAGACCGAGGGACTCCGACACGACTTCGGCCCCGTCGGACGTGTTGACACTCCGCCCGATAAACGCAAATGCGCAGA